>CAZSTT010000001.1:0-10197 GCA_964609705.1 uncultured Thermodesulfobacteriota bacterium
GTAAGTTTATATTATATCTCATTATTGAGCGTAAAGGAAGTGTAAAAAATGAATAAAACCGCTTGAAGATAGCGTCTTAATCGGGTATTTTTAGATTGTAATATCAGCCCAAAGGGCAGATTGTGAATAAATTCAGATTATTTTCTTTTTTAAACTAGGTTTATGAGGATCATCTCCCGATACATTTTCAAAGAAATCCTGACCCCATTTGGGATTACCTTTCTGGTCTTTACTGTAATTTTTCTGCTTGGTAATTTAATGCAGTTGATTGATATGATCGTTCAGAAAGGAGTGGGCCTTTGGGATATTGCCCGGTTACTGGGCTACACCCTCCCCTTTCTCTTCGTCTATATCATCCCCATGGCTTTTTTTATTTCCATACTGCTGGGATTCTTGAGATTGTCCAGCGATAATGAAGTTACCGCTTTGAAGGCTTCGGGGATGGGATTTTTCCAACTCCTGCCGCCGGTATTGATTTTGAGCCTGGCCGGTTATTTCTTGACTAGTTTTATGGCTATGGTGGCCCAACCCTGGAGCGAATTTGCCCTGAAAAATTTGGTTTTTAATATTGCCGTGGTTCAGGCCAAAGTGACCTTAAAGGAACGGGTCTTCAACAACGAGTTTAAAGACTTGGTTTTTTATATTCAGAAGGTGAATACCGAAGGCGAAATGGAGGATGTCTTTATTTTCGATCAACGCCAGAAGGATGTCCCTCAAACCATCGTGGCCAAGAAGGGATGGCTGATTCCCGACCCCCGGGAGCGGTCTCTCAATCTGCGTCTGGGGAATGGAACCATCTATAATGTTTCCCTCGGTTCCCGGAGTGCTCAAAATATCAATTTTAAGACCTATAACCTGGTATTGCCCCTGGATCAAATGGCGGCCGCCCAAAAAAAAAGGGAGAAAACGGAAACGGAATTATATCCTCTTGAACTGAAAGAAAAGATCCGCCAGACCTCTCCGGGAGAAAATAAATATTATAAGTATCAGATTGAATATTATAAAAAGTTCAGCCTTCCTTTTGCTTGTCTTGTTTTTGGGATGATCGCCTTCCCTCTTGGCCTGCAATCCCGTCTGGCCGGAAGAGCCTGGGCCGTGGTTCTGGGAGGGATTGTTATTTTTATCTATTACTTGATCCTCTCTTTGGCCTTCAACTTAGGGGAAAAGGGGATCTTGGTTCCTTGGGTTGGCTTGTGGCTTCCTAATGTGATTGTGGGGGCCATAGGCTGGTATTTGTTTTGGGTAACCTGGAAAGAAAAAGAAATCCGGTGGTTGAAAGGCCTTAAAGACTTGTTGGACTGGCTGAAACAGACTATTAAAAAAGGACGGTGACAAGGCCGAAACTTAAAAACCGGATTTCAGGCCCTGAACGGGAAGACAGCTAAGGTAATAAATTTTTAAACCAGCATAACTTTGGATTTCACCCAACACCCCATGACGAACACTAAACGATATTCATTTTTGAAACAGCTGCTTCGTCCTCTTCTCTATGTGGCTTCGGGCCTCTATGGATCCGCTGTTCGGGTTCGTCTTTGGCTGTATCGCCGGCATCTCCTGACGACCCGGAGCTTGCCCTTAAAGGTGATCAGTATCGGCAACCTGACGGCCGGTGGGACCGGAAAAACCCCTCATACGGCCCTTCTGGCCCGTTACTTACAAAAAAAAGGGATTAAAACGGCGGTCTTAAGCCGTGGTTACCGGGGAACAAAGGTGAAAGAAGGAGCGGTAATTTCTGATACGGGATCTATCCCGGGGACTCTTGAAGAGGGCGGGGAGGAGCCTTATTGGCTGGCCCAAAAACTGCCGGGAATACCGGTATTGGTTGGCAGAGATCGCTTTCGCTCGGGATGGCAATGTTTTCAGCAATGGCAAACCGAATGGGTTATCCTGGATGATGGTTTTCAACACCTGAGCTTGAAAAGGGAGATCGATATTCTGCTTCTCTCGAGTCAATTCCCCCTGGATTCAGAAAGGCTCCTGCCCTTGGGGTTCCTCAGGGAGCCTGTTAAAGAAATGAATAGGGCCGATATCATTGTGGTCACTCATGCCGAAAAACTGGACTTTGTTCAACGAAAGGAGATGGAAGGGAAGATTCGATCCCGGGCTCCTTCGATCCCGGTTTTTTTTTCCGAACACAAACCCCGGATCCTGCGGAGTTATCCCGACAGAAAAGAGATTCCCTTCTCTGAATTAATCGGGAAACGAGTAGTCGCTTTTTGCGGTCTGGCTTATCCCGACTCTTTGCTGTTCAGTTTGCAGCAACTCCAGGCCGATCCGGTCCAACTGGTTAAATTTCCGGATCACCATTACTACCGGGAGAAGGATAAAAGGTATTTGGAAACCCTCAGTCGATCTTTAAAGGTTCATTGGCTGGTTACTACCGAGAAGGATGATTTGAAGCTGGGTCGATGGGCCCCCGCTGATCTGCAAATTCTGGTTCTGGGGATTGAAGTCGAAATACAGGACCCCGCCTTCTGGGAGCTGGTGGACCAGAAAATCGGGTCTGAGGCCAGTGGATTGAGACGGGAGGAATGAGGGAAGCTATGATCTACCGGATCCTTTACCTTTGGTTATACCTGATCTCCTATATCCCACGGCCCGTTGGTCTTCGGCTGGGGGAATTTCTGGGGTGGGCATTCTATCGGATATTAAAGCAAAAAAGGGAGGCCGCTGCTGATAATCTTACCCTGGCCTTTGGAGATCAACTCGGGGCCAAAGAACGCCAGGCCCTGGTTAAAAAGAGCTTTCAATTCTTAGGCCGCCATCTTTTGGAAGCCTGTTATTTGATACGGTTTGATAAAGAAAAAGTGGGTTCTTATATTGAGTTTAAAGGGGTGAAGCATTTTGAACAGGCCAGGTCCCAAAAAAAAGGGGTGGTTTTATTGACCGGCCACCTCGGCTGTTGGGAACTGATGGCCGTGGGCATAGGCTATTTTATCTCGCCGGTTCATCTGGTGGCCATGGCCATGAAATTCAAACCAGTTGACAGACTGGTCCAGACCCTCCGGGGGATCAGTGGTAACCAGTCTATTCCCAAAGAAAAATCGATGAGACGGCTGATTCAGATTTTAAGGCAAGAGGGCAGCATCGGGATTCTTTTGGATCAAAATGTCGACTGGTACGAAGGAGTGTTTGTCCCCTTTTTCCATAAACGGGCCTGTACCAATAAGGGGCTGGCCTTATTAATTAGAAAAACCCAGGCCCCGGTGGTGCCGGTTTTCATCGTCCATCAGGGGGGAGGACGGCACCGGATTGAATTCCAGCCGGCCCTGCCCTGGCGGTCTTTCGGCGATCGAACCAAAGAGATTGAAGAAAATACGGCCCAGTATAACCAGGTGATCGAGACCATGGCCCGACAATATCCGGACCACTATTTTTGGGTTCATCAACGCTGGAAGACAAGACCTTATCAGCCCTGGCCAAAACAACAGAACTGAAAGGAAAGCCCCCCTTGTCTTTATCTTCTCAATTTTATTCGGCATTAATCTTCAGTACCCTTATAAAAACAGGATTGGCCGTATTCATTCCTCTGACGAGCGATGAGGCTTATTTCTTTGTCTTGGGAAAATATCTTGATTATGGTTATTACGAGCATCCGCCCATGGCCGGGTGGATCATTCATTTCCTGCTTTATGGCGGAGAAACCCGGCTCATTTTAAGGCTCCCGACTATTCTTTTCGGAATCATCATCGGGCTTGTCCTTTATCAATTCTTAAAAAAGACGGATAAAAAGAAAGCTCAACTGATTGCCGTTCTTTTTTGGACCTCTCCCTTCAATTTATTAAATGTCCTTATGACCAATGATACCCCTTTGATCCTTTTTACCTTTTTATCCGGCCTATTTTTTCTCTATGGGTTTGAAGTCGAAAAAAAATCCATAACCTATTTCTTTTTCTCGGGAATCTTTCTGGGATTGGCCTTTTTTTCCAAATATTTTGCCGTCCTGCCGGCTGTGGCCTGCTTAGTTTACGTCTTATTGTTCCAAAGGAACCGGAAAGGGATCAACGGAATCGTTTGGACCTTTTGGCCGGCCTCCCTTTTTGTCCTGTTGAATCTATACTGGAACTATACCCATTGCTGGGACAATATTGTTTTTAATTTTTTTGTCAGACACGAAGATCCCATTCGATTCAGCCCGGTCAGTTTTGTTTCATTCCTGGTGGGGCAAATTTATCTGATCACTCCGGTGGTTTTTTATTATTTACTGAAAGAACGAAAATCAATCCGAGAAGACCTTAAAACCGGGAGCCTGTTAATTATTCCCCTGATCTTGTATGCGGTTCCCCTTTTGATCCTGGCCTTGATTTCATTCTATATTGTGATTGGCCTGCATTGGACCCTCTCGTTTATCCCTTTTGCCTTTATCATTTTTTTTATTATTTTTTCCCCCCAGACCTTAGAAAGAATGACAAAGCCGATGGTCCTGTTCAGTGCGGGACATCTCCTTTTGATTTTAGTGGCCCTCTTATTATTCCATACGGGAAGGTTTAATAAGCTGGATCTTTATAAGAACACGATCATTTCTATTAAAGCCCGGGAAATATGTGAGTCATTAAAACCTGTCCGGGATGATTTTTTGCTGACCTCGGAAAGTTATGACGATGTGAGCATGCTTCAGTATTACTGTGGTCAATTTGTAACCCAGTTTGGAAAGGGATCGAAGCACGGCCGGCAATTTGATAAATTGACCGATTTTTCCAAGTACCAAGATAAAAATATTTTAATCGTCAGGGGGGGATCCCCCCATGAGGATTTTTTCAGGCAGTTTTTTGAAAAGGTGGAAATCAAAGAAAACCGACTGGACGATCATCCCGTCTTCTTTATTTACGGTTATAAGTTTAAGTATGCCGTTTATAAAGAAAAGATCTTAAGAGAGATACTGGTTTCTTTCTATTTAATTCCTTCCTGGCTGCCTTGTGGAGACTGTTATTTTAAGGACCATTATTTTGGCGGAAAATAGGGGTTCTTGGCGGTGTCAGGACACCATTCCTCCGCTTGACAAATTAAACCGGACTCGATAGGGTGCAGGGCGAATAAAAAAAATGGTGTTTAGGAACAACCCAGGGATATGGAGACGTCCTTAAGCGAACAGGAAAGAGGGATATCGGGATTTTTTAATTCCTCCCTCCCGAGGTGGGAGGTCCGGGCCGGGGGTGTTTTTGATCTCTTTATGGTGATCCCGGAAAAGGAGCAAGAATGGTTGGTATGAAATCATCCGCTCAACAAAATTGGAGTGCGTGGCTGATAAAGTTATTTTTGGTTTTGGTGGTTTACCCTCTTGTTTTCTGTCTGCCGGCGAAAGCGGAAACCAGTCCCCCGGTTACGGAGCCCGTCGTCAACCCCGGGAGTTTGCTGGTCTCCTTTGGATACGGGACCCCCTTTCATATGTGGTCCGAGCGGTTATATTCCAATTTCCAGCTGGCCACCTTTTCCTTTACCTATGAAAAGGAATCCGGTTTATGGCCATTTACTAATAACAAAGAATTGGTCAAGTCTTTTTTGTTAGAATTACAGCTTTCCCGGATATGGGGAAAGGGGATTGAACTGGACCAGGATCAGGTCTCCCAGGAAACTTGGGACAAAGCCGTTCAGGAAGGAAGACGCCCGACCGTGGATTGGGATCACTATCAAATCGCTTTGGTTCCTTATTACCGCTTCTATTATCCCCTGAGTAAAGTAATAAGATTGTATTTTGAGGCCGGGTTTGGCCTTGCTTTACTGAATAAAACCCTGATTGAGGATGGGACTATCTGGAATTTTCTGATCACCGGAGGACTCGGCTTGGATTTTAAATTTAAAATACCGTTTAATATCTCCCTAAAATTGCAGCATTTCAGTAATGGAGGTGATGCCCAACTAGGGATCACCGACAAAAGGGTCATCGGACCCGAAAATCTGATATTCGGCTTTGGGATGCGTTTTCCCCTCTGAAGCCTAATGGTTTTGGCGGCGCCTTAATGGTTGTGCCGGTTGGTCGGTTATTAGTGCGAAAATAGGTTTCAAGGTTACTCAAGGCCCAGCCCTATTTTCATGTCCCGGCCTCCTTGGAGGCCTCCTGTTTAGGTCGACAAAGTCGACCGGATCGTGGTGTCACGCCACTAAAAAGCGTGACATGACGGTTTAATAATAAAATGAACGGTTGAAGGAGGATCGATTATGGTGATCAGCCAAGAGCTTTTAGAAATCCTGGCCTGTCCCAAATGCAAAGGGGATATTTATCTGAACGAGAGTAAAGACGGCCTGATCTGTGAAAAGTGCCATTTGGTCTATGAAATCAAAGATGATATACCGATCATGTTGATTGAGGAGGCGAAACCGCTGGCGGCCGGGAAGGACTAAACCCATTATTGATGATCAATCATTGGGAAAACTTCCGGGAAAAGATTACGGCAGAAGATTCTTCGAAAAAGTGCGGATCTCGATTTCAATCCCTTTACCGAGATGCGGCCCCCTCGATGTCGTCCCTATTTTTCTTCTTGACCCTGTCCTCCCCTTACTTTAAACTCTTTATGAAAAAAATAGAATTTTATCAAATGGTTATCTGCGATAAAGGGTCCGCGTTCCATCGACTTTACAAAAGGGGGTTTATGCAGAAAACAAATGGTCTAAATGGTTCATCATGGCCATCCCCTTCAGGTTAATAAAGAGAAATCAAACACCTCTGTGGATTTTATGTACCTGGCCTATAATATTTGCTATATCGTTGCTTTTATACTAACCTTTCCTTTATTGGCCCTGCGCCTGCTCTGGAAAGGAAAATATCGTCGTTCCTTCAAAGAGCGGTTGGGCCTGAAAGGGGTAACCCGCTGGTCTGGAAAAGAAGAAGCAAGGCCCATCTGGATACATGCTTTATCGGTGGGAGAGACCCTTTCTTCCGTGGCTTTGGTCAGGGCCCTAGCTGAACGTTATCCTGAAATTCCCTTGGTCTTCAGCACCTCAACAGAAACGGGCCAGCAAACGGCATTGAATGCCCTGGGGAACATGGTATCCGCCCCCTTTTTTTTCCCTCTAGATTTATTGTTTGCGGTCCGGAGAACTCTGGGAAGAATCAGGCCCCGTCTTTTTGTGCTTATCGAGACGGATATATGGCCTAATTTCCTGAGGGAACTTAAAACAAGAGGCATCCCGGCGATCCTGGTAAACGGACGAATGTCTTCAAGCTCATTTAAGGGCTATCGTACCTTTCGGTTTTTTGTGAAGCAAGTTCTGTTTTGCTTTCAGGCGATCGGAATGCAGGCCCCCCTATATGCGCATAGGATGGTGGAAATGGGTGCCCCGGAAGATAAGGTATTCGTGGGCGGAAACCTTAAATTTGATCAGGAGCATCGTTATATTGAACAACCGGAACGAGAGGAGATACTTCATTCACTGGGATGGCACCGCCCCCGCAAACGTGTTCTGGTTGCGGGCAGTACCCATGCCGGAGAGGAAGAAATCATTTTCGGTGCTTTTTCCCGGCTGCTCCAGGATTTTCCTGACGCCGTCCTGATAGCGGCTCCTCGAAACCCGGAACGGTTTGAACAAGTTCGCCGTTTAGCCCTTGGTAAGGGATTCGGGTGCCGAAGGCTCTCGGATCCCGCTAACCCGACTGATCAGGTCGTTGTGGTAGACCGAATAGGAGAGCTGAGCCGGCTATATTCAGTGGGAGAATCAGTCTTTATGGGCGGAAGTTTGGTTCAGGAGGGGGGACACAATCTCCTGGAACCGGCGGCCCAGAAGAAGCCGATTGTATTTGGACCCTTCATGGATGATTTTCAGGAAATGGCTGAACGGATGGTGGAGGCGGGAGGAGGGCAGGTCGTATCGAATCAAGATGAACTCTATCAGACCTGGAAATCCTTTCTCGACAGTCATCCTCTGGCTGAACGGACCGGCGAAATGGCCTACCAAGTGTGGCAAACCAACCGAGGGGCTCTTCAAAATTATCTCCGTTGTCTGGAAAGATATCTGAACTAATGGTGCCCGGTCGGCTACAGATGGTTGATGAAGATTTAATAAACTAACCGTAAAATAAAAAAATCCAAACTCCCATGGATACAAACAATATTAGGAGGATCCTGATTCGAGGCGCGAATTGGGTAGGCGATGCTCTCATGACCACTCCTGTGGTGGAAGCCATTCGTCACAATTTCCCCGAAGCCCGCATTTCCATTCTGGTCGTCCCCTGGGTCGTGGACCTTTTTGCCCATAACCCTCATATAGACGAGGTCATTCCGTATTTCCGCGATGGACGGCATAAGGGCCTTCAGGGTAAGATGGTGCTCTTAAAGGAGCTTAAGGGGCGAAAGTTTGATCTTTCAATTCTGCTGCAAAATGCCTTTGAAGCGGCTTTGCTGGCCTGGGGCGCACGGATCCCTCGGCGCGCCGGATACAATACCGACGGACGTGGATGGTTGCTGACTCATGCCGTGTCCATGCGGTCAGAATATAAAAAGGTGCATCAGACCCAGTACTATTTGGCCATGGTGAGAGGCCTTGGTCTGGAAGCGCCTGACGCGGATATGTTCCTCCAGGTGCCGGATGAATATACCCCTTATATCCATTCGCGCCTTAGGGATTATGGATACGAAGGGAGGCCTTTGATAGTACTCGCACCAGGGGCCACTTACGGTTCCGCTAAAATGTGGCCCGGGGAACGGTATAGCCTACTGGCAAACCAGTTGGCCCGTTATGGCGGAGCAGGCCTGGTCATCCTGGGGAGTGACCAAGAGAAAGCAGTAGGTGACGATATTGTTAAGATGGCCGGTAAAGACACGGCAGTGAACTTGAGCGGAGCAACCAGCCTCCTGGAAGCCGCGGCCTGGATTAAGCATGCCTCCCTGGTCATCAGCAACGACTCGGGTCTCATGCATATGGCGGCCGCCCTTTCTAAGCCCCAGCTGGCCATTTTCGGGCCGACCAACCGGATCACTACCGGTCCCCGAAATAGCAAAGCCACTATTATTTATCATGAAACAGCCTGCGCTCCGTGCTTGAAGGTTCGCTGCCCTACTGATCATCATTGTATGGAAAGCATAACCGTTGAGGAGGTATTTGAAGCCGCCTGCCGGATGTTGTCGACCTACGGCTCATGAATGGGTAGGTTCCCTAATGGGGGATTGATTTTGTGTCCAATCCAAGATCTGAACCGGGATGAACCATTTATTATAGTTAATGCCAATCGAGGCCATTGAAAAATTTTAAGGCAGCCGGTGAAATGCGGATTTTGATCGTAAAATTGAGTGCCATAGGTGATGTGGTTCATTCACTGCCTGTGCTCTCGGCTCTTAGGCGGTTGTACCCAAACAGCAGTATCCACTGGCTGGTGGAGGAAGGTGCGGCCGGGTTGCTCCAGGATCACCCCTTGCTGGACAAGGTTTTGGTCTGCCCTCGCAAAAACTGGATCCGGGGCCTAAAACAAGGGAGGATCTCAGTTCTAAGAGAATTTCGGGAATTTTATAAAATGATGAGAGCCGAACCCTATGATCTCATACTTGATCTGCAGAATCTCTTTAAAAGCGCCTTTTGGGTGGCTGTTACCCGAAGCCCCCGAAAGGTCGGATTCAGTGCAACCAGGGAACTGGCCTACCTGCCTTTGAATGAAAAAATCGGTCCGGAAGATTTCAATTTGCATGCAGTAGACCGTTACCTGAAATTCGTACGTTATCTGGGGGACTATGACGAGCCGCTCCGCTTTTCGGTGCCGGTGACTCCTCTCCATGTGACCCGGGTGGATCAACTGTTAAAAGAGGTGGGATTAAAAGGCAGAAAGGTGGTGGCCGTGAATCCTATGGCCCTTTGGCCTACTAAACTTTGGACGACTCAATCGTTTAGCGAATTATCCGATCGTCTGGCAAAGGAATTGGGGGTAGGGGTGGTTTTTACAGGAGGGGAGCAGGATCGTGATTCGGTGAAAGAGATAATCGCTCGGATGTCGCTTTCACCGGTCAATTTTTGCGGCCGTTTGAATCTTCTTGAATTAGCGGCGCTTTTCAGTCGATGTGCCCTGGTCATATCCACAGATACCGGGCCCATGCATCTGGCGGCGGCGATGAATACTCCGGTCGTGGCCTTGTTCGGACCTACCGATCCAGACCGGACCGGTCCTTATGGCCAGGGACATGTGGTAGTCAGGACCGGTATTCCCTGCAGTCCATGCCTTAAGAAAAGGTGCGCGGACTCCAAGTGCATGAATGAGATAACCCCGGAAATCGTTTT
>CAZSTT010000001.1:10297-16319 GCA_964609705.1 uncultured Thermodesulfobacteriota bacterium
AGCAGATAGTCAATGATTGGAATTCTCATCGGTATCCCGCTTCTGGATAATCATTCAATGCCGGGGGCATATCTTCAGTGCTTCTTTCGCCATAGGGAAACCGGACGGCAGCCTGCGAATATCAACTTCGCTGTTAATTGACAAGAACTGGAAAACTAAATTTCGAAAATCAAAGAAATACTTCATCCGTTTACTATCTTGAGTGAACTCATTGCCTACACTCTTAGGGAGTCTTCAGGTTCATCAACATGGGTAGACCGACACTGAGCATTGCGGTCATCGCAAAAAATGAAGCGGATCGTATCGGAAGGTTACTGGAAGCTGCCCGGTTTGCCGATGAGATTCTGATAGTGGATTCCGGGAGCAATGATGGCACCCAAGCCTTGTGCCGCAGCCTGGGGGCCATTGTCATTGACCACCCTTGGCTGGGCTACGCAGCTCAGAAAAACCTGGCGCTGGAAAAAGCCGGATCCGACTGGGTGCTCAGCCTTGATGCCGATGAAGTTGTTTCTACGTCGCTGGCGGAAGAAATCCGTAGGACCATTGACGGGTCCCCGCCGGAGGTAGGGGGCTTCTCCATGCCTCGGCTTTCTTATTATCTCGGGCGATGGATTCGCCACGGGGGGTGGTATCCTGATCGCAAGATCCGACTGGTGCGACAGGGACGAGGACGATGGGTTGGGGAAGGCCTGCATGAGATCCTGAAAGTGGATGGGAGAGTCCTTGGACTTTCGCAGCCGATTCACCATTTTGTCTACCGCAATATTTCTGACCAATTGGCCACCATGGACCGCTTCTCAACCATCGCCGCCAGGGAGCGAGGCTGTGCCTCCGGAGTCTATGTATTCTTCGGTTTGGGTCATGCTCTGGGAAAGTTTGCTGAATGTTATTTGTGGAAAATGGGGTTCCTGGATGGATGGGCCGGATTGGTGATTGCCATGAACTCCGCTTGGTATGTATTTTTGAAGCATGCCAAGGCTTGGGAAATGAGCTTGGATGAAAAAAAGAGCCCACGCTCTTGAACATTTCAGCCGGTTAGAGGGCGGAGCAGAATCCTATACCGTTTTCCTGGCCCAGGCCGGGTGGGAAGTTCACCTCTTTGGAGAATCATGGGAAGGCGTCTAAAAAAAATAGCCGTAGTGGTTCCGCGGTACGGCCGTGTGGGTGGAGGCGAACGGTTCGTCATGGCGCTGACCGAACAACTGGCCGCCATCGATGGCCTACAGATGCATGTCTTTGCTAACCGCTGGGACACAAACAGCGGCAACGTGCGTTTTCACAAGGTGCCCATCATCACCTTCCCGCGTTTTTTGACCACCCTCAGTTTTGCCTATTGGGCCAATAAGCGTATTGCTGCGGCGGGCATGGATCTGGTTCACACCCATGACCGCATTCTAAACGCTGATCTTTTTACGGCCCACGGACTTCCCCACTCCACCTGGATTCGGGAAGTGAGACGCAAACGCCCCAGCCTGTTCGACCGGACGACGGCTTGGGTCGAACGGCGGCTGGTGACCAGCCCCCGCTGCCGCGCGATCATGCCAGTATCCACCCTGGTCAAGGAGAAGATGATTACGGCTTTCCCGCGCATCGAAGATAAAATCCGGGTGATGACGCCAGGCGTGGACACCGCTCCTTTCGATGCCTTAGACCGTTACGAGTGCCGCCTCCGGATTCGGCGTCAATTCGGCATCGCTGAGACCGATCGGGTCATACTCTTCGTGGGTATGAATTTTGAGGTCAAGGGCTTGGAGGCCATCCTGGCGGCCATGGGCCGTCTCAAACAATGGCAGCCGGAGGTTCCGACCCGTTTACTGGTTATTGGTAAAGGTGACACAAAGTACTACCGTGGGATCGCCCGGCAGTGGGGCATAGAAAAGAAGGTCATTTTTGCCGGGGTGTGGCGTGATGAGATCGCACCGGTCTATCTGGCCGCCGATCTTTTTGTTTTACTCTCGGTGCATGACACCTTTGGATTGGCGGTACTGGAGGCCATGGCCGCGGGACTTCCCGTTATCATCAGCCCGACGGTGGGGGCGCGGGATATTTTAAGTAACGGTGAAAACGGTTATATCGTAGACTCCGGTAATACGGAAGAAGTCAGCCGCCTCATGGCCCAGGCGCTGGAACCTAATAAAAACGCTCAATTGGCCCTCTGTGCCCGGCAAACGGCGCAGGCCCATTCCTGGCCGGACTTGGCCCGCAAGGTGGCCGGGATATATGAAGAATTGTTGCGCCCTGATGGGCTGGTATGAAGCCGGTAAAGAAATTTATTTTTTGCTGTCATTTATCGTTTAAGGCGGTCCTCTAATACTCGATAGCATCCATCGGCTGCTTATAATCCAACTGGGAGATATGGGCGAGGTTGTGCTTTCCACTCCGCCTACCCCCTTTGACCTCAATATCGAAAGTAGAGATAAATTCTCAGAGTAAAAGTGTAAGAATCCAAGAAGAGAGAACTACCAATACAGGGATTGGAATGGACCTTTCCGTAGTGATTGTCAATTGGAATACCCGAGAACTCCTGTTGAAATGCCTGACCTCCGTTTACGAAACCATCCCTGACCTTTGTTTTGAAGTCTGGCTGGTGGACAATGCTTCCACGGATGGCAGCGTAACGGCGGCTGAAGAACGGTTTCCAAAGGTCCGGATGATTCGGAACTCTCGGAATCTCGGATTCGCCGCTGCCAATAACCAGGCACTCGGACAGATCAAGGGGCGGTATGCGCTGTTGGTCAACACGGATGTGGTAGTCACGAAAGGGGCCGTTCAGGAATTATTCCGGTTTATGGAGAATACTGCGGAAGCGGGCTTGGCCTGCGGACAGTTGCTGAACCTCGATGGGACCAAGCAGAATTCGATTGCTAATTTACCATCCCCTACACTCCTGCTCACCAATGAGACGCTGCTCAGAATACTCTTTCCTAAAGCCTACCCGAGTAAACGCCGCCAATATGAATCGCCCATTGAGGTGGAATCCTGCATTGGCGCCTGCCTGATGGTTCGAAAGACAGCCATGGACGCCGTGGGTCTTCTCGACGAACGTTTTTTTTTCTATTTCGAAGAAACGGACTGGGCCTGCCGAATGCGAAAGGCCGGGAGGAAGGTTTTCTTTGTCCCGGGAGCACAATTTTTCCATGCCCAGGGCCAAAGCGTAGGGCATGAGGCTCGAAGCCGACTGCTCTTTTATCGGTCCCGATATCAATATTTCAAAAAATGGTTCCCGAAAAGCTATCCTTTGATGGTTATTGCGGTTATGATCCGGCTCCTGGTGAATACTTTCCTGACTGGAATCGGGGTTCTTTTCACGGCTTTTCTCAGGCCAAGAATGAGGCAGAAATTGGTGGTATATCTGAAGATTTTAATATGGCACCTTCAGGGATGCCCCCTTGCCTAATCCGGGTTATTCTATGAATGCTTTTCATTATTTCGGCGGGGTTCCGATATGACGTCCAATTCCAAGTCCTACTATATCTACTTTGTTGTTTTGCTCGGTCTCGCCATCCGCCTGATGGCCTGGACTAACACCCAGGTTGTTAACCCGGATGGGACCCTCTACATACACCAGGCCAAGGCCATCTATTTTGGACACAAAGAGGCCTTGTTCTGCGGTTATTCCTTTATTGCCAGTTACCCGGTTCTAGTGGCCGGCGTTTTCGGGATAGTTCAGGACTGGATTTTCGCCGCCAGGTTGGTATCGCTTCTTTTTGGGACCGCCGCCTTGATTCCTCTTTATTTCCTGTTAAGGCGTTTTTTTGATAACCACATCAGTGCGCTTGGCACATTGGTATTTGGAATGCTTCCGGTTTTTGCAGGCTCAAGTGTCGATATGGTCCGCGAACCGGTATGCTGGTTCTTTTTGATACTGGGATTATACTACTATCTGAAAGCATCCGAGGGCGACACTTCGTATCCGATGCTCTTCAGTAGTTTGTCATTGTTGATGGCCGCCTGGGCCCGGATAGAAATTTTCCTTTTCATCGTTGTTTCCCTTCTGTACCTTCTTTTAGTTAAACAGGAGAAGCAAATCAGGAAATTTATATATTTTGCCGGCCCCCTCATTTTTTTCATGAGTGTACTGGGATTATACCTTTATATAAACCGAAATAGTACCTTGATGATCCACCTGCGTTTCAACGAATTTATTGACCGACTGGTATTTTTTTATATTCAGTATAAGGCCCTCCGCGATACCCTTAAAAATGAAACCTTCCTGCATAGACATCAAATGGTGGGATTATTTATTTCGGCAGCCAGGAACAATGCCTGGCTGGTAAATATCGGAATACTATTGAACCGGGTCCTTGAGACTTTATTGTATATATTTGCCTTGGTCTGGGCCGTGGGTTTACCTGGGATATGGCAACATATGAAACGCAACATCCAAGCCCGGTATTTAGTGGTGCTCTCCATAGGGTCCATCTTGTTGCTATTTGTCCAAATATTTAGCACCTGGTGGATAGAATATCGTCATACTTACCTCCTGATCATACCTTCCTTTATTATTATTGGATACGGACTTGAACGTATCCTGCTTTATTTGATGCAGAGGTTTAAATTAGGAAGAATTGCGGCTTTCTCTATTTTATCACTAATCATAATCTTATCCACTTTGCCCAAAAATCTACAGCCCAGGGATACGGACAAATTAATATTTAAAGAGATCGGAGAATCCATTGCCCAACATAAATCCGGCATTGGGGCCGCCTATATTTCAACCCCCGTAACTATTCATCAGTGGATCTCTTTTTATGCTAACTTGTCCTACCCGGGTGATTTCTGTCCTCTGCCGGTCAAAGCCAATTGCTGGGAGTTTAATGCGGACAGCTATGATCAGTTTATGCGTCATTTGACAGAAAATAGAATCAAATACCTGGTCTGGACAGAGAAGCAATGGCCAGCCGAGAAGATTGATTTTTCTCAAGTACAGCATCATCTCCACTTAAAAGAGCTTGGCCGTTGGAACCACCCTATGACCGGAAAAATTATTCTGTGGGAGATTCTATGAACCTCCGGAAAATTCATTTGTCGTGACGTGGGATGGTTATAATGGTCTGAATAGAATTTTACGCCTATTGACTGTCAGTTTGGTCCACCTGATTTATTACATCAGGGTCAAGATCCAGCCCCGGGAAAAGGGACCCCAATCTCTAAGATGGCCCCAGCCAAGGCCTCCATTCAGGACTCATACTTAATCAGCTTCTCTTCCGGAGTAACCTTAGGAGGCGGACTTGGTACGGTTTTGTCGATTCTGCTAGCGTTCCTTTTTTTCAATGAATTATTGTCGAACGGCCGAAAAGGGATGTTTAAGACGGATTAATTTTATAACTAGTTGAATGATTTTATTATTTATATTAAAGGGCGAAAGAGGGGGAGACCCAGAGTTTGATTTGGCTCGACAAAAATGTCGAAATGATTTTGGATAAAAAGGGAAAACAAAATAAGATAATTTGTCATTACAATAAGTTAAGTATGTTATTTTTGTTTGGCACGGGTCTTGAAATAGAAGTCTATAAAATAATTTATTAAGGAGAAAAGTATGGCAAGCAAATTAAAAATTTTGATGATTGGATTGGCCCTGGCAGCCCTGGCCGGATCGGCTATTGCCGCCGGGCCAGGATCCGGTTTTGGGGGAAATCCCAATTGTCCGGCCGGGATGGAACAGTTGAACCTAACCCCGGAACAGAAAACAAAATTAGGGGAATTACAGGAAAAACACTGGAAGGACACAATTTCCCTGCGAAATGAGATGCAGATCAAACGGTTGGAATTAAAAACCTTATGGACTGCTCCCAACCCGGATAAGAACAAGATTTTGGCCAAGCAAAAGGAATTAAATGAATTGCGGGATAAGATGCAGGCCAAGGCGACTGATTTTCGGCTCGATATCCGAAAGGCCCTTACCCCGGAACAGGCCGCTCAATTGGGTACCATGGGTTCCGGAATGGGTTTTCATCGCGGTATGGGCAGGCATAGAATGATGCATCAAGGGCCCTGCGGAGGGCCAGGACCAAGTGCCGGT
>CAZSTT010000001.1:16419-57876 GCA_964609705.1 uncultured Thermodesulfobacteriota bacterium
CCGGTTATAGTTTAAACCTTTAACTTCTTCTCTTTTCCCAAGGGAGGGCCGGAATGCCGATCCTCCCTTTTTTATTTTAGCAGACCCAGATCAATGTACAAAGGCTTTCCGCCCCGCATAGACAGCGGCGTTACCCAATTCTTCCTCGATGCGCAATAATTGATTATACTTTTCAACCCGCTCTCCCCGGCAGGGGGCTCCGGTTTTGAGGTGCCCGGTGCCCATGGCCACCGTGAAATCAGCAATAAAGCTATCCACCGTCTCGCCGCTGCGGTGGGAGATCATGGCCCCCCATCCGGCCTGACGGGCCATGACAATGGCCGCAATAGTTTCGGTCAGCGTTCCTATTTGGTTGAGTTTGATCAGCACGGCATTGGCCGCATTTTCAGCAATGCCCCGTTTGATCCTGTCTACATTGGTCACAAACAGGTCGTCCCCGATCAGTTCAATCTTTTGTCCCAGGGTTTGGTTGAGCAATTTCCAGCCCTTCCAGTCGTCTTCAGCCAACCCGTCTTCTATGGATACGATCGGATATTTTTTGACCCATTGAGCATAGAGTTCGATCATCTCGGCGGCCGATATTTTCCGGCTTTCCGTGCGCAGATGATAAAGACCTTTTTCATAGATACTGCTGGAAGCGGGATCAAGGGAAATGCCGATCTGTTCTCCCGGACGGTATCCTGCCTTTTCAATGGCCTGTAAAATAACATCGAGGGCCTCAGCATTGGTCTTCAGTGCCGGGGCAAACCCGCCTTCGTCCCCGACACCCGTTGAATACCCCTTTTTTTTAAGAACTTCTTTCAAGGCCTGGTAAATCTCACTCCCCCAGCGTAAGGCCTCTCGAAAACTGGAAGCTCCCACAGGGGCGATCATGAATTCCTGGAGGTCGGTTCCCTGCCAGTTGGCATGGGCTCCCCCATTCAGGATATTAAAGCAGGGGACCGGCAAAACATAGGCCGAGACTCCGCCCAGGTAACGATAAAGCGGAAGTCCAACGACCTCTGCAGCCGCACGGGCTGCAGCCAGGCTTACCCCCAACAAGGCATTGGCCCCCAATTTGCTCTTATTGGGTGTGCCGTCCATTTTCAACATTTTCTTATCCAGACCGGATTGATCCAGGACATCCCATCCCAATAGGGCAGGAGCAATTTTTTGATTCACATGTTTGACCGCTTTAAGGACCCCTTTTGTTCCATACCGGGCTTTATCTCCATCCCTTAACTCCAGGGCTTCATGAATCCCGGTGGAAGCCCCTGAAGGTACAGCCGCTCTACCCCAAGCCCCGCATTCTAAAAACATATCAACTTCAATGGTTGGATTACCTCGGGAGTCCAAGATCTCCCGGGCTTTAATTTTTGAAATGGATGTTTCCATGATTAAACCTCCTCATTGGGTTACCTTATTATTGGTGGATCCTATCATAATTGATGGGCTTTTTAAAGGAAATAGCCCTATCCATCCTATTTTGAATCCTGGATATTAGGCTTGACAAAAATAATAATAACGTCCAAAGAAATACAATACAAGAATGTATATATATGATCATACCTGGGAGGGTTCAATCATGAATCTGGCGGATCGATGGCATCGTATTTATTCCAAGACCATCGGGGCCTTCCGTATTTTTACCATCCGGGAAGATGGTTATCGATTACCCCGCAGTCATCAGGAAGCCCCTTTTTATATCCTGGAAAGTAATGATTGGGTCAATGTGATTCCGATAACTGAAGATGGAAAGGTTTTATTAATCAGGCAATTCCGTTTTGGTATTGAGGAAGTAACGCTGGAAATACCTGGGGGAATTGTAGACTCCGGGTATACCCCCATGGAAGCGGCCCGGAAAGAACTTCTCGAGGAAACCGGTTATTCCTCGGACCATTGGGAATATCTGGGGGTTGTCCATCCCAATCCGGCTTTTCTTAACAACCGCTGTCACAGTTTTCTGGCCCGGAATGTAACAAAAATCACTGAAATGTCCCCTGAAGAGAGCGAAGAATTTGAGGCCCTCCAAGTCCCCCTGGTGGAAATCAAAAATTTAATCGGACAGGGAATCATCTCGCATTCCCTGGTGATTTGTGCCTTTTATCTGCATCAGAATCGGTACTGATTTTACTTCTGAGATTGACCCGCCTTCCAGGCTGTGCTAAGTTAAGTTAATAAAAGGTATTGAAAACCGAACAACGGGAGGATTCCAATGGCAAAATCAATGGACACCAAAAAAGAAACCAAAAAGAAACCGGCCAAGACCGCTAAAGAAAAAAAGAAAGCCAAGCAGGAAAAGAAAAAGGGGAAATAGTTTATCGGAAGTATTTTTAGGACGGCATCCGGCCGATCGGTCGTTCAACTTTGTTGAACTAAAAGAAGGCATCGATTCGGATGCCGGATCCCGATCTCCTGGGGAGCTCGGCAAAGCCGAGCGGACCGCCCGTATCGTGGTGCTACGCCACCAGGAGCGTGGCCCGACGGTTTAATATTTATTCCCCACCTTAGCGCCGAAAATCCCGGGCCAGATTTTTATGGAGGGTCTCCCCCGGCCCGGGAAGAGGCGAGCTCCGGTTTTTTCTCAAAACAGTACCCTTAAAACGACTCGTTCCTCCTACAGCCCGACAGCACTGAAAATTACTTTCTTTACCGAGGGCAATCCCTTCCCCCATTCCTATTTTTTTACAAAATTCGATATACCGAGATTATCTGCCGGAAAATTTTTTCAGGATAGTCAGCCAGTCTGGTCCTGAAAGATTTACCCCTCGAATATTGTTTTCCAGACCAGCCACAACCGCCAGTTTTTTTTACAATGTGTAAAAAAGAACATGACCCTGAGGTGACTAGATACCTATTCAAGGGGAAGAAGGGGCGGGGCCCCTTTCTTAAGAATTCATTTAATTTCAGGTTGTTATTTAAACAAACCGAGTTGCCCGGTTTTGGTATGGACCTTGCAAAAAAAAGTGTAACCCCAATGAGAACGGAGGTGATTGGAAGAAACCACCGGCTTTTGTTTAGTAAAACTTCTCTTCAATCAAGTTGAGTCAGTAAAGTCAAGGAGGAAATTATTATGGCAGAAATGTCGAAAACACGTGGAACAATCAAGTTTTTGTTCTGGATCCTGGCGGCGGCGGGTTTGTTCTATTACGCTTTCCACACCTACAATTCAGGACAGTTGGTCAGTTGGTATTATTATAAGGCCAAGACCGATGGCTATGCGGTAAATGCCGATACACTCAAAGGCGCCAATAAAGAAAAGCCGGCCCTGGTGCAGATCGGTCCCTTTGAAAAGATTGAAGGCCTTCAGGCCGTTCCGGTTAAAAAAGGAGATCGGCTGCCGGTTAATGCCAATGGCATTATAACTCCTGAACAGCTTAAAAAAGGTGAGCGGGCTACCCTGGAGGATAAAATTATCAAGGTGACCATGCCGGTTAAGATAAGAGAGGCCAAGGGTTTTAAATATAAAGATACCTTCAAGCACAAAGGGATTCAAACCAATCCCTGGGCCGCTGTCTGGAATGTGGGCCTGATCCTGTTGATAGGGCTCAGCCTGGGGCTCACGGCCGAGGGATTCACCGATATGATGGGGTATAAACTGGAAAAGATCGACCATTTTGAGGGCGGACACTAAAGGAGGAAATTATGTTTGAATTTTTAATAGCAGGTATGCAGGCCCCTATATTCTTACTGGTCCTGACCGGATTCACGGTGGGGATAGTCGGGGGGTTTATCGGAGTCGGCGGCGGCTATATGGTCACCCCGGCCTTGATTGTTTTCGGATTTCCCGGATACATGGCTTCGGGAATCGATATGACCCATATTGCCGGCAAAGGGGTAGTGGCCACCATCAGGCACCGGCAGCTCGGCAACATTGACTGGGTTTTGGGTCTGGCCATGATCGGCGGGACCATGCTGGGTGTGGAACAAGGGGTCCGGCTGCTTACTTATACCAAAGAATTGGGGCTTTCCGGAATTATTCTTTTAACCGCCTCGGTGATCATTATGCTGGGGCTCTTTATTTATACCCAGATCGAGACCCGATCGGCCCATAAAAAGATTGAGAAGATGTCTAAGGACGGGGAACATGTCGGAAGGGAAGTTATGACCAGTAAGGGTCCGGCCTTTTTTCAAAGAATTCCTCTTTTCCCCATTGTCCGCTGCCGGGTGGCCAAGATCGTGGTCTCCATGTGGGTGATCGTGGTGGTCGGGCTGGTTACCGGCGTCTTGGCCGGGTTTTTGGGGGTGGGGGGCGGTTTCATTCGCGTTCCGGCCCTGATCTATATCGTCGGGGCTTCCACCCACATTGCCGTGGGGACCGACCTTCTGGAAATAGCGGTTTCCGGAGGATATGGGGCCTTGAGACATTCCATGATGGGAAATGTGGATATGATTGCCGTGCTCTTCATGATCGTCGGGGCCATGTTCGGGACTCAATTCGGGAGCATCGCCACCTCCTATGTCAGGGGACCGGCCATCCGCTATATCCTCAGTTATTCCTTGATCCTGGCCACGGTCGGGGCCTTTCTGAGACTCGGCTACATGATGACCGGGTCGAAGTATGAGATCCTGTCTTTTCTGGCGGTGGTCTTTACCCTGGGAGAAATGATCTTCCTCTGTCTTTTTATTGTTTCACTGGTGATTTTTTCCGTACGCCATAAGCATGGGAAAAAGGTCCCGGCCTGGGTGCCTTCCCTGGTGGTGTCCAATTAAATAACGGGGCGAAAGTGGAGAACCTATGAGAATTCCGGTGAATATTTTGCACATCGATTCTGAATATCAGGTTCACCACTTGGTTATTGAGGAAGGATTATTGAACCATTCAAGGATTTCATTGGAGACGGCTATTGCCTTCCTGAAGTCGAGAAAGTTCGACCTAATCCTTTCCGAACCCCATAATAAAGTATTATTAGAAAAAACAAAGGAGAATTAAATATGAGATGGTTTATCGATTCCATGTTCGGGTATTGGATCCTTCTTCTGGCTTTTTCCTTAGGCGTGTCGGCCGTCATTTATGAGGTCTGGCTGCGCGGAAACTTATAGGGGGGTGAATCCATGAAATTATTATTTCAGATTGTCGGCAATTTGATCCTTTACGGATATCTACTCTGGTCCCTCTATCATTCTACTATTGTCGAATGGGACCCCTGGGATGCCTTTACCGTGGTCTTTGTCTTGTTTGTGGCCATAGTCACCTCCTTGATGCCCGCTCTTCATGCCTCTAAAACTTCTCCGGGGACTTATCCTTATGACGACTGAAGTCGAGGCCTTACGGACCAAAATCCGTCAGCTCTACCCCAAACGTCAAAGGGGTGATCTGACGGAAAAGGTCTTTCAGAAAGAGCTGATCGAGCGCACGCTGGACTTGTATCGGGCGCTCCTTAAGGCCCGTTTCCAAAAGGGGGAGGCTATTCAGAAAGAACATCATGTGGTCCGCGCCCATACCCGATTGACCCATTCTGTCTTAAGAGAACCGGAACAGGAGGCGGTCAGCCTCTTTGCTACTGATCGCCGGCTGTTCTGTGTTCAAGCCTGTTTGATGCCCGACCATCCGCCCACCGCGGATGATAAGGATCAGACCGTCATCAGGGAAATTCCCTTTAAGAAAAACCTTTCAATCACCCCTCGACGTCAGATTAGATGGGGGGAGATCGGTGTGGGAGGGGCCATGGGGGCTTTTGCTCTCCTCTTCGCCTCTTGGCTCTCCTTCACCGGCCCATTTCTGATCGGTCTGGGAGCGGCCGGTATGGTCCATGGCCTCATACTCCCCACCCGTTGGCTGGAAATTAAAAACCCTGAATCGGAATCGGCTCAAGACCCGATCATCATTTATGCCCTTAGAAAAAAAAGTGCTCGAAACCTGGTGCAATATATCCAGGTCAGAAAGGGGTAGGGATGAAAGGGAAAAAAGTTCTACTGGTGGATGATGAAGTTGATTTCACCGCCGGTTTAAGCAAGGTGTTGCGTCGCCGGGGGGTTGAGGTGGAAACCGCTTCCGACGGATTTACCGCCGTATCGCGAATTGTTAAAGAACCCTTCGATGTCATCGTCCTGGATGTTAAGATGCCGGGAATGGATGGAATCCAGGTTTTAGCCGAGATCAAACGGTTAAACATCAACACCCAAGTCATTTTACTGACCGGGCATCTTTCCCTTTCCGAGGAGGAAACAGGTTTGAAAGAAGGGGCGTTTGCCTATTTGTTTAAACCCTTCCCCATTTTGAAACTGGTGGATTTGATTGGAGAGGCAGCTCGGAAAAACTTGAAACCGGGAGTAGATGACCGATGACCGATACTGGAGGTCGGATACCGGATATCCAGTCGTTGGCCTCAGGTCTTTGACTTTAAGGTTTCAACGAATTCTTGAATCCTCGCTCGACTTCCTATATTATTAGAAAATGCAAGAAAATATTTCAGACAATCCTTCTGATCAACAACCGGCCTGGTACCAGTCGGGGGGACGAAAAATTTGGAGGGGATTCCTTTTTTTTCTGGAAGTGATCGGACTTCGCCGGTCAAACGGGGTCGATCAATCAGCCCGGGTGACCCGGTTAAAACAAAATCATACCGAATTCCGCAAGCTCCTTTCCGCCAATAACAGTTTTCTTGAAACGATGACCGATCTGGAAGAAAAATACCTGGAACAGGGTTTTTTCGATCGGACTTATATTCAACGGAGGGTTTTAAGAGCTATCGCCGATATTCACACCATGATTGATACTATTATGGCGATTTCTAATAGTCGATATCCTGCGTTGCGTGAGCGGTTTGAAGGGATCGTGTTTTCCCTGACCAGATTAATCGAGGGCTCGGGAAGCGGAGTTCCCCTAGCATGGGTAAGGGATTTACCGGCTTTAGATAAAAGCCAGACTGATCTGGTCGGGGGAAAGGCGGCGAATCTGGGGGAAATCCGGAATGTCCTGGATCTGCCCACGCCGGATGGATTTGTGGTCACCACCGAAGGATATCGACTTCTTCTGGAAAAGGGAGGGGTTAAATCCTGGCTCCAAGATAAGGACCTGGAACTATTGACCACCCAGGATGTGGAAGAAATCAGCCGAACGATTCAGGAACAATTCCAGACCATTCATGTCCCTTCGTCCTTTAATGAGGCCATCCTAGGGGCATATGACCGACTGATCCAAAGAATAGGAACCCCGGTCTCCCTGGCCGTGCGATCCAGTGCCTTGGGGGAAGATGGCGGATTTTCATTTGCCGGGCAATTTCTGACTCTTTTGAATATCAAGCGTGAAGGGTTGGTGGAGGCTTATCTCCAGGTGGCCGCCAGCCTGTTTTCTTCCGAAGCCATTCATTACCGCCGATTGCATGGGATCCCTGGACATTCGGCTGAGATGGCCGTGGTGTTTGTTGCCATGGTAAATGCCCAGGCCAGCGGAGTGACCTTTTCCAAAGATCCCAATCAACCCGATTCCAATAAAATCCTGATCCAGGCTATTCGCGGGTTGGGAGTCCCTTTGGTGGAGGGACGGACCTCCCCGGAAGTGATCTTCGTTCCCAACAATTTAAATCAATCCCAAATCGTTCGTTCTCCTTCACAGCAAAGGACTCGCCTTCTCCTTACTGACCAGGAGGAACTTAAAGAGGATCTGATCGGATTTGGGGAAACCGAGCAAGATTTTTTGACTGACGAAGAGGTTGTCCTCCTTGGCCAATGGGCTGTGCTGTTAGAGGATCATTTTGGAAGTCCGCAGGATATCGAATGGGCCATGGATCGGGACAGGAAGATTTATCTCCTCCAATCCCGGCCGTTACGCCTGCTGGAACAGAAAGGTGAGGCCGGACGACCTTTGCCCGGATACCCCGTACTGCTAAGCGGGGGGGAAGTGGCCTGCCCGGGAACCGGTACCGGACCGGCGGTCCACATGTCGGAGGATGATGACCTCAACACTTTTCCCGAAGGAGGAATTTTGATCGCCCGGAGGTCTTCCCCACGCTTTGTTCGACTCATGTCCAAGGTCCGGGCCATCGTCACCGATTTTGGAAGTACCACCGGTCATATGGCCTCCTTGTCCAGGGAATTCGGGGTGCCGACCTTGTTGAACACCAAAACCGCCACACAGCAAATCCGCCCAGGGACTATCCTCACTGTGGATGTCGCCAATAGGCTGGTCTATGAGGGCGAAGTTCCCCTGCCGGAATGGAAAGGGAAAACGGAAAAATGGGCCTTGGAAAAATCATCGACCCCGGAACTGGAGTACCTTAAAAAGGTCATCGAACTCATTCAACCCCTTAATCTGACGGATCCCTTGTCCAAGAACTTCAAAGAAGATCAGTGCCGAACCCTTCACGATCTGGCCAGGTTCATTCATGAGAAATCCTACGAAGAGATGTTTATTTTGGGTGAACAATTAGGAGATCTTCGAGCCTCCAGTTATCATCTGGATGTTTTCCTGCCGATTGACCTTTACCTGATCGATCTGGGGGGCGGGGTGGAGGGAGTCCCCAAACAAGGTAAGATTAAACGGTCCCAGATCCTTTCCATCCCCTTAACTGCCCTTCTGGAAGGGATGCTCCATGAAAAGATTCCCCGGTACGGTTCGAAACCGATGGATTATAAGGGTTTCTTTTCCATCATGATGCGGCATGCTGTAAACAGCCCGGAAGGAGAGCAATCCTTTCAGGATCCCTGCTATGCCATTATTTCCGACCACTATCTAAATTACACCGCCAGGGTGGGATATCATTTCAGTGTGGTGGACACTTATTGCAGCAGTACGCCGAATAAGAATTACATCAGTCTGACTTTCCGGGGAGGTGCAGCCGACCTGGTTCGAAGGGCTCGCCGAACTAGGGCCATTGCCGGCATTCTTCGGGAACATGGGTTCCATGTGGGGTTGGCTCACGATGTGGTCACCGCCCGGCTGGGAAAAGCCTCCCAAGAGGAAATGATCGGTCATTTAAAAATGATCGGTAGCCTCTTCCAATTCTTTCGTCAAATGGACGTTTCTATGATGAGCGAGGATTCGGTCGACCAATTCAAAGATGCCTTTCTGCGGGGGGAGTATGATTTCGGGCAAGAAAGATCAGAAATGACGATCAAAGATTAAAAAAGAACCTAAGGGAAAATGTTGCTTCAATATCGATATTCAATTTTTAGTCTGAGTATCGAAGACCTCTTTGGAAATGGACTTGGATTCGCTGGCATTTTCAATAGCCGAAACCAGGGTTTCCACCGGGCAGGGTTTGAGCAGCACCAGGGCCACCCCCTTATCCATGACCTGGACCACCCGGTCGATATCCAGGTTGCCGGTCAGGAGGATCACCGGGGTCAGGGAATCTTTGGCGCGGATTTCCTGTAAAACGGCCAGGCCATCCATTCCAGGCATCCTAAGATCCAGCACAATCACATCCGGTTCTTCCATGGAAAGCAGTTTAAGGGCTGAAAGGCCGTCAAAAGCCGCTTTAACCTCCATCCCCCTTCTCTTAAGCACCTTGGTTAAAGACTCAACAAAAATCCTTTCATCGTCGATCAGTATAACCCGGATGGATTTAGAACTGTTCACTTTTTCCCCTCTTCTCCAGCTTCCGGACCTTCGTCCTTTTCTTCAAGAATCAACTTTCTTTGATAAGCCTGTCGAATTTTTTCGTGGAGATCTTCAAACCGGACCGGTTTCATAAGAAAATCAAAAGCCCCCAACTGCATCCCGTCTATGCCTGATTCGAAAGAGCCGTGACCGGTAAGGATAATCACTTCCACCCCGGGTTTTTTCCCCTTGATCAACTTCAAGGCGGCCATACCGTCCATTCCCGGCATCTTTAAATCCAAGACAATAACATCAAAATCGTATTCATCGACCGCTTGGACTGCGCTTTCTCCGTTGTAAACCGTGACGATATCATAGCCCCGTTTGGATATCAGTTTGGCGATATTATTGGCAAAGGCTACTTCATCATCGACCAACAGGATTTTGGCTTTTTTCATTTCCTGCTGTCCTCCCTGGGTATTTGGGGTGCCGTTGGGGCAAGGTTTTCCTGCCCGGTGTCCTGGGAATCTTCTGCCCGATTAAAGGGGAGGAAGAGGTTGAACTGGGCCCCTTTCCCGACTTCACTTTGCACCGATATGTCGCCCCCCAATTGTTGGATGATGCTGTAAGAAATAGAAAGCCCCAAACCGGTTCCCTTACCCACCGGTTTCGTAGTAAAGAAAGGATCGAATATTTTATCCAGGTTCTCAGGAGGAATCCCTGATCCGGTATCGGCAACGATGATCTCAACCCCCTGCCTTTCAAGGTTGGAACGGGTGCTGATGCTGATCGTCCCATAAGGTTTCCCTTCATGGGCATCAATGGCATTGACAATCAGGTTTAAAAATACCTGTTGAAGTTGAGAGGCATCGGATCGGATAGGTCCTAAATCCTGCTCCAAGTTGGTATTGAATTGGACCCCTCTCCCCTTGGCCTTCCCTTCCATCAGTTGGATTACTTCCTTCAAAAAGGCATTGAGGTTGACCATCTCAATCCGGGAACCGGTCCGACGGGAAAACCTCAATAAGTTATGGGTAATGAGATTACATCGTTGTACCTGCGTATCGATCTGGGACAAAGATTCCTCAAGTTCTTTTTTGAAAGCCTCATCCAGTCCTTCTGTTTCGTCAATGAAATCTCGAATAACCTGGTTCTCGGTCAGAATGATCGCTAAGGGGTTATTGATCTCGTGGGCGACTCCGGCCGAGAGTTCCCCCAAGGAGGCCAGTTTGCCGGCTTGCATCAACTGTCTATTTAATTGTTCGGCTTGCTCATCCCTTTTTTTGATGGTCTTCATCATGGTTCTGGTAATGATCACAGTGATGATAACAATGCCCAGGAGACTCAAGTGAAGGAAAATCAGAGTAGCCAGATTGGCATGATTGACCGTTCGGAAGGCTTCGGAATAATCCTGTTTAACAATCAGCAGCCATTGCGGGTCTTTAAGCCAGGCAAAAGCAAAGATTTGACGGCCGGCGGTTTGTCGGGTTTCTGCTTTAGAAGGGCTTAGAATACGAGTTCCGCTGTTTTCTTTAAATTGTTCTAAGGATAAAGGGGCCTTTTCCATTATCGCCCCCTGGGAACGGGGGCTGGTTTGAAAAATACCTTTCCGGTTTAGAAGATAGGCTTCTCCGGTGCGGCCGATTTTTACGTTTTCAACCAAGGATCGTAGGTATTCCGTATCGATGCTGGCCCGCAATATCCAGCGGCGATTCCCTTCCACCCGTAAAAAGGCAATGATAAAGTGGGGTGTATTTCGAAACCCCGTAAACATATCGCTGATGAAGACCTTTTTTTCCATTAATTCTCTAAACCAAAAGGATTGGGAATAGTCTTTGTCCATCAAATTATAAGGACCGATATAAGCTAAATGCCTGCCTTGTTCATTAATCAATCCTAAATCGGTAAAGAATTGACCTTCCTGGTTGATGGCAGTCAAGACGGCCATGAGGTTGCCCGGTTTTTGCAACTCCGCCAGGGAATGGGTTAAGGCCACCAATTGAAGATCGGCGGTTCTTTCTTTTAAAAACAACTCAATGATTTTTCGGTGATCCTCAACCTGACTTTGGAAATATTCCGTCACCCGGGCACTGGAAAAATTGGAATAATAAATGTAGATACCCCACCCCACCAGAAGCAAAGGGACGAGAGAACTGATCAAGGTCAGGAAGACAAATTTTCGGTAGAGCCGGCGATAACGCGTTCCCTTTTGTTCCAATACTTGATGGGATTGAATATTTTGATCCGTATCCAAATTAACCTCAATCGGAATGATGATTTTTATTGAACAGGATAATCCTTTTGGAAGGGACCAACCTTACTTAATTCTTAAGGCAACTATCATGCCAATAGAAAATTCTTTCAAAATCCGTTTTAATTTTTTTATCTTATTGAAATTAATAAGCTTAAAAGTTATTTCAGGAAAGGATTGCCGAAGAAAACTGCCAATTCTTTTTACACGGTGTAAAGAATCGATGACAGAGACCGCCTGAAAAAAATGAGGGAGTTTTTCAAAAGACTGGAAAGGAACAGGGGATATCAGCTAGGCCCCCCTCAAATAATGCCATTCAATATCGGCAAGTTCATGGTCAACTTTTTTGTGCCCAAACTTTTTCCCGTAATCCCCGGGGAACCCAAAACCCCTGGGAAGGACAATGTTCCAGACAACAATAACATTCTATACACAGATTCGATTTAAGCTGAAGGCCCCTCTCCGACAGACTCAGGGCCTGAGCCGGGCAGGCCTGAACGCATAAGCCGCATTCCTGGCAGTTTTCCGGTTTGACCCTGGGTTTGGCTTCGTAGAGCCAATCAAAGGCCTTTCCGATCAACCAGGCCGGTATGATTGCCTCCGCCCATTCCCGTGTTCTGGTGAAGGGATGTTTAAAACCGGGTACCGGCAATTCAGGCCAACCGGCGTCTCCCAGGAGTTCAATTGCGGAGGGATCGGCTGTTCCTAATCCGGCTTCCGACCCCAGGATAATCGAATGGATCTTGGCCGGACTAAAACCCATGATAGTGGATGCTGCAACATCCAAGGCTACCGGATCGGTCGACGCCAGAAGCCGGCAGACCGGCCTGAGCTGCCCGTGGGTCGGACCGGCCCCCTCCATAGCGGCAACCCCATCCATGAGGTTTAAGATCCGGGGGACTTTGGCCTTTATCCCTCCCCAAATATCGACCAGGGCCTGGGCCATGACCGGACCGTTGGGCGCTGCTACATGAACCTCCCGTTTAAGGGAACCCGGCAGAAAACCTAAAAAGTTTTTGATCGCCCCGGTGAGCCCGGTCAGGATGTGTGTTTTTAGTTTGGGGAGGTTGACAATAGCGTCGATTTGATCCAGCAGGGCCGTGGCTTTGAAGCGGGAATATATTTTTCCCTTGGGATTTTCGATCTCGATAAGTCCGACTTCTTCCAGGTTGACTAATTCGGCTTTTAGGCGGGAGGCCGTCATTTCCAGGCCCATCAGGGCATAGGCCCGTTTGGTTTTTCCGTAAGACCCCATACCGCCGGAATCGGCAATAAACAGATTGACCTGATAATGGCTTCGGAGATATTGTCCTACCGCCTCAACCACTTCTCCCCGGGTGTTGACCGGCTGATCGGGTCCATGGTTGGCGGAAAGGCAATTGGGCTTGAGCAGGACCCGGTCGCCCCTGGACAAAGGGAGCGGCTCCAAGGCGGATAAAATGTTTTCAACCGCCCTGGAAAGATGGGTTGATTGATAATCAGGACAGCGGCAGACGCTGACCCGGCCACTATATTCAGACATCAAATAGTTATCGTTTCCGGTTGAACCGGTTGGGAGAAAATATCTTCCATAGCCGGGAGCACTTCTCCCGCCTTCAGATCATCATAAAACCGGGCCAGAGATGTTTGTATATAAGGAAAAAGCCAAAGGAAGCCTATTCCCAGACTTAGAATACACAGCAAGGCCCATCCAAGGAATCTCCAGAAGAGGCAGAATAACTTCCAGCGGTTTCCATTCATCATGCCCTCGCTTTTTCGCAGGGCCTCCGAACTTTTCATCTCCGGGTTCTCCGCCAGGATGAAAAAGGTCTGGGAATAGGACAGGGCGGCGATGATAGCGGCAACAAAGGGGAAAACACACAAGAGTATCAAAAGATAGGCTCCCAGGGCCTTAGAAAAGCGCTGAAACCCGTCAAACAGCTGGGCAAGCTTGGACTCCTGTTTCCTGGAAAGGGCGAGAAAAAAGATGGTCCAACCCAGGATCAAAGGACCCTCAATGATTAGTCCGCCGATCCAACCTACCCTGGGTACTAAGGAAATTCCAATAGCAAGAAGCATATAAATCACACTTCCGCCGATAGCCAATCCCCAACGCCCTTTAAGAGCTTCCCTGGCCTGTTGCATCAAATCACGATTCGTGGTTGGCATGGTTCCTCCTTTTGAAAATAATATCGGCCCCCAGTCGGATCCAAATTCGAATATTAAAAAAAGATTCCAAGGGTTCGCCGAATGGACTATTTTACAGACTAAACTTCCAGGCGCAATACCAGTCTTCCCCATGCTGGTCCGGAGGGCAACCAAGGCATTCGGTTTTAATCCGTCGGTCGACAGCAGAAGCAAAAAAGGGATATTCCACCATACCCACAGACTTACAGGGATAGTCGGGAAGGCCTTTTCTTTTCCGGGCCGACTGGACCCGGCAGTCGTTCATGCGAAAGATGAACTGGGTGGCATCAATATCCTCGATGGATTGTCGGTTGATTCGGGCATACATACGGAAACCGAGGGCGATTTTAAGCCCTTCCAGGCCCGGAGATTCGGGCAGGCCCAATATTTTTTTTATCCTGAAGGCTTCATAAGGGGAAAAGCGGGACCAGCCGGTATCGTTGCAGCGTTTGGCAGCGTCCATCCCGAAACGTTTTTCCACGGTTTGAAACCAGACCCCATCGTTGGCCAGCCAGTTGACGGCCGTACCATCGATGGCTTCCATCAATTTTTCCTTACTCATCCGGTTTAAGGAGGCAGGGACGCCATTCTCTATCTGGAAACCGAATAGACCGGCCATCCTCTTTAAAATGATGGACCAGGCCAGATCACCGGATTCTCCTTCAAGTTCGGAGGCCTTTTGTATGCCAAGCTGATACTCCACTTCCCGAAACCAGCAGCCGTAATGGATCAAGGTTCGTCGAAATCCTTCCAGGAGCCATTGGACCAGTTCTGGTTGGGAAAGATCTTCCATTTTTTTAGGATAATTAGGATCGGCCATCCGCTTTCTTTTCCTCCTGGTTCCTTTTCTGGATTATTAATGGTTTCATAAGATGGATTCGTAAAAAGTCGTCACCCCGGTGAAAACCGGGGTCCAGAGATTTTATAACAGATTGAATTTTATGGATTCCGACTTTCATCGGAATGACAAAACCGGATCTTCGGCGACTTTTTGCGAGTCCATCTATTGCAGCTCTTAGCAACTCATTTCAAGATGATCGATAAGGGCCTGGGGTGGAAAGGACAGGTGCCTGAAAATCATATTTTCCACTTTCAAGGTATCCTGATACAAGGTCCCTATACGTTCAACGGCCTCGGAGGAGCGCCCGTAGGTTTCCACCAGATATTCAAAGCGGTCTTTCAAATCAACCACTTCATCGTGCCGGACCCTTTTATCGGCATAATGGACTAGAATCACTTCGTCAATCTCTCCATTATGGAAATAGGCGTCTTCCAGGCGGACATGCTGGGCTACGATTCTGGCTACCGGATCAAACCCCAGTGCCCTGACCATTGATTCCCCAATCAGGGCGTGGTTGCCCCTGGTCTTCAGGCATTCGGTTTTGGCAATATCATGAAGTAAGCCCCCGGCTTCGACCAGGTCCAAATTTAATTCCGGGAATCGAGGCTTCAGATTTTTACCAAGAAAAAGGGCAATCCGGGCCACCTGAAGGCTGTGGTCTTTGATATTCGGGAGCATGCCATGCCGTTCCATCAGAGACAGGCAGGTCTGGCGGGAGGGAAAAAGATCAGTCAATTAATTATACCTTCACATATATTTTCTTGGCGCAGACGAGACAGACAAAAACAGACTGAATAATATAATCTGATTGACGACCTGTCAATCAGATCCCTGTTTGCCCATCGGGCAAGCAGGGTTTACCCCGGCGTTAGTCCGCCGGGGTAAAAGTCTGTGGTCGTCTGTGTGGGTTTATGGCAAAAAGAGGATTTTTCAAAAAAATGAATTGATACAAAGATGTATTTCTCCGAACACCTGCTCTGAACCCCGGACTCTAATTCTTGAGTTCAGGAAGATCCATGTATAAATCCAAGGCATCGGGATTGGCCAGGGCGTCTTTGTTTAAAACCGGCTTCCCATGAATCACATTGCGGACCGCCAGTTCCACCTTCTTCATATTAATGGTATAGGGAATATCGGACACCGCAATGATCTTGGCCGGCACATGCCGGGGGGTGGTGTTGTCCCGGATGGTCTTCTTGATCTTGTTTTTTAAGGCCTCGTCTAACTGCACTCCCGCTGCCGGCTTGACAAAAAGGATGATCCGGACATCATTTTCCCAGTCCTGTCCGACGACGACGCTGTCGGCTATCTCCGGCAGGGTCTCCACCTGCCGGTAGATGTCCGCCGTGCCGATACGCACTCCTCCCGGATTCAAGGTGGCGTCGGAGCGGCCGTAAATGACCACCCCCCCGTTTTCCGTGATTTTGATAAAATCCCCGTGGCACCAGACCCCGGGAAAGGATTTGAAATAGGCGCCCAGATATTTTTCCTGATCCGGATCATCCCAAAAATAGAGGGGCATGGAAGGAAAGGGGGCTGTGCAAACCAGCTCTCCCAGTTCTTCGATGACCGCTTTTCCCTGGGCGTTAAAGGCCTCCACCTTCAGGCCCAGACCCCGGCACTGAAGCTCTCCTTCGTACACCGGCAGCAAGGGATTGCCCAGGGCAAAACAGCCGTTCAGGTCGGTCCCCCCGGAAATAGAGGACAACTGGACGTCTTTTTTGACCTCCCGGTAAATATAGTGGAATCCTTCCACCGGAAGCGGCGACCCGGTGGAGAGGATGGCCCGCAGGGGGGCCAGATCAAAGTCCCGGCGCGGCCGTACGCCCTCTTTCTCCAGGGAGGTGATATAGCGGGCGCTGGTCCCAAAAACAGTGATCCCTTCATCCTGAGCCAGCTTCCACAAAACCCCGGGATCGGGGTAAAAGGGGGAACCATCGAACAAGACCAAGGTCGCCCCGCAGGCCAGGGCACTGGTTAACCAGTTCCACATCATCCAACCGCAGGTAGTGAAATAAAAGATAGTGTCTTCCCGTTTCAGATCGGTATGGAGCATCATTTCCTTGAGCTGGTGCACCAGGATGCCGGCTACCCCCTGGACCATACATTTAGGCAGTCCCGTGGTGCCCGAAGAGTACATAATATAAAGAGGATGATCGGCGGGTACCTGGGCAAAGTCAATTTCAAGATCGGTCTCCGGGGCCAGAAAGTCCCGGTAAAGAACAGCCCCAGGGATGGCAAGGATATCCGGCTTCTCCTGCGTATAAGGGACGACCACCACCTGTTCAATCGAAGGCAGTTCCTTGATGATGTCGGCAATTCGGCCGAGGGAATCAAAGGTCTTCCCATTATAGGTGTATCCGTCAGCCGTAAACAGAACCTTTGGCTTGATCTGCCCAAAACGGTCCAGAACCCCCTTGATCCCGAAGTCCGGGGAGCAGGAGGACCAGACCGCGCCCAGAGAAGCGGCCGCCAGCATGGCTATGATGGTCTCCATCATATTCGGCATGAAACCGACCACCCGATCCCCCGGGTTGATTCCTGCCCCTTTCAGAGATTTGGCCAGGGCGGCCACCTGGGAATACAATTCCTGATAAGTGATCTTTCTCGATTCCAGGGCTTCCCCTTTAAAAATCAGGGCCGTTTGCCGGTCCCGATAGCGGAGCAGATTTTCCGCGTAATTGAGCCGGGCTCCTTCAAACCAGCGGGTCCCGGGCATCTTGCCTAAATCATCCACGACCCGGTCATAACCCCTGGAGGCTTTGACCTCCCCGAACTCCCACATGGCCGCCCAGAAGTCCCCTATCCGATCTATGGACCAGTTATAGAGCTCCGGATAACCCTGGATGGCCATCCCGTATTTCCGGTTCACAAATTGGATAAACCGGATCATATTCGTCTTTTCCATCTTTTCCGGCGTTGGTTCCCATAATGGTTTTTTCATCGGAGGGTCCTTCCTTAGTTTTTCTAATTGATAAAAGATATTGAAAAAAGACAAAGGTGTCAAGAAAGATATCGTAGATTACTTTATGATTGCCTGGAAAACCAAAATTACGAATGGCCCGACTCATGGCCGCATCAACCAGTTTTTTCCGGCCATCCGGGAGCCTTTTGCAAAGGTCTTGGTTCGGCAAAAATAGGTCAGGCATCCTGTTTGATAATAGGTTGAAACCATTTAGATAGTCAGCCGGGACGGCTGACCTATTGGATGAAAGGACCTCCCGGGTAAGAGATATTTGTCGGAACAGTCAGAATTTCAGCCCAGGTATCCATACTTAGTCTTTGTTCAACCTAATTATGACTTGACATCACCGAGAATGATGCTATGATGACATCATGAGAACCACACTTACGATAGACGACGATGTTCTGGACAAAGCGAAAGCTGTGGCGGCAAAACTCCGTGCGCCCTTTCGGCACGTGGTTAATGAGGCGCTCCGTACCGGATTGCAGATGGTTGAGGATACCACGCTAAAAACTCGATCCTATCGCACCCGCCCCCACAAGATGGGGTTGAAAGCTGGAAGGAATCTGGACAACATCCAAGAACTCTTATCTCAGATCGAGGGGGAAGATCACCGGTGATCCTCGTGGATGCCAACATCCTTTTGTATGCCGAAGACCAACTGAGTCCATACCATGAGGCAGCATGCCGATGGTGGGATACTCAATTGTCCGGATCCTCGCCCGTGTGCTTTTGCTGGACCGTCCTTGGCGCGTTCATCCGCATCGGCACGAATCCGCGCGTCTTTGAGAACCCATTGTCTCTCGATCAGGCCCTCTCTCGCGTACAAAGCTGGCTGGATCAACCCTGCACCCGCCTCATTCATCCTACCGCCCGGCATTGGATCATTTTTCGGAAAATGTTGATCGAAGGCCAAGCCGTCGCCAACCTGGTAACGGACGCGCATCTGGCTGCTCTGGCCAGTGAACACGGCTGTGAGTTAATCTCCACCGACACCGATTTCTCGCGCTTTCCTGGGATCAAGTGGAAAAATCCATTAAAGTAACGATTCTTCCGGCAACAGGGAAGTATTTTTGGAAATCCTGATTCAATCCAAAAGAATTTATGGTATTCAAATTCTGGCTTACGTTTTGATGAATAATCATTTTCACTTCCTTTTGGAAACTCCCCTAGCCAATTTAAGTCAATTCATGAGGCGATTTAATATCACCTACACCAGCTATTTCAATCGGATCCATAAACGAGTGGGGCATTTATTCCAGGGTCGTTACAAAAGTATTCTTGTGGATAAAGAGAGCTATTTGTCCGAGCTATCAAGATACATTCATTTAAATCCGGTTCGGATTAAGGGAATGAAAAATAAAACTTCAGAGGAATCTTGGAATTATCTGGTAAATTATCCCTGGAGCAGTTTAAGAAGATATTTGAACAAGAAGAACAAAAAACCTTTTATTGAATACTCTTTAGTTTTAGAGGATTTGGGGGGGATACTGATTCGGGAAGACGCGCCTATCAGAAAAGAATAAAAGAAGATCTCTCTGGCGAATTAGAAGTTAGAAGAAAAGTGATCGGCCAGTCCATCCTGGGCGGGGATCAATTTATTAAATGGTTGAAAGAGAACTTCTATCCCAAAAAGCGTGACCCAGAATGTCCCGGTTTAACCGAACTAAAGCGGTATAGAGCCAAGGAGGAAATTTTTGAACTATTCTTGGAGGAAACCGGAAAAAGCCTTGAAGAATTAAAAAGTAAGAAAAATCCGCTTAGGCCGGTGCTTATGGATGTATTGTACCGAGTAGGCGGGTTAACCGGAATCGAGATTGGAAAGATTTTCAATGTAGGTTATAGTGCAGTTAGTCAAACAAGAAAAAGATTGGCGCTGAGGAGCGAAAAAGATAAAAATCTAAGAGAATTAATCGGGCGGATTGAAAATTTGTCAATTTTAAAGAATTGACCCCTTAGCTCCCGTTCAGATCCAGAAGGACTGAGTTTTTTGTGGCAGGGTTCATTTTTTCAACCGGGACTCGATGGCCTTTAAATCACTTTTCCGGGGAGGGTTTTTTTCGGCCCAGGCAACCGCCTCATCAATTTCGGTTCGGGCTTTGGGTTGGTGCAACCACTGTTCACTGTTTGGAACAAATTGCCCGACTTTGACAATCCATACCCCGGCTTCGATTTGATCGACCAGTACCGTCTTGCCGGCGAATTTTTTCCCCAAAGAGATTTGCCCGCTTCGACCCACAGATTTTATAGCTTCCATGGTTCTTCTTCGTTCATTCTATGATAATTTATGATAGCATTAATGCATGAAAAGTCAAGAATAGTCGCCGGAGAGGAACCGACCGAAATCTTCAAATCCTGGTCAATCCTTCATTACTTGAAATTGCGAAAAAGGCCTGAGCATTTATTCAGATCAGCTCAGGAGGTCTTCCCGGTATAGCGGTTGGTGATCGGCAGGCGCCAGTCCTTGCCAAAGGCGCGGGAGGTGATTTTAATGCCCGGCGGGCTTTGACGGCGCTTGTATTCATTTCGGTCGACCATCCTGATCACCTTTTGGACCATTTTCCGGTCGAATCCTCGATTAACGATTTCATCCACTGAACAGCTCTCTTCCACATAAGCCGCCAGGATAGGATCCAATTGTTCATAAAGGGGCAGGGAATCCGAATCCTTTTGGTCAGGACGCAGTTCCGCCGAAGGGGGCTTTTCCAAAACCCGTTGAGGGATAATTGTCCGTTCCTGACGTTGATTAAGGTAGAGACTTATATCATAGACCAAAGTTTTGGGAACGTCCTTCAAGACCGCAAAACCTCCGGCGGTATCTCCGTAAAGGGTCGAATATCCCACACCCACTTCACTCTTATTGCCGGTGGTCAATACCAGCCAGCCGAATTTGTTGGATAAAGCCATCAGCAAGGTCCCCCGGATCCTGGGTTGAAGATTTTCTTCGGTCAGGTCTTCGGGCATTTTTTTAAAATGGGGCTTTAATATTTCCAGGTAAGATTGGAAAACCTTTTCGATAGGAATGTTCAGGAAATGGATTCCCAAATTTTTGGATAACCTTTCAGCGTCCTCCAGACTGTGACCGGAAGAATAGCGGGTAGGCATGGCAATCCCGTAAACCTGTTTCGCGCCCAGGGCATCGGCGGCAACAACCGCTGTCAGGGAGCTGTCAATACCTCCGGAAAGGCCGATTACCGCTTTGCTGAATCCGTTTTTTCGGCAATAATCTCCGGTCCCCAGGACCAGGGCCTGGTAAACCTCGGCCTCCCGCGAGAGGGGATCCGCCATTTGAGGGGGGATCGGTTTTGATTTTTGGGGATGGAGGATTTTAGGGATTTTATGCTCTTGAATATTTATTCCTTCTTCTCGGGACTGTTTTCGACGGCGGGGATCGAAAAGCCGCCACCGAAGGACTTCTTTCAGGTCCAGATCGGCTATTAGAAGATCTTTGGTAAACTGGCCGGCCCGGGCAATCATTTCCCCTCGGGGATCGAAGATCATACTCTGGCCATCAAAAATCAACTCATCCTGACCTCCCACCAGATTGCAATAGGCCAGATAGGCCCGATTGTCCGCCGCCCGGGTGGAAAGCATCCGCTCCCGATCCTGTCCCTTTCCTTGAAAATAAGGAGAAGAGGAGATGTTGATCAATATTTGGGCTCCCCCTTGAACCGCCTGGGCTTGGGGGGGGCCGTTTGGGTACCAGATGTCTTCACAGATACTGATCCCGATTACTGTTTTATCCAAACGGAAAACCGGATTATTTCTCCCGGCTTGAAAATAGCGGTTTTCGTCAAAGACGCCATAATTGGGGAGGAAATGTTTGGCATAAACCCCAATGAGTTTGCCATCGGCCAAGACCGCAGCTCCATTATACAGGTCGTCCTCCACCGACAAACATCCGACGACGGCCACCAGTCCTTTGGTCTTTGGGGCCAGTTCGGTCAGGACCCTCTGGGCCGATTCCACAAAGTCCGGTTTAAGCAAGAGGTCTTCCGGCGGATAGCCGGTGATGGCCAGTTCCGGAAAGGCTACCAGGTGGGCTCCGGACTTCCGGGCCTTTTCCAGACCTTCAATGATTTTTTGCCGGTTTCCGGACAAATCCCCTACCGTGGCATTGATTTGGGCTAAGGCGATCCTAAAAGTCATAACCTTCCATTCCTTACTGAGTGTTCCTCTTTCCGGGCTTTATAGTACCCTTTCCGGAGCTCTTCGTCAAAAATAAAATCAAAGTTAGGAAACTCCGCAAAATTCAATAATAGTATCGGTCAGGATTTTGGTCAGGGTTATGATCGAGGCGAAATCCACATATTCGGTGGCGGCATGAAATCCATCGCCGGCCGGACCGATAATCACCGATGGAATACCGGCCTCGGCCAGGATGGCTGAATCCATCCATCCGCCCACGCCGATAAATTGCGGGGCTTTTTTTACGGTATTGGCATAGGCTCTGGCCAAGGCGCCGACGATTTCATGATCTCGGGCCACCTCCAGGGGGGGCCGGGAAAAAGAGACCTCGAATTTGGCCTTGAATTGATCATCTTTCGAGGCCAGGTCATCGATCAGGGCCTGTATTTCCACTTCAATCGTTTTAATGGTTTCCCCTGGAATAAATCTTCTCTCCAATTCGACCAGGCAGTAATCGGGATAAGTGCTAAGTTCAGTGCCCCCTTTAATCAGCGAGGCATGTATCGACGGCGACCCCAGCAGGGGGTGCTTTTTTTGAATCAGGGATTCCTTACCCAATTCCTCTATCCGGGCTAAAAATTTTCCGGCCTTGACAATGGCGTCAATTCCCCTGTCGGGCCGGCTGCCATGGGCGGCCTTGCCGAAAACCTCGACTTTGATCCAGGCAAATCCTTTGTGGGCGATACAAACCTTTAAACCTGTCGGTTCGCAAAGAATAGCAGCATGGGCGGAATATTCCCTGACCAATACCTCTGTCCCCGCACTCAGGTATTCCTCATCGGCCACAAAGGCCAGGATAACATCCCCTTTGGGTCTCAGACCGGCTTCGATAATAGCTTTGACAGCGGCTATCATTGCGGCCAGGCCGCCTTTCATATCAAAACTGCCCCGGCCATAGACCTTTCCATCCCGGAATACCGGATTTAAAGGATCGATATCCATCCGGGTTATGCCGACCGTGTCCGTGTGCCCGTTCAGCATGAGGGATTTGCCTGCACCGCTACCCTTGAGCACCCCGATAACATTGACCCGCTTTGGTTTGATTTCTTGATAATGGACCTCCAGTCCCATGGCAGCCAGGTATTTCCCAATGTGCTCGGCAATCAGAAGTTCCCCGCTTCCCATACCGGCCAGTTCAGGATTGACCGATTCGATCCGAATCAAATCCTGTAAAGCTTGCAATAACTCTCTTTCTTCAATTATCATGGTACTCAAACCTCTATCCCCGAATCTTACTTTTTGAGACTCTTCGCCTGTTGACTGATCGATTTCCAGCGTGCTTTTTCGATGGCGCTGGCCTTCATGGTTTGTCGGTCGGTTAAATAGACAATCTCTTTTTTTAATTTCCGGTAGCTTTCTAATCGTTTCGGCTCAAGAGTTCCATGGCTAATGGCTTCCTGTACGGCACAACTCGGTTCGCCTTCATGACGGCAATCCCAATAACGGCATTCCGAGGCCAGGGCTTCAATGTCATCAAAGACCCGCTTTAATCCTTCTTCATCCCCCCAGACCTGCAATTCCCGCATCCCGGGGGTATCGATAACCAAGCCTCCATTCGGAAGAAAAATCAATTCCCGAAAGGTGGTGGTGTGCCGGCCACGGCTCCCCAATTCGCTCACGGTGTTCACCTTAAGCCGTTCAGAACCGGAGAGGGCATTGATTAGAGTCGATTTCCCTACTCCCGAGGAACCCAGGAAGGCAACAGTCATCCCAACCTGGATATATGGAGATAGAGCTCCCAGCCCTGTTTTTTCAGAGGCACTTAAGGTATGGACCTCGGCACCAAGAGCAATAGCTTCAACTTCGCATTTTCTAATTTCGGCCTCGGGGCAGAGGTCGGCTTTGTTCAACAGGATGACCGGTAAAGCCCCGCTCTCCCAGGCAACCGTTAAATAGCGTTCGATGCGTCTTAAATTAAAATTCAAATCCAGCCCGCAGACAATAAATACTAGATCAATGTTTGCAGCAACGACCTGTTCCTCGGTTTTTTGGCCGGCCACTTTACGGCTGAAAGCGCTCTTTCTCGGAAGCAGTGTCTGTATGATTGCTTTCCCTTCATCGGGAAGGGCAGAGACAGCCACCCAGTCCCCTACGGTGGGGAATTCCCCTTTGCTATCAGTCTCGAATCGAAACCGGCCGGAGATTTGACAGGTAAATTCTCCCCCTTCCCCATGGGCCAAATAGCTCCCCCGGTTCTCCCGGATGATCCGCATCGCAGAAAAACCCTGGTTCCGATAGGGGAGGAAATGGTCTTCAAAAAATGGTCCCCATCCTAAATCAATTAATTGCATTCTATTTTTCTCATTTCCCAGACGGTCCCCTTCGGGTCGGGGCAATGAAGTTTAAACACCTTTCTGTTTTCGCTGTTCCAGGAAGGAAAACCCAGGGCCGCCCGCCAGACATATAAATCCAATACATGAAGTAGCGCTTCGCAAACATCCTTGGGCCTTTTATATGGGTTCTCATACAGGAAGGTGTCGCCTAGCTTATGTCGGCATTCCTCATGCTTTTCCACCATCTTGATTTCAATCTTCCCCAACTGTTGCCATAGCTCTCGGTAATCCTCATGATTATTGATCCTGGAAATATCCAAGTTTAGATCAATGTTATTTTTCTTTTCCATTTCGCTCTCCCTGTTTATGTGGTTGGGAAAAGGGAAGTTTTGTTTAAATAGTCTACTATTACTAAAACTATTTAATAATTCAAGTTTGTTTGTTTGATGGTCTAATTATTCGGCAAATTTTCTTTGATAGAGTGCATACAAAACCGGAAAACCGGGGGCGATTTTTTGCAGGGGGTCGGCCAGTAATTGGGTCAGGTGATCGGGGGTGAAATAATCTCCAGTAGTGGCTTCTTCCAGGTTGAGGCGGATGGGATCATCGGTTCGAGCCGTAAAGAGGGTGACGAATTCCCAACCGGTTTCCAAGCAAGCAGGATGTTCCAGCACCTCCGTCAATTCCACCTCAAGCCCCAGTTCTTCCCACAACTCCCTTTGGGCCGCCTCCAGAGGTGATTCCCCGGGATCGGTGTGCCCGGCTGCAGAGGTGTCCCAGTGTTCCGGGTACTGGTCTTTGGATGGAGATCGTTTCTGGAGATACAGGTCTCCTTTGGTATTGAAGATGAAGATGTGGACGGAGCGGTGACGTAAGCCTTTTTTATGAATTTCATAACGGCTGGCAATCCCGATAACCTGATTGTCTTCGTCCACCACTTCCAGGAATTCTTCTTTTGTGTTTTTCTTCATATCCGGAAGACGGCTTTCCTATTGCCTTTCCAAAAAATTTATTTCATACTCTTTGTATCGGCTGGGCGGCTTATTTGCAAGATATTATTGCCGATGTTGTAAAAAGTCGCCCAAAGCCCGGTTTCGTCATTCCGACGAAAGTCGGAATCCAGGAAGATGAACCAATTAAAAACCTCCTGGACCCCGGTTTTCACCGGGGTGACGACTTTTTACGATCATTATTAATTCAAAAACTGAATACTCGAATCCTTAATCCCGTTATTTATATGGTAAAGATCTCATGATTTCTGAAAATTCTCTTGATCTGCTGGAATATCCCAAGCTTCTGGGGATCATAGCCGAGCAGGTCCACTGCCCGGCAACTCATCAGACGGTTTTGGCCATACGCCCTTATGGAAACCTGCCCGATATCCTCCAACGTCAGCGTCTGGTGGAAGAACTAAGAAGACTTTCGGCCGAAGGGTCGCCCCTGACGTTCTTCACCTTTGCCGATCTTAAGCCATTTCTGGAAAAGGTCCGGCCTGTCGGTGCGGTCCTGGACCCGCTGGAACTCTCCGCCTTTATGCCCCTGTTACAATTATCCTCGGCGATAGCTGGTCAGATCAAGGAGATCGAAGATCTCCCCTATCTAAAAATATTGACCCGGAATTTAAGGGGGTTTCCTCAATTGATGGCCTTTCTGGAAAGGGCCCTGGATCAGGAAGGCAATGTCCTGGATCAGGCCTCCCCCTTACTGGCCGAGTTGAGAAAGGAAATCCGGCAGCTGGAGGGCCAGATTCGCAGGAAATTGGAAGAGATCATCCGGGAGCCCCGAGTAAGCCAATTTTTACAGGATGATTTTATCACCCAAAGGTCCGGGCGCTGGGTCATCCCGGTCCGTATGGATTCCAAAACCCAGATCCCGGGGGTCGTCCATGATGTCTCCCGAACCGGCGAAACGGCTTTTGTCGAGCCCTTGAATATTATCAGTCTGGCTAACCAATTGGAAAATCTGATGGCCGAGGAAAAGGCCGAGGTGATCCGCATTCTTCGGGAACTTTCCACCATGGTCCGCCAAAGGGCTGATGACCTGGAAAACGAGCAGGCCATTCTGGTCCATCTGGATCTCTTATCCTGTCTGGCTTATCTGGCCGACCGAATGCGGATGGAAATGCCGGAGATCCATGAGGGAACCGGGATACGCCTGATCAAGGCCCGTCATCCCTTACTGGCCCTTTCCTTCGAGAAAAAAGGCCCCCGGAAAGAGGTCGTTCCCCTGACTCTTGAATTGGGGACCGAATCCACGGTGATGGTTATTACCGGAGTCAATGCCGGGGGGAAAACCATCTCACTTAAAACCACCGGACTGATTCTGCTCATGGCCCTCTCCGGTATGCCGGTTCCGGCTGATTCGGCTTCGAGGTTCCCCCTGGTGAATGACCTTCTGGCCGATATCGGGGACGAACAATCCATTGAAAACAGTCTTTCCACTTTTTCAGCCCATATCCAGAGGATAACCGGCATCATCCATCAGGCCAATGAAAAAACCCTGGTCTTGATGGATGAACTGGGGACCAGCACAGACCCGGTGGAAGGGGCGGCCATTGCCTGTGCCGTTTTAAAAGAGTTGCAGGACAAAGGGGCTTTAGTAATGGCCACTACCCACTTGACCGAAATCAAAGGGTTTGTGCATCGCAGTGAGGGAATGGTCAATGCCTCCATGGAATTTGATCAAAAGACGCTGACTCCCTTGTATCGATTGCGTATGGGTGAACCGGGACAATCCCATGCCCTTGAAATCGCCAGGCAGTATGGTCTTCCCGAGACCATTCTGGAAACAGCCCATAAGCTGTTGAGCGGACGGGAAGAAGGATTTGAACAATTGGTGGCCGATTTGAATCTGAAAAGAAGGGAATACGAAACAGGTCTGGAGGAGCTAAAAATGCGCCAGGATGACCTGGCCGAAGAAAACCGGAAAATCCAAGGGATGCTTGACGAGACAGAAAGGAAGGAAAAAGAGATCCTGGCCAGGGCTTATCAGGAAGCGGTCGATATTGCCGCCCAAACCAAACGGCAGATGAATCTTTTCCTGGAAGATCTTAAAAAAGCAGACAAGACCAATCGGCGTCTGGCTCTTCAAAAGTTAAGGGAAGAAGAGGGAGCACTGACCAGGAAGCTGCGGGAAGCCAGGGGCCTGAAAGAAGACGGCCCGGCCATAGGGTCTCTTCACGAAGGGGATCGTGTCTTTATCCGTTCTCTTGACAGTGATGCCGAAGTGCTTTCCGTTTTGTTAAGGCAAAACCGTGTCAAAGTAAGGGCCGAGGGCCGGGAAATCGAGGTGCCCATATCGGATGTCGGATACCCGGAAGGGAAACCAGGATTGCGGACAAAGGCTTCCTCAGTTACCCGGGGTTTCCAGACCTTGGCCCCTTCCCGAATAAACCTGATCGGTCAGAGGGTGGATGATGCCCTGTACCAGATCGAACCCTTTCTGAATCATGCCTCTTTAGACGGTTTGCCGGAGGTCACTATCGTCCATGGAGTCGGAACCGGGACTTTGGCCAGGGGGGTGAGAGATTTTTTAAAAGGCCACCCGCTGGTGAAAGGCTTCCGAAAAGGGGACCGCTCCGAAGGGGGGGAAGGGGTCACTGTCGTCCGATTGGAGTAAAGGGCCTTAAATAGAAAAAATGTAATTTAAGCCGCAAGGTATGATAAAATTATTATGTTTAGATCCTAATGGATCGTGCCTCAGGCAGGTCCCAACAAAAAACCCTCGGCAAAAAGTGGAAGGGAAAGCATGGCCAAACAATTTGTTCACGCCCTCAATGAGGAGTATAGAAGCATCTCGGGTTGGTACCAACTTTATAAGGAAGAGATCTTCGAACACGACGGGAAAAGGATCCTTTTTCTCCTGGGGGAAGGAGCGGCCGACTCGGCCTGCTGCGGCAGTGGCGGGTGCCGCTATGCCTTGGTCCCCGGAGAGGTCCTTGACTGGAAAAGCTCTCATGATGAGGAAGGAAGACCCATATCCCGGATCGAGCCGATTAAGGATCCGGTAACCCGGGAAGAGGTGCGGCGGCACATCATAAAAACCGAAGGGGTCCCTCAAGTACAATTCTGGTAAGGAATGGGGAGCCGGGGTCTATTATCTTTGCATTACCGGCGGTAAAACACGGCTTTCAGGTAGCCGCTGACCAATTAGGTTTCTGGAAAAAGCAACAGGGAAACGAGGCTAAAAAAAATCGAAGGCCTTCGCTGCCGAACCGTTAGATCTTAATAAATAAAATAATCAGGGGGTAAAGAAAGCATGAAGGAAAGTTTGCCGCAGGAAATATATAAGGAATTATTGAAGGGTCAAACCGTTGCCCTGGTCATGGAGCATGATTTGCCCGGTGTCACCCCGGAGATGATCGATTGGTGGTGGGACAACATCGAAAATGAATCTTACAAACTGTGGCATCCGCAGGAACACCACACTTTTGAATGGCAGATTCCACCAAAGAAAGTGGGGCATGCCGGTGCTATTCACATGGCCTGCGAGGGTATAGGGGAAGTGCCGGCTCATATTCTTCGTATCCGGTGGGAGCAGCCTGAAGCGGCCCTCAATAAAACGATTTACAGTCACGTGAATGTCGGCAGTCCGCTCGGTCCCGGGCCGGAGGATAATCCTACGGCCTGTGTCGTTCATGAGTACGAGGCGACCGCTCAAGGAAGCCGAATGCGCTCGACCTTCACCTTGCCGGCGATTGTTCCTCAAACGTTTCTGGATGAATTGCGCAAGCACAATATGGCTGAGATGGGGCAGCTCCCCATTTTTCTGCCGAAATTATACAGGGGAAAAACCGGGAAATAACCGATCATGAAAGAAGTGAAAATTTCAAAAGAGCCCATCGAGCTTTATAAAATCCTGAAGTTAGAAAGCCTGGTCGACAGCGGCGGGGAAGCGAAACATGTGATTTCTGAAGGGCGGGTTATCGTCAATGGAAAGGTCGAAACCAGAAAGAGGAAGAAGATCTTTTCCGGGGATATCGTGGAATTTGGAAAAAATAAAATTCGCGTACAAGTCGAATCCAATAGTGTTCTTGAGAATGGACTGAAATAAAAGGGAGGGGTGGAGACCCCTCCTTGAAGCCCTGTGTTTTGGGCGTTCCGGTCAGCCCACGATCCAGACCGCTTTATTCCTGGCCTCTTGAACAATCTTGTTGGAGACACTGCCCAGAAAAAATTCTTTGGCCTTAGAAATTCCCCTTCGGCCGACGACAAGAGTTCCATAATGCCCCGAGTCGGCCTCCGCCAGGATAGTTTTGCCGATATCCGAACATCTCAGGCAGATTTTTCTTTCAATTCTCTCCGGATTGATCCCGGCTTCCCGAAGAATCCCTTCACACTGGTCCAAATAGGGGGTTATGGCTTTTTTATATTTTTCTTCTGAAAGGGAGAGGGAAGAAAAATCGGGCACAACCAGGAGCCCGGAAAGGTTGATCAGGCCCGGCCAGACATGCAGCAGCAGTATTTGTATCTCCTCTTCCCGGCAAGCTCCCAAGATAAATGAAAGATGGTCAACCGACCGAAGGGAATTTTCAGAACCGTCGACGGCTACCAAAATTCTGGGGGCCTTTACTTTTCCACCGACGATCCAGATCGGAATATTCCTGGCTCCCTGAATGACTTTATTGGACACACTGCCCAGATACATCTCTTCTATTTTCCCTAATCCCCGGCGTCCAATTATAACGGCATCAACCATCTCTTTCCTGGCTTCAAATAATATTTCACGGGCCGTGCCGCGTCGTTGCTCCCGGGAGAGAATTTTGACTTGTGATTCGGACCATCCCTTTTTCAATAAATCTTTTTTCGTTTTTATCAGGATTTCTTCGACGGCGTTTTGATGTTTTTCCTTTAGCTGGCGAAGATACTTCCGGCTCACCGGATCCAGGGGGCCCGAATCTTGATAGACAGGAGGCGTTTGTGGCAGGACATGGAACAAGACCAGAGTGATCTCCGGACACATCTGGAAAAGTTGTTGAACATAGTCCAGAGCCATTAATGAGTTTTTAGAGCCGTCTATGGCCAGGAGTAATTTTTTTTCCACGACAAGTCTCCTTCACTTTGGATTTAAATAAGGTCCAGTGGAACCTACCCCGGCCGTTTTACCGAAGGAAATAAGCTCGGGTCGGTGTGGGGGATGAAGCGGGCGGCGCTGAAGCGGTTCATAAAATCCTGGTTAACATTCATTTCCAGGTAAGTGATCTTATCGGCGATTTTTTTCACCTCTCCCAGGGCCTGATAATCCAACAAAACTTCTGCCGCCCCTTTGAGCGAGGTGTTTCCCATGGGAAGGTAGCGTTCCAAAGGCAGGTCAGGAAGCAAGCCCAGGATAACGGCTCTTCGGGGGTCGATATGATTTCCGAAGGCACCGGCCACATAGAACTTTTCGATATCCTTCAACTCATATCCGACAGACTGTACCAAGGTGGTCAGGATGGTGTACATGGCCGCCTTGGATCTCAGCAGAATATCCAGATCTACCTGGGTGAGAGTGATGGGGAGATGGTTCGAGGTTTCCTCGGCCGGGACCAATAAATAAGCCGGTTGATCGTCAAGGTTTATCCAGCGATCCGTGGGTGTTTTTAAATTAAATTTTCCCCGGATATCCAGCAGGCCGGCCATAAATAATTCAGCGGTCAGATCGATCAGTCCGGAGCCGCAAATTCCTTTGGGCGGGCCCTGGCCGATCAAGGAATAACTTATTGCTTTGGTCTTCGGATCGATCCGTACTTTCTCAATGGCCCCCTCATCGGCCACCATTCCCATCTGGGCCACACCCCCTTCCAAGGCCGGTCCGGCAGCCCCGGCACAGCCGATCAGCCATTCGGAATTGCCGAAGACCACCTCGGCATTGGTTCCTACATCGACCAGCAGGGAAAGGGCCTCCTGTTGATAGAGTCTCGAGTGGAGAATTCCGGCCAGGACATCCCCGCCGAGGTAACTGCCCACATTGGGAAAGCAATAGGTGACGGCCCGGGGATGGAGGTTCAATTTCAGGTCATGAGCGGTCAGAGGTTCGACCACATTCAGGATAGGGATATAAGGTTCCCGGCAAATGGAGGCCGGGTTGAGTCCGAGAAAAAGGTGGGTCATGGTGGTATTGCCGGCCAGGGTCAAGGCAAAAAGCTCCTGAGAAGAAAGATTATATTCCCGGCTGAGTTTTAAAAGAACGTTATTGATTTCGGAAATTACACAGGTCTGTAATTCTTTCAGCCGGTCAGGCCTGTCGGCATAATGAATCCGGGTCAGGATATCGGCCCCAAAACGGGTCTGGGGGTTTTCGCTGGAGGTTTCCGACAACAGATTTCCTTGGGCCAGGTCCCAGAGCTGATAGGCCATCCGGGTGGTTCCCAGGTCCACGGCCAGGCCGAAATTTCTCCGGGAGGTATCGCCCGCCTCCAGTTCGATAACAACAGGCAGCGGCATAGTCATGGCCACGGTGGCCGTAACCCGATACTCTGCCGCTCGAAGTATTGAAACCCAACCCGGGATTAGACTAAAAGGCAGGGTCAGAAAATCAAGCCCCAATTCAATTTTGATCTGTTTCTTGAGACGATCGATCTCTGCCGTATTATCTTTGAGACTGGGCGGAGACAGTTTGAGGAATATTTTTTGGACTAAAGGTATTTTAGATTTTTCAATCATAACTTTGAGAATTTATCTTTAACTTTCGATACTAAGGTCCAAGGGGGTCTTATTTTTGGGGTTGTCCACCCTGAACCTGGAAGCTTCTTTGCCGGGCAAATTATTTAACTAAATCCAGAGCAGGCCTTCACCTAAGCTCGAAACGCGCCGGTCGGCTTTGCCGACCAAAAAGGAGGCTTCCAAAGGAAGCCGGGGGTGTATGCCCTGCCTCGAATCAAACTTTGCTGGACGGGCCGGGATTGGGCGATAAGTTACCCTTTGGACAATCCCAAAAATAAGACCCCCTTGGACCGTTTAACCATTTCATATAGGTTTGGTTATTTTCATTCAGCTGACAATCATCTCGACGGTTTCCTGAATCTTTTTCCAGGCCTGAACCACATGGCGTTCTTCCGTATAGGTTTGGCCCACACAGAATCGAAGGGTATAACGGCTATCGAGGACGGTATGGGTTAAATAAAGATCTCCGCTCTGATTCAGTTTTTCCTCTAATTGCTGGTTCTGTTCATCGTTTCCCCGGTATCGAAAACAAACCAGATTTAAAGGCGCCGGGGCTGCCAATTCAAACCGGTCGTCTTCTTGAATCCATTGGGCAAAGGATTGGGCCAGCTTGATGTGCTGCCTCACGTGATACTGCAGGCCCTCGATTCCGTAATAGCGAAGTACAAACCATAATTTTAAGGCCCGAAATCGTCTTCCTAACTGGATATGCCAATCCCGATAGTCAAAAACAGCTCCTGATTCGGAGGCCTTATTACGCAAATATTCGGGAAGGATGCTGAAGGTTCGGATCAGGGTTTCCCGGTCGGCTACAAAGAAACAATCGCAATCGAAATTGGTAAACATCCATTTGTGGGGGTTGAAACAAAAGCTGTCGGCAGATTCCAATCCGTTAAGGATATATTGATATTCCGGACAAAGGGCGGCAGTCCCGGACATAGCCCCATCCACATGAAACCAAAGCCCCTCCTGCCGACAGATCCGGCCGATCTGGGGCAAAGGATCCAGGGCATTGGAAGAGGTCGTTCCGACAGTGGCGGAAACAAAACAGGGGATCAATCCGGCCTGACGGTCCTGCCTGATTTGCAGGGCCAGGGCCTCGGGTCTCATGGCAAAGCGGTCGTCTACTTCAATGAGACGAAGGTTTTTCAGCCCCAACCCGGCTATCTTGACTGCTTTCTCAATGGAAGAGTGGGCCTGGGTCGAGGTGTAGGCCACCAACTGACCGTCGCAGCCTTTCTGATTGGTCTGAAAACCGGAGGCTTTTTCACGAGCAGCCAGCAAGGCACTCAGTGAGGCACTGGAAGCCGTGTCCTGGATCACCCCGCCCCCCCTGCCGTCAGACCTGAACTTATCGGGCAGTCCGAGCATACCGGCCAGCCAGTCCAAGACATGGGTTTCCAGCTCGGTACAGGCGGGACTGGTAGCCCACAACATACCCTGGACCCCCAAACCGGCTGAAAGCAGTTCTCCTAATATGGAAGGTCCGGAAGCATTGGCCGGAAAAAAGGCAAAGAAATTCGGAGACTGCCAGTGAGTGATCCCCGGCAGGATCAGTCGCCCCACATCCTGGAGGATGGCTTCGAAGCTTTCACCCTGTAAGGGCGGGTCCTTTGGTAGAGAGGCCCTGATTTGGCCGGGATGAGCCTGGGAGAGAACCGGAAACGACTCTATGTTTTCATAATATTCGGCGATCCAATCCACAACCGCTCGTCCATGGCGGCGGAATTCCTCGGGAGTCATATGGAAGCCAATCTTTTTATCCATAAGAGGCACCTCTGATAGTTTAAATTCCTGAAAATTATTTAGCCGGAATCAATCCGTTCAACAAAACATAATATAACAAAGGCAGGAAAGAAAGATCCTTTAGCATGACCCGGATCCTGGATTTTATAAATATTTTTTGGGAGGGGGAATATCCGGAACAAGTCTTTCAGCCCGACTGCTCAAGGAAGAAACCATTCAAGGCTCCAGTCCCTTGGAATGCAGTTCTCTTTGGATTTCAAGTATTTTTACACCTAGAACCCGATCCAGTTCCGGATTCCTGTTGATAAATTGGAGGGCAATAAAGGCTAATTCACGACTCCGTTTTTGATTGTCCGGATAAGATATTCTTTTGATTTGAGCTTCCAAGTTAAAATGATTCTCATCGAGGGCCAGGGTAATCCTGATGGTCTTGCCTACTTCAAAATTAAATTCACGATCCTGACTGTGGGTGGCACTGATTAAAGTGCCTCCGATTGAAATGTTAATGATCCCTAAAGGCTGGTTGTAGGCAGATATCTCAAGACCGCAATTACTGGGAGGGTGAATACGATAAAACATTCGAAGATCATAAGATTGGGGTAAGCTGTTTTGCTGCAGGATAACGGCGGATGCGCTTTGGGAGGAAGATAATTTGTACTCTTTTACGAACTCTACAATCCTGGCTTGGAATCCATAGCGAACCGTTTTTCCCTTTTCAAAGTTCAAAAAAGAAACAATGATGCCCTTGTTAAGCCGGATGGCTGATAACTCCGGGTCAGGCTGGGCAATGATAAGTTTTTTTCCGTTGATATCATGTAAAGTTGATGTTCGGATATCATTAATTTCTCGAATGAAATCAGTGTTGACAACAAGACTGATAGACAAACCCGGTTTTAAGAGGATTTTTGGGACGGCGGATGTTGATTTTTTCTTGGCGTTTAGTGGAGCTCGCAAATCTGGCAACTCCCGTTACCCCAACGAACTCTGGATCAGGGCCAATACAGGTATCGGGGAACCGGATACAGGCTAAACCCTGATCCCGGCTTCCGGTGGAATGGCGTTTTAGGGTTCTTGGAATAAGCTGTTGTTAATATTTATTAACCACGGAAAAAGTCAAAATGGGACTTCATCGAAAAAGGAGATGCCGGCGGGACCTAAACTAACCCCGACTTGGACCTGACCGGTTGATGGACTTTTTCCATACTCCCCAATTTTTATATATGAGGAAGACCAACAGATCAAGAAGAAAAAGGTAAGGGGTGGGGGTTTAAGGTCCTGTAACTTAATTCTCGTTTCGGGATTTTAATAAACCATCAGGCCACGCTTTTGGTGGAGTGACGCCAGGTACTATGAAAAAAGGGCTGGGTGAGGGTTAACTCGTTCTAATCCGGAAAAAGGCTTTCAGTCGATAATCAAGAAAAGCAGGGATTCAAGGCTTCAGTCCCTTGGAAGCAGTTCTCTCTGGATATCGAGTATTTTCCTGCCCAAGATTCGGTCCAGTTCCAAATCCCGGTTAAAAAATTGAAGGGCGAGAAATACCAATTCACGGTTCCATTTTTGACTGTCGGGAAATGATATTCTTTTGATTTGTGCGTCAAGATTAAAAGACCGCTCATCGAGGACCAGGGTAATCTTAATGGTTTTGCCATTCACAACTTAAATTCCCGATTTTGGCTGAACGTAGCGCTGATTATAGCCCCTCCGATTGAAATATCAATAATACCCATCGGCTGGTCGTTAATATATAGACGCAGACCAAAATCGCCGGAGGGATAAATGCGATAAAACATTCGAAGATTATAGCGTTCGGGGACTGATTTTTGCAACACAATGATGGCTGGAACCGTTTGGGACTGAGACAGTCGGTATTCATTGTCGAATTCTACGATTTGAGCATGGAATCCGTAACGAACAAGGTTTTTATTTTCTTCTGTCAGAAAAGAAATAATAATGCTTTGGTTCAGATGATGGGGTAAAAGAGGGGGGTCGGTTTGGGCCAGGATAAGTTTTCCACCTGAAATCTCGTGAAGAGTTGATGCCCGAATGTCGTTAATTTCCCTTATAATATTGGTATTGACAACAAGACTGAGGGGTAACCCCGGTTTTATCATGGCCCTAGGTTCCTTGGAAGATGGTGTTTTATCAGCAATAAGAGGTTCTGGAAACCTCGCAACCCCCTCATCAGGTCCTATACGGTTCAGGTTTGATTCAGACCCGGGAGTCAAAAAACTTCGAAGAACCGGCTACGGTTTACGCTAAAATGACATTTCGGGCTTTAGAGCAAGCTGATTTTTATATATATAAGGTTGATAGATCAAGTGGAAAAACCCGGGGACAGTTTCCTCCAGGGCACTGCCAAAACCGGGGGAGATAAAAGCGGGTTATAAAAGAAAAGCAGGGGGCCCCGTTATTTACTTGAAAAAACAGAAGACTTTTTTTATAGATTGTTTAATACGAAAATAGGATTCGAGCCTACACTCCTATAGGAAGCCTAATCGTCGATCTTTTGAAGAGGTTCCCTTTCGGGGGCCGTTAGGCCGACCGTATTGTGGTGCCACGCCACAAAAGGCGGGGCGTGACGGTTTAAGGAATAAGGTTTGCTTAAACAAGTTATCGGCCTTTGAAGATCGATTGGTTGGAGGATTCCCGGGCAAGATAAAAAGATCGGGGGCAAAGTGGCGTCAAGGACTTTTTCCGAAAACTCCATTCCGGAACGAACCTTTTTCAGAGCGGTACAGTTTGGATCTTTCATCTAAACCTTATGGAAGTATAAGGAGTTAAGATGCCCTTAATTATCTCCATTGTCGGGTATTCCAATAGCGGCAAGACCCGTTTACTAGAGAAAATGATCCCTCTCTTGAAGGCCAAGGGGTACACCATTGGGATAATAAAACACACTGGACATGACTTTCCACTGGATCAACCCGGCAAAGATACTTATAAATTCAAACAAGCCGGGGCGGATGGAGTGGTTCTGGCCGGTTCCGGACAAATCGGATATATCGGAAGCATAGGGGAGTCGGAAGATTTTAACTTGACCCGGATTGAACAAACCTTTTTCTCCGACCGGGATATCGTTCTGACCGAAGGGTTTAAAAAAGGAGATAACCCAAAAATTGCCGTATTGACCAGGGGACAGGAAGAACAACTAGTAACAGAAATTGAGGGCGATGTTATTGCTACGGTGGGCGAAAGCCCCTTCCAATCGAACCTGCCTCACTTCAAGGCGGATGATCCCGAAGGATTGGTGCAATTGTTGGAAGACCGGTTTCTAAAAGGAAGGAACAAACCTTCTGTCAGGGTCATTCTGGATGGTAAAAATATCCCTTTGAATCATTTTGTACAAGACATGGCCCGGAGCGGGATCGTGGGAATGCTGTCCCCTTTAAAAGGTTTTAAAGAATCCCATAACATAGAAATTAAAATCCATTTTCCGGAAAAGAGATGACCTAATGAAAAAACTCAGGGTAGCCTTGCTTATAGGAGGCATTTCCAATGAACGGGAGATTTCTCTCAAAAGCGGGAGCGAAGTACGGAAGGCTTTAAATCCTGATCGATATCAGGTTTCTGTATATGACCTGAAAGAGGGCTTGGCGCCACTGGTAGCTGATGCCCCTGGGATAGATGTGGCTTTGATTATTCTTCACGGCCGGTTTGGGGAAGATGGTACCGTTCAAGGATTGTTGGAATTGCTCGGCATCCCTTATCAGGGTTCCGGGGTTTTAGGGAGTGCTTTGGCCATAAACAAATGGTTGACCAAGACCCTCTACCGTCAGGAAGGGTTGCCGGTGGGCCGGGATTACCTCGTTCGTCAGGGAAACTTTTTAGATTTGAACTCAGTGGTCCAAGAACTGGGTTGGCCTGTAGTGGTTAAACCGAACAATGAAGGATCGAGTATCGGTGTCCAAATGGCCAAAAACTTGCAGGAACTTTGCGAAATAATTAAGCAAACATTTTCTTTAGATCAAGAGGTTCTGCTTGAAGAGTATATCAAGGGCCGGGAAATAACAGCCGGGGTGTTGGGAAACCAATCCCTTCAGGCCTTGCCCATCGTTGAAATAATCCCTTCGGAGTCTTATGAATTTTTTAATTACGAAGCCAAGTATAAAGAAAAGGCCACTCGGGAAATATGCCCCGCCGATCTTCCGGAATCGATTGCCAAGCTTGCCCAGGAATATGCTTTGCGGGCCCATAGAGCTCTTAATTTAAGAGGTTACAGCCGAACCGATATGGTTCTCAGAGGTAAGGATGTTGTATTATTGGAAACCAATACTATCCCTGGTATGACCCAGACCAGCCTGTTGCCCCTGGCTGCCAAAGCAGCAGGAATGGATTTTTCCGCCTTATTGGACCGGCTGATTGATCTGGCCTTAGAGAAATAAAATTCATCATCCGACTGAAGCTTTCTGTTTCAAGGCCCGGAGAATCTTCCAGGCAAGAAAGACGATTGGCTTTGCCAATCTGAAAAGAGCTTCCCTTAGGAAGCGGCGGTCTATTTTATTGAAGCTTGCTCGATAATCCGCGTCAGTCACGCCAAGGCGTGGCGGAGAAATCGCTCGATATCCCTTTTCAGAACGCTCGGCATAATGGCGATGGGTGGACCCGATGACGGCATGGCCTCATTCGGGGCAGGCATTAATTCAATGAAAAAATTGAGATCATTATGAATCACCTGAAGCAGGATAGGACAATGATTTCATAACCGAATTTAAAGATTACAAAACAAAAAGAGGAGATACTTTTTACAGTATCTCCTCTTTAATTAAGAAAATAGGCTTTGGAGTCTTCTGAGCCTGTTTTCATGTTTCGTGGTGTCACGTCACTTACGTGACATGATGGTTAGTTTTTCAAAACAAAGAGAAGGTATTATTTTCCGGTTGCAGCCCCATGCAGTTTGACTTCAACTTTTTCATCCAGACCGGCATAGTATTCACGGAGAATATCCAGCACCTCCTCGCGACCGAAATGATCGGCAATTGGCGTGCCTTCGGACAGGCCCTTACGCAGTGCCGTACCGCTCAGCATGACGCGCTCTTTCTTGTCGTGGGGGCAGGTTCTCAAGGAAGCCATACCGTCGCATTTGTAGCAGTAGAAGGTCCAGTCGATCTTCAGCGGGGTGCAAAGCAGGGCTTTTCCGCCAGCCGGCTTGGGAATCTTGTCAAAAATGGTCTGGGCTTCAAACATGCCGTAAAAATCACCAACTCCGGCATGGTCACGGCCGATAATCATTCTGGAGCACCCGTAATTTTGACGGAAGGTGGCATGAAGCAGGGCTTCACGGGGGCCGGCATAACGCATATCCAGGGGATAACCGCCCTGAAGGACATTAGCTTCTACGAAATAATTCTTAACCAGCGCGTCGATACATCTCACCCGAACCTCGGCAGGGATGTCCCCCGGTTTCAAGTTGCCCACCAGGGAGTGAATAAAAACGCCGTCACATACTTCTACAGCGATTTTGCAAAGATATTCGTGGGAACGATGCATGGGGTTTCGCAGCTGCAGGGCGGCCACTTCACTCCAGCCTCTTTCTTCAAAAATCTTTCTGGATTCAGCCGGTCTCATATAAACGCCGGCATATTTGGTGGGATATTCGGCTTCACTCAGTACTTTTACCGGGCCGGCCAGATTGACCTCTTTTTGACTCATGACCATCTGAACGCCGGGATGATCATCTTTGGCAATTTTCCAGAAGTCTTCTACGGTCTTGGTCCCTTCGCCCATAAAAGTTTTTTCGCATTCGAACTTTTTGTCGGCCTCGGTCATTTCGTATTTTTCGGTAACCTTCATAGTGGCCATGAATTCGTTACGCTCCGGGTCGAACAAGGCGATCTCATCACCGATCGCGATCGTTGCGGCTTCTTCCTTGGATACGGAAAGCGTAACCGGAATGGGCCAAAACGTTCCGTCAGCCAGAAGATAATTATCCAAAACGCCCTTCCAGTCTGCCTTGGTCATAAAACCGGTCAAGGGGCTGAATCCGCCAATGCCCATCATAATTAAATCGCCTTTTTCACGGGGGCTGACATCAAATTTTTTCAATCCTTGAGCTTTTTTCAATTCTGCCGCCAACTCTGCGCCTTCAAGCAAGCAGCAGGTTAAACCTTTTCCGCCATGAGGTGGGAGTAATCCTGACATCTGTTACTTTCTCCTTTCAATTCTTATTGGGTTTATAGGTAATTACATGGAACCTTCCATGACTACTTTTCATACATGGTTACGCATTTAATCAAAACCATGAATTAAGTCAAGTGAAAAAATATACAAAAAGAAGATACTGGGAGAGAAGATGAACTATAAAAGGGGGTGAAAGAGGGAAAAGGAGGGAAAAATCCTTCTAATTTGACAGGAATATATGGAGCAAACCTTTTAATAGAATTATGGAGTTAGCCGGTGAGTGAACTCCTAGTGATGAATAATTCCTTAAGAGAAGAATGGATACAACCTGTTGTTAATACCTCATGCCCTCAGCCGGGCGATGCGTTCTTCAATGGGTCCAGATTGCGTCCCGACAAAGAGTTGACGATAAACATAAAGTGCAAGGGGACATCCTAGAGTCTTTCTGTTAATAAAAAAAGTGAGTTTGAGAATAATAACAAATTTAAAGAGATAGCAATTTACCCATTTTTTGAGTACACGTCTCCCTTAGATTTAAATGGTTACAGCCGTACGGATGATTATCTGAGGGGATGAAATTATCGTCTTGGAGGCCAACACTATACCCGGCATGACTGGGACCAGCCTTCTTCCCCTGGCTGCCCAGGCCGCTGGCATACCTTTCAGTGTCTTGTTAGATCGGCTGATTGAGTTAGCCTTAGAAGGGAAAAAGTCTTTAGATCCCCTCAACTGAGGATCGCCAATTAATTAGTTCTCATCCGGAAAAGACCTTTCCGGATGAGAACACTCCGATACCGGTCATCATCTAGGGCCAGAAACCTCCCGCTCGGTCCGCTCGGCTTCGCCGAGCTCCTCAAGAGGCCCCTGTACAGGGGCCGATCAGCCGAGCTTCTGTTAAGGTCGATGAAATCGACCGATTGAAAAAGGGTTTCTGGGGAGAGCTTCGTCGGGTCCCCGTATGGGGACCTTTGTTTAAGGTCGACAAAGTCGATCGATCGGAAATCCAGGTGTTTCCATCCGGAAATTCGAATTTCCGAATGGAAACTAATTAAGTTGTTGTGGGTATTGGAAGACGGTCCACAAGGTTTTGGGTACCTTGCATCTTTTTTCATTAGTTAAGGCTTTCCGGAACGTGGACAGAGTTCAAGGGCGAAGGCAATCAGCCATCTACGGTTTCCTTTGAGCTCGTAAGTTATTTTGTTAAACGAGCATTTTTTTAGCATTTTTTCCCTTGACAAAAAAATTGAATCTGGTATACCTAAGCCTTCCTTGTTCCAATATTCACAAAATTAATAAAAGTATAATTTATTTAGATAGTTAAGAAAATAGAGATTGTGTCTTGGGTAAATCGGCCAACTATGGGGAATCTCCTGGAAAGGTCTTTTTAAATCAGGAGAGTTGGTAACGGTTTTGAGTCAAACCATCAGACAGATTTTGTTAATGAAGAACGACTTGCCAAATGACATAAGGTCGGGTTGGATTAACTGAGCCGGGAAGGCTTTACCGGTTTAAAAAAATTGCCGGTCCCAATGCCATAGACCATGTCGGAAGGGTCGTAAAACTTATCCCTAAGGCCTAATTCGACAGCGCCACGACCAAGACGATCGATTGCTGACCCGTGATGGAAAGGATGAAATCTTTGATATGGTCGTCTCTCTGGGAAAAATTGATATCATGGAAGATTTTTTAAAAAAACACGGAGCCTAAGACCTTTTTTCAAGACCTGACCTTGATGATTAATTAAGATTGACGATCAGGGAATTCATTTGGAAAGCAAAATCTGATCAATAATTGAAAAATGAAA
>CAZSTT010000002.1:0-1526 GCA_964609705.1 uncultured Thermodesulfobacteriota bacterium
AATATCGCCGTATCCATTTGCCCTGAGCGGGATTTTATGGTCTTTGAAAAAGAGCGATTGACTTATGAACAAGCCAATGACCGTATCAACCGAATGGCCCAGACGCTTGTCGGACTTGGCGTGGAAAAAGAAACCCGGGTCGGGATGTTGAGCGTCAATGTTCCTCAATATATCGAAACCTATTTTGCCGCAGCCAAGACCGGGGCCATCTTCGTTCCCTTAAACTTCAGGGCCAGAGCCGATGAGCTGACTTACATGATCAACCGGGCGGAAGTCAAGGTCCTTTTTATCGGAAAACGATATGTTGAAGTAGTCCGGGAGATCCTTCCGGAATTGACCAGCCTTGCGACTTGTATCTCCATCGACGGGCCTGAAGATGGGATGCTCAATTACGAAGACCTGATTGCCGCGGCCCCTGACGAAGAATATTTTGGAGAAATCGACGATGCCGATACTACCATCCTGATGTTCACCTCGGGCACTACCGGCCGACCGAAGGCCGTTCCCCTGACCCATGAAAGCTTTTCATCCTATATCCTGACCAATGTTGAACCGGCTGATCCGGAAACGGAAGAAAAAAATATTCTTACCGTTCCCCTCTATCATGTCGCCGGGATACAGGGCGTCCTGGCTGCTGTTTACGGCGGGCGGACCTTGATCCTGATGAGGCAATTCGAGATCAAAGAGTGGCTGGAAACCGTTCAACGGGAAAAAGTCAACCGGGCCATGCTGGTTCCGACCATGATCAAACAACTCATCGATTTCCCTGATTTTAAGCAATTCGACCTTTCCAGTCTTAAGATCATGACCTATGGCGCAGCGGCCATGCCTTTTGAAGTGATCAAAAAAGCTATCGCCGCTTTCCCGGGTGTTTCTTTTATCAATGCCTTCGGCCAGACTGAAACCGGATCGACCATCGCCACTCTGGGCCCTGAGGACCATGATATCAGCGGAACGGAAGAGGAAAAGGAAAAGAAGCTGAAAAGGCTGGCATCCTCCATCGGCCGACCCTTGCCCGATGTCGAGGTCCGTATAATCGATGAACAAGGGAATGACGTTCCGCCCCTGGTGACCGGGGAGATTGTGGCCCGCGGGCCCCGTATTATGAGCGGTTACTGGCAGGATGCCGAGAAAACGGCTATGGCTTTTACCCCGGACGGATGGCTTCGCACCTCGGATATGGGTTATATGGATGAAGACGGATATATCTATCTCTCCGGACGGGCCGATGATTTGATCATTCGGGGAGGGGAGAATATTTCCCCCCGGGAAGTGGAAGAAGTGCTGGTTATCCACCCGAAAGTGCAGGACGCGGCTGTTATTGGGATTCCCAGCGAAGAATGGGGCCAGGAACCCCGGGCGATAGTAGTCCTCGCCCCTGGGGAAATTGCTTCTGAAGAAGAAATTGTTGAGTTTACGCGGACCAAACTGGCCTCCTTTAAACGTCCCCGTTCGGTGATCTTTGTCGACTCCCTTCCTCGAAGCGCCTTGGGCAAGCTTTCAAGGAAAAAACTGGCAGAACAATA
>CAZSTT010000002.1:1626-17462 GCA_964609705.1 uncultured Thermodesulfobacteriota bacterium
CCCTTCCTCGAAGCGCCTTGGGCAAGCTTTCAAGGAAAAAACTGGCAGAACAATATGGAGGAAAATAATAGCCGGATGGTAATGCAATAAAGAAGAAGGAGACTTGGTACATGGGCAACCAAATCGGAAAAAAGTATTGTTGTGAAAAATGTGGGGCAATTTATATTGTTACTAAAGGGGGAAACGGGCAGTTGGTTTGCTGTGAACAGCCAATGGAGATCAAAAAATAAACCTTCATGTCCGTAAGGGGCGTGGCACCACCAAACATGAAAATAGGCTTGTAGGATTGAATCCTATTTTCGTATTAAGCATTCATGCCCCGGGGGGCACCACGAATCATGAAAAAGGATTCAATGGGCCGAGGGGCCAAGGATTCAAGTGAACGGCTTGGAATTGAAACCCTTGAACCCTTGAACCCTTGAATCCTCGAAACCTATTTTCACACTAAGCCCTATTAGAATTCGATTTCCTTAAGGTCCGCCGGCACAATCAATTCCGGCTCCGTAACCGATTGAATCTCCTCGGCGCTCAGTCCTGGAGCCATTTCCTTTAGTACCAGTCCTTTCGGTGTAACCTCTATGACAGCCAGGTCGGTGAAGATCTTCTTAACCACGCCCTGGGCGGTTAAGGGATAGGCACATTTCTTCAATATCTTCATTTCGCCATTGAGAGTGGTATGCTCCATGGCGATAAAGACATTCCTGGCGCCCACGGCCAGGTCCATGGAACCGCCGATATTACCGATTTTCCCCCTTCCGGTTGCCGGCAGGTTCCAGCCGGCATAATCGCCGTTTTCGGCCACCTGAAAAGCTCCCAGGACAGCATAGTCCATCCGTCCACCCCGGATCATTTCAAAGGACTCGCAAATGGAAAAAAAGCAAGCGCCCGGCATTTCGGTAATAGGCTGGCAACTGGCGTTGATACAATCCTGGTCAATTTCATCTTCTTCGGCGATCGGACCGCAGTTCAACATTCCGATCTCCGCCTGCAGCATCAGATCTCTTCCGACAATCCAGTTCGAGACCAGGGTGGGGATGCCGATTCCCAGGTTAACATAACTTCCATCAGGGATATCGTTAGCTACCCTCAAGGCGATTAACTCCCTTGAAATACCTTCAAGTTTGGTATTTGACATTTATTCCTCCATGAGTTCGGCGTTTAGGGATGCGGGGGTCTGGTCCGCTCCGTCAATGCCGATATTAATGACCGGCCGGTCAATCTTTACGATCCGGTTCACATAGATACCCGGAAGATGAATAAAATCAGGGTCCAGTTCCCCGGGTTCTACAAGGTTTTCAGTTTCAACAATGGTAACCCTGGCGGCTTTGGCCATTTCAGGATTGTAGTTCTGAGCCGTTTTACGGAAAACCAGATTGCCCAGGGTATCCGCCTTCCAGGCATGGATGAAGGCATAATCCACTTTAAGGGCAAATTCAAGAAGGTATTCCCGGCCTTCAATGATCCGAACCTCTTTGCCATCGCTCACATAGGTTCCAACCCCGGTGGGCGTATAAAAGGCTCCAATACCGGCCCCGCCGGCGCGCAGCTTTTCAATAAAGGTTCCCATAGGGTAAAGTTCTGCCGTGACTTCTCCGTCCCGCAACTGTTTCTCAAAGGGAGACTCCTTACTGACGGAACGGGCAAAGGGATAATTGCAAATGCCTTTCCTGACTTGATGGTTGTTAATAAGAAGATTAAGTTCCCAGTTTCCCACCCCAAGGCACATGGCGATGATCGTGAGATTATTCGCACCCTGCTTGGCCAGAGCTTCTGTTAGAACGATCGGATTGCCGCAAGTGAAGAATCCGCCGAAGGCGATTGATGCGCCATCCGGGATATCAGCCACTGCTGCTTCCGCATTGGGAAATACTTTGTCCACAACCTGCTCCTCCTTAATTCATAAAAATAATAAAAATAACGCATGACCGGCAAAATTCTTTATTCAGGAAGCTTAACCCACCAATCCTGCCGGTTCGAATTTAATCGGCTCCTCCGGTCGGGCGTGCCATAAATCACCTTCCCGTAGGCCCCTAAGGGTGGGTCAGGGAGGAGATTAGCAGAAAAGGCCGGCAGATGTAAAGCAGGAGTTCAAAGCCCTCATCGTCAGTGAAATCTTGATTGACATTTCAGCCGGATGGGGTAATTATATAAGGTATACGTACATTAAATTAGCATACATGTTATCTTCGATTGACCATCCTTTCCTATGGGATAAGGCATTTGGCCTTTCGGAGGTAAAAGAGGAGTCGAACATGGCCAACCAAATAGGGAAAAAGTATTGCTGTGAAAAATGCGGGGCAATTTATATCGTTACCAAAGGCGGTAACGGTAAATTGGTCTGCTGTGGGAAACCGATGGAAATCAAAAAATAAACCGTCCTGTCCTGTCAGGGACGTGACACCACGAATCATGAAAAAGGATTCAAGGGGCCGAGGGACCAAGGATTCAAGGCTTGCGGCGAGCTCAGCCGAGTCGTGAAAGGCGTGGAATTTAAAACCCTTGAACCCTGGAATCCTAGAATCCTAGAACCCTGTTTTCGCACAAAATAAGGAGAAATACCATGAGTCAATTAGGGAAAAGGTATGAATGTTCGGAGTGCGGAACCGTTATCCTCTGCACCAAGGCCAGTGAAAGTAGCCCCGTTTGCTGCGATAAAGAAATGGCGGTACAACAGCCCAAAAAGAAACCCTCGTCCGATTAATATTCATCAGCCCCGGACCAACGCCGGGGGATAGCCGACTTGCCAAAGGGCCCGCAGGGATCTGATTGACAGATAGTCAGTCAGTCAGTCAGATCCCTGTTTCCAGAGTGTTTTTGTCTGGCCTGTCCATGGCCAAAGACCGGAAATAAAATGAAAAAAACACGAATAAGCGAATTGTTGGGCATTGCTTATCCCATTCTTCAGGGAGGCATGCTCTGGCTGGCCGATGCCGGATTGGCCGCGGCCGTATCCAATGCCGGGGGATTGGGTGTGATCAGCCCCATGGCCGGTATGGCCCCTGACGGAGATCCGCTGGAAAACCTTGCCGCCCAGATAGAAAAAGCCAAATCGCTGACTCAAAAACCTTTTGGAGTCAATATCCCCCTGGATCTCCGGGATTGCGGACTGTTAATGGACCTTATTCTGGCCCACCAGGTCAAGGTTGCCGTCACCGCGGCCGGTGATCCCCGGATTTACACGGAATTATTGCAGAGCGGAGGGACTAAGGTTCTGCACGTCATCAGTTCGGTCAAACAGGCCAGGGTAGCTGAATCCGCCGGGGTAGACGCCGTCATCGCCGAAGGAGTGGAAGCGGCGGCGCGGAACGGTTTTGATGAATTACCCCTTTTCTCCCTGATCCCGCAGATTGCTGACGCGGTGAGTTTGCCGGTCGTTGCCGCCGGCGGGATTTCCGATTCCCGGGGGGTGGTCGCCGCTTTTGCCCTGGGGGCCGAGGGGGTTCAATTGGGGACCCGTTTTGTAGCCGTAACAGAATGTATCGCCAGCGAAAAGTATAAAGAAGCCATTGTCCGGGCCGGTGACACGGACACGGTCATCACCTGCCGCCAACTGGTTCCCAGCAGGAGCCTCAAAAACACCGAATTCTCCCAGGTACTCTTAGGCATGGAAGCTGCCTGCGCTTCAGCCGATGAACTCAGGGAATTTTTGGGCCATGCCGCCTCCAGAAGAGCCGGTCTTGAGGGTGATCTGGACAATGGAGAAGCGTATTGCGGTTCCTCGGCCGGGTTGATCCAGGAAATAATCAGTGCCGGTGAAGCGGTTCAAAAATTGGCCAACGGTTATCCGGAGGTCCTGAAAAAACTGTAACATTTCGGTTGGGCGAGTATTAGCTTAAAAAAAATTCTTTTTAATTCCGTTGCATCTGCCAACGCCATTCTACTCGATCCCTCACCAGATTCACCCTGGCCAGGAAATCACATAATACACCTAAAGGAATTCCTCTTCTTTGAAGAAGAGGTGGATAATACCGGGGAGTCATACCGGATCAGTTTTAATAAATAAGACAGATAATCAAGGAGAAGGTTCCATGGAATTCAAATATGACGTCAGAGATTTGAAGTTTATATTAAAGGAATGGCTGCCCACCGAAGAAGTGGCCGACTGCGATCGGTTCAAAGAAACCTTCAGCGTCGAGGATGTGGATATGCTTTTGACCGAAGGCTATAAAGTCGCCCGGGAGGTCATTCATCCGATCAATGCCCCGGCTGACAAGATCGGGGTCAAATTCGAAAACGGCCAATCCACCCCACCGCCGGGATTCCGGGAGGCCTACCAATTCTTACAGCAAAACGGCTGGGGCACCAGCAGCGAGTGCATCATGGTGGAAACGGGAATGCCCCTGATCATGTATAAGGCCATCTTCGAGATGAATACGGCCGCCTGCACGGCCCTCATGTCGGCCATCAAGTTGACCAGCGGGGTGGCCAACCTGCTCCTGCGCTTCGGGACCCAAAAGGATAAAGACCTATTCCTTCCCAAGTTGTTCTCCGGTGAATGGCAGGGAACCATGGGCATCACCGAACCGAATTACGGCTCCGATGCCGGAGACATGAATTCCAGGTCCTTTCCTACGGACGATCCCCGTCTCTATAAAATCAAGGGCACCAAGATGTTCATTACCTGCGGCGATCAGGGGCATTGTGAAAACACGATTCACATGGTGCTGGCCAGGACTCCGGAAGGGGCCCCGGGTTCGGCCGGGATCGGGCTTTACATTGTTCCCAAGATATGGGTCAACGAAGACGGTTCTCTGGGGAATCCCAATGATGTGACCACCATCAGTCTGGAACACAAGATGGGTCTCAAGGGTCAGGCTACGGCCCTGCTCAATTTCGGTGAGAACGACCGGTGCTATGGTATTCTGGTCGGCGCACCGCCTGACGAGAAGGGGGTCTCCAAGGGCCTGTCCATGATGTTTCACATGATGAATGAATCCAGAATCGGGACGGGCCATAACTCGAATACCCAGGCGGCCGCCTCTTACTATTATGCCTCCCAGTACGCCACGGAACGGATTCAGGGCCGGCCCTTCGGCATCCGAAACGCCGATCGTGTTCCCATCATCCGGCACGAAGATATCCGCAGAATGCTCCTGGATATGAAGGCCCAGGTGGAGGGCATCCGGGCCATGACCTTCAAGGGTTTTTATTATCTCGATATCCAGGCCAACAGCAGTGACCGGACCCGGGCCAAACAATACGGCCAGTTCGCCGAAATTTTAACTCCCCTGGTGAAGGGCTACGGCAGTGAGGCCTCCCTAGGGGTTATTGCCCAGGCCATGCAGGTTTTCGGCGGTGTGGGTTATACCCAGGAATATCCGGTGGAACAATACCTGCGGGACTCCAAGATCCTGACCATCTGGGAAGGGACCACCTACATTCACGCCCAGGACCTAATCAACCGCAAAATGCGCATGGACGACGGGAAACCTTTCCAGGACTGGATGGACGGCATCAAGACCTTTATTGATGCCAAGGGCCAGACCGAGGGATTCGAAAAGGAAATGGGTAAACTGGCCCGGGGTTATCAATGTCTGGAGGAGGTCGTGACCATCTACCGATCCTGGTACAAAAACATGGAAGCCAAACGCTCCCTCATCCCCCTTTACGCCGTCCGGGCCTTGTTCGTCTGCGCCCAGGTCCAGGTGGCCGAATGCCTCTTGGAGCAGGCGCTGATTGCGCAGGAGAGGCTGGTTGATGCCGAAGGGGGCGAAGCTTTATTCTACCAGGGAAAAATCGCCTCGGCCCGCTATTTTCTGAACAACATCCTGCCTAATGTTTATTGGACCACGGAAATAATCAGGGAGGCCGATGACAGTGTTTTGAATTGCCCGGAGGAGGCTTTGATCGTCAGGTAGGTTTAAGCGATTTAATAATACAGCTGACTTGATATTAGACTGGACCGTTTAAAGGAGTTCTTTCAAGTCCTCTACAGAAGTCTCAGAACCAAGTTCGGGGCAGATAATAATCGAGGATTTCCCTTTTAAAAATTGCCGATAATTAAAAAGCCCGGGCGAGGCCTCCCTGATTATAAGGGACCCGTCCGGGCCTTTTTTCGATGTAATGGATTAACCGATCGCTTAAGCCGCGTCCATCTCCCTCCGGGCGGCCATATCCACCAGGACCCGATCCCGGGACTTGTCGATTCCCAGGGCCTTCCGTTTCCGGTCGATATGCTCGATGATCAAACGGGCCATTTCATAGGGGTCGGGGGTGAAGGCCCATTTGCCCAGTCCCTGTTTTTCCAAACCGTCAAAAAGCAGATTATAAAACTTGGTATCCTTGATAATCGGATAGGTGACCCCGAAGACGGTAAACACGCCGGAAGCCACGAAATAATGGCCGATGGTCACCGCCTTTTCACTGTACCATTCCGGGGCCGCTCCGGCCACCGGCAGATCGGCGATGCTGTTGCCCAATCCTCCAGCCTTGACCATTTCGGCACAGGCAATGAGGATTCGGCTGTTGTCTACACAGGAACCCATACCCAATACCGGCGGCATGCCCACCGCCTCACACACTTCCCTGAGCCCCGGCCCGGCCAGGTTGGCCGCTTCCGGCAGACATAGGCCGGCTTTGGCCAAAGAAATCTGGGAGCACCCGGTCTGGACCACCAGGATATCATTTTTAATGAGTTCCTTGACCAGTTCCACATGGACCCAATCCTGTTTGACCCGCGGGTTGACGCAGCCCACCACCCCGGCCACCCCCCGTATCCGGCCGTTAATGATATTGTCGTTCAAGGGGGTGTAGGAAGACCGGAAACTGCCCCCCAGCATATAATTGATGTATTCATGGGAAAAGCCGTGAATCCCCAGGTTTCTTATCTGCGGGATCTGAACTTCGCCTTTTCGATTTCGGAATCGATCGATAGCCTGTTCCACAATGGCATCGGTGCATTTCCTGGGCTCATGTTCCACAAAGGGGATGTGCTCCACTCCTTCAATGCGGCAACTGGGATTGGTGGTGAAAAGCCGGGTTCCGTAGCATTCGGCCACCTTGGCCAGCCCCTGCATGATGCATTGCACATCCACACCCATGGCGTCAACCGCCCCGGTCACCATGATCGCTTCGGTGGACATGAAATTTCCGGCATGAGGGATACCGTGACGGCAAAGCATTTCCAGCCCTGAACAGCACATGCCCACCAAATTGATCCCCTTGGCCCCGGCGGCTTTAGCTTCGGCCAACAGCCGCGGATCATTAACTGAGGCTAACACGGATTCCACCAGATTGGGTTCGTGACCGTGAATAACGATATTGACCTCATCTTTTTTTAAGCAGCCCATATTGACCTCGGCCTGTACCGGTACGGGCGTTCCGAAAAGAATATCCGAAATTTCCGTGGCCAGCATGGCCCCGCCCCAGCCGTCGGCCAGGGCCGTGCGGCTGATCTGCTTGGTCAGGTGCTCATAATCCTGGTCCATACCGGCATGGGTCCGGTTCATAAGCTCCATCACCTCCAGCATGGCCCCCCGGGGGACGATGTCCATCTTCCGCCAAAGTTCCAGGGTTTTTGCCGGAACCCGCTTGGCAAAAGGGGTTTCACCATCCAACTCCATAAAGGTCCGTTCCAGTTCCGTGCAAAGATCCCTGGCAATTTCCTGGGTGGTCCGTCCTTCGGTTTCAATGGCCAGAGAGCGGGCCACTTCTTCCAGCTTCACCGGGTCTTTGATGGAGTAATCCTTGATTTTTCCGTTGACTACATCTTTGAACAGATTAAGCATCCCCCGGCCGTGGGAAGAATGGGCCGCTGTTCCGCAGGCCACCATGCGGGAAAAATTCCGGGATTGAATGGTATCCACCGTGGCCCCGCAAACACCAACCGCCCCATAGGGATCTTTGGAGTTCAAGCGGCACGGTCCCATGGCGCAAATCCGGCAACAGGCCGATTTGGCGCCGATGGGGCAGGGCTTCATGGCTTCCGCCCGATCAAAGGCGGTTTGAACCCCGTCCTTTTGGGCCTTTTCCAGCATCTGGGCCGTGGCCTCGCAGGTAGTCCAGTCCCGCACATTGACTTCTTTGGCTTTAACCATCTTTAATTCGCTATCTTTTTCCATGGAATTCTCCTTCTTGCTAAGGGTATTAGTAAACTAAAATTTTTTATTTTTGAAAATTTTCCCCGAAGAGGACGACCCGACAATAAAATCGGGATATCCGGGCAACAGCCGGGATTACCACGAAAAAAGGCAGCTCCCCTGGCTATCATACATTATTTCCCGAATCCGCTATATAAGTTAAGACCTTTTTTTCCTTTAGCAAGACCTTCTGGTTGCTTCAACCCTTTCGAGCCAGCAGAATAAAACAATTTTTTTGGCTTATACATGACTTAAGTCAAAGTCTTTTTAAAGTTTTGACTTATAATTTAATCAAAAATCAAGCCGGTTTAATATTCATGAAAGAAGGAGTACCGCTGATGTGCCAAAGTTATAAAAAAATTTGTGAATGCGGGGAAAATGCTGCTGAAATTTTTTTCGGCCGGAACATTCTGGATGAAAAATCCATAACCCATGTTTTTTGCCCCCGTTGCAGTGGCGCTGTTGAGAAAACGGACAAGAGCCGGGTCTGGGATAACGGTTGGGTTCTTGAACTGGATCCGGAGGTGATACAAACCCAGGCAGTGATGATGGAGATTCCTGCCCAGGAGGTATCGGCCGAACGGGTTTTTGATGAAGGCTTTGCCACCTGGGTGGGGATAACCCCGAATGATTCCCAACAAAGAGATCGGGAACGAATGGCAATTCAAAATTTAGCCAAGATTGATCTCCGGGCTTATTTAACCGCCATGAAAACATGGGGTATCTCCAGGGAGAAACGTTTTACCGAAGAAGGTTGGCGGAAGATGAAAAGGGGTTCTTGAAAGCCGGAAATGTCAAACCTTTCCATAGATAAGGGGAGAAGGAGAAATTACCTATGAAAAGGAAATGGAGATCATGGAAACAACCCTTTCATGCCATCGGCTACACTCTCAAGGGGTACGGCCTGGATATGCTCTGCCAGGGCATAGCGACGCTTTCCCGGGTAGACAACGGCAATTCGTTCCAGCTTTAAGTCCTCCATGGCAATATGCATCGAGGGCGTCAACCGCGGGGCATCAATCCTTTTGCATTCCACTCCCAGCATCCGGCCGTCCTTTATCATCAGGAGATCGATCTCCGCACCATTGTGAGTACCCCAGAAAAAGGATTCATCAGGCTGGGCGGTCCGAAGGACTTCTTCGATAATGTAGCCTTCCCAGGAAGAACCGCATTTCGGATGGTTAAATAATTCCTGATCTGAGCGGATACCGAGCAATTGGTGGAGGAGTCCCGTGTCTCTAATATATATCTTCGGGGCTTTGATCTGCCTTTTTTTAAGGTTGGCATGCCAAGGCTGAAGTTGAAGAATCATGAACACCCCCGTCAAGATATCCAAGTACCTACGTACGGTCGGCTCACTAACACTTAAAGAACGGGCCGGTTCAACCGCATTCCAGATCTGTCCGTGGTAATGGGCCAGCATTGTCCAAAAACGCAGAAGTGTGATGGAGGGGGCGTTAATGCCCCATTGGGGGAGATCCCGTTCTAGAAATGTCTGGATAAAATTCTTGCGCCAAGCCAGGCTATCGACCTCTTTTCGTGCCAGATAAGAAGGAGGGAAACCCCCACGAAGCCAGTGTTTCTGTTGCGAGACCTTTCCCAATTCCGCCAGACTGAAACCGTTCATGAGTACCGTTTCGATTCGGCCGGCCAACGATTCCGAGGCTTGCCGAAGCAAGGTGGACGAGGCACTGCCTAAGATCAGAAATCGGGCAGGGGAAGGCCGGCGATCCACGAGGACACGCAGGACGGGAAAAAGATCAGGCCGTCTTTGAATTTCATCGATAACAACCAACCCCTGCAAATTCCCGAGGGTGGTCATGGGTTCATCCAGCCTTATCAGACTGGTAGGATCTTCCAGATCAAAATAGGTAGGTGCTTGCGGAGAAACCAATTCCCGCGCCAACGTTGTCTTGCCGCATTGTCTGGGTCCGATGAGGGCGACGACACGGCTTCGATCCAGGGATTCCTTAAGGCGCTTTTTCAGTTTATTACGTGGAACCATGAGATGGTTATACCATGAAAATCATAAATGTCAATTTCAATTTTCATGGTAGTCAATTCTTAACTTTTATATATCATTCCTCGTAGTGCCTCTAAAGAACGAGGATGAAGAATTAATTTGGAAGAAGCTTTTCCATAACGTCAGGGCTTTTCGGCTTTGAATTTTTTCGGAAAAGCGCAGGCTTGGGTCCGGCAGAACTGAGCCACCCGGTTGGATGAATTCTGGTGGTCCCTCTTTAAATGGAAATTGAGCCAGGAGGAGGTATGGTTGAGTTCCCACATCCGGGGAGGAACACAGCCGCAGGCCATTTCCTCGATGCGGTTTGCCGAAGCCCATCTCCGGTAGGCCCTGACCCAGACACAGGGCCGGTCCGGGTACACTTCGCAATGGCCGTCCCGGCTTCCACCGCAGGCCCCGTTTCTGATATGCTTGGGGCATTTGGATTCCGGGCAGAGGAAGCCCACCTTATCGATGGAGCAATCTCCGCATTCCTGACAATCCAGCAGCATTTTTTTGGGTACCCTTTCCAACAGGGCCGCCCCTCGCCGGCTGTACCGATGGCGATCCAGGACCTGGCAGAATTTTTCCAGAAAAGGGGCCAGGGGAGACCGAGAGTTGAATAAAGTTCCGTGGACCGCCTTAAGGAAATGAAAAAGGCCCTTTTCGGTTAGGGAAAGGGATTGAGCCCTCTGATTGAATCGGGGAAGTCCTTCTCCATCGTCTTCTTTCGGAAAGGCATAGAACCCGTTTTTCCGGCCGAAATTGAACTCATGAACATAGTCCTGCCATTGGTCTTCAATCTCTTCCATACGATCCAGGACCCTGCCAATGGTGGTGAAATTGCGGTGTATCCCCCCGATTTGCATACCGCGAAAGCCGATGCCCTTTAGAACAGCGGCCAGTCTGGCCGTTCTTTCAATAGCCAGGGCCAGCCCCTCCCGGGGATTTTTCCATTCCTCCAAGACTTGGTTTAAAAGTTCATCCGTAACGATAACACCGGGGACCGCACCCCGGTTCATGGCCCGAGCCGCCCGGGGACTGAGCAGATAGACTGAACCCAAAACCGGAATGTCCATGCCCCAGTTTCGAAGAATCCTGTGCAATTCGATATACTTTTTTGCGTCATAGCCCAATTGGGTGATGATAAACCGGGCGCCGGCGGCCACCTTTCTTCTTAGCTTGGCGTATTGAGCAAAACTTTCCTCTTCCGTATATTTAAAGGGACTGACAACGGCACCGGGGAAAAATCCATCCGGATCTCCGGAGTTATTGATCCGTTCGCTCAGCAGATTCAGCATAAACAGGAGATTGACCGAGTCGAGATCAAAAACAGGGGCGCCCGGCCCCCCGAACCCTCTGGAGGTATAATCGCCGGTCAGGGCCAGGATATTTTTAATCCCCATCAGGGCCAATTGCAGGGCCCTGCTTTCTAAACCGGCCCGGTTCTGATCGCGGCAGGCAAAATGGACTATAACATCCATTCCCACGCTGAATATTTCATGGGCAATCACATCCGGGCTCAGAGAGGGATTACCGCCCGGATTATCGGTGATGGAAACCGCCGAAACCCGGCCGTCCTGGAAGGCATCGATCGCAATACCCTTGACGATATCCACGGATCGGCCGAAAGACTCTCGCCCAGGAACTAATTCCAGGGTGATTACAAACCGTTTGGGATCCAAAAGGTCATTTTGAAAAATACGCAGCATGTCTTGCCGGAATTTGAGTTTCGTTCACAGGAGCCAGGTGACTGGCGGATTCAATGACTGGGACCTAAAATAAAATTTTAACGATAAATGATTATACCCTATAAAAGAAAATATTCCTTGACTTAAGTCAAGGAACTCGATTAAAAATTATGATAAACAGGACTTAATTCCTGGAAAAAGGCCATAAGATTTATCCCCCGACCAATTCACTCTGGTATTTAAACCGTCACGCCCCGCCGTGGGCGTGGCACCGAGATTTATATAAATAAGTTCGGCGACGGTTGAAATCAAATTCCTATTTTTGCAGCAAAGGGAGTAATCCATGGGACTTCTTCAAGGGAAACGGTTTTGGTCCTTTTTGGCGATTGGTATAATCGTCGCTGTCGCCGGAGGGTTGGTCGCGTCCTTCGGCCCTCCCAAACTCTACGCTAAATCCGAAACCCCCGAATTCTGCGCCGCCTGCCATGTCATGGAAGCCCAATATGACGCCTGGCGGCATCAAGGGGCTCATCGTCGAATCAAGTGCATCGACTGCCATCTTCCGAATGATCAAATAGTCAATCACCTGTTCCAAAAAAGCTATCAGGGAATGTGGGATACCTTCATTTTCTACTCCGGAAGGGTCCCGGAAACGATACGATTATCCGAAAGCGGTGTCAAAATCGTTAAAGCCAATTGTGAGCGCTGTCACGTGGAAACCATTGCCCGGGTCTCTATGGACGACCGAAAATGCTGGGATTGTCATCGTCGGCTTGCGCATACCCGTAGCGGATTAATCGAAACCTTGACCCTTAATTGATAATTTATAGGCCAGCAAAAGAGGAAGGTGCTTATGAAAAAAATGAAGCTTGTTTTGGTTATCGCCCTTTTTATCTCGGCAGGAGGATTATTGATATTCGCCTGTTCCCCCTCCAAACCGGAACCGGTTAAAACCGTCGCCATCGCCGATGGTGATTTTGATCCGGCCAATTGGGGCAAGGCCTACCCGTTGGAATACGAATCCTGGCTCAAAACCCAGGACCCCAGACCGGCAGGGAAAAGCAAATACAAAAAGGGTTATGACACCGACAAGGTCATTTATGACAAATTAAGCGAATTTCCTTACATGGCCCTCCTCTTTAACGGCTGGGGGTTTGGGGTGGAATACAACGAACCCCGGGGACATCACTACATGCTGATCGACCAGTTGGAAGTTGATCCTTCCCGGTTAAAAGCCGGTGGAGCCTGCCTGACCTGCAAAACCCCTTATGCTCCGAAGCTGCAACAGGAAATGGGAGTTAATTATTTCAAGCTGCCTTATGTGGAGGTCCACAGTAAAATTCCTCAGAATTTCCAAAAATTAGGGGTGACGTGTGTGGATTGTCATGACAACAAGACCCTGAATCCCAAGCTTTCCCGGTGGACCTTGACCAAAGCCCTTTCTGATATCGGGAAAGACGTCAAACAATTGGGCCGTCAGGAGCTTCGCAGTCTGGCCTGTGCTCAGTGCCATGTGACCTATATAGTGCAAAAAGATTCGGAGATGAAATCCAAAGCCGTCTTCTTCCCCTGGCAAGGCAGCAAGCCGGGTGACATCTCAGTCGAAAATATCATTAAAGTTATCAAAAACGATCCTTCTCATCTGGAATGGACCCAGGCAGTAACCGGATTCAAGGTAGGTTTTATCCGTCACCCGGAATACGAATTTTACAGCCGGAACAGTGTCCATTGGAAGGCCGATGTGTCCTGTGCCGACTGCCATATGCCCTATACCAAGGTGGGGGCCAATAAGATTTCCGATCATAATGTCATGAGTCCTTTGAAAAACGACCTGCGGGCCTGTCAGCAGTGTCACACAGAGACCCCGCAATGGTTACAGGAACAGGTTGTTGCTATACAGGACCGGACGGTTTCGCTGATGAACCGGGCTGGATATGGGGCCGCGGTTACGGCCAAATTGTTTGACACCGCTCACCAGGCCCAGGCGCAGGGGAAAACCATTGACAAAAACCTCTACCAGCAGGCCAAGGACCTTTATCTCGAGGCCTTCTATCGGGTGATTTTTATCGGGGCCGAAAACTCCGTCGGTTTTCATAATCCGTCGGAAGCCGGCCGGATTTGCGGGGATGCCGTCGCCTTGTCCGCCAAGGCCGAGGGACTTCTGCGGCAAGCCCTGGCTAAGGCTGGTGTTGATATTCCGGCTGACATCAACATGGAGATCGCCAAATATATCAATAACCGGGGAGTGAAAAAACTAAAATTCCGGCCGGAATTCGAGTTTAAAGACCCCTTCGGCATTCAGGAGATAATCACTCCGGTTAAGTCGATGGGGAAATAGGAAAAAACCCGGTAAGATTCTTTACGAAAGGCGGGGGGGGCAGTACACCACCCGCCTCTAAACCGTCAATCCCCGCCTGGTGGCGCGGCCCCGCGAATCATGAAAATTCATACAAGGGTTCAAGGAACCAAGGAGTCAAGGGGCCAAGTGAAAAGCATGGAATTTAAAACCCTTGAACCTTTGAATCCTTGAACCCTATTTTCGTGTTAAAGGCTGTAAACGACCTTCCCTCCGATAATCGTCATCTCCACCTGGATGTTTTTAATCTCTTCTTCGGGAACCGTAAAAAGGTTATCGCTCAAAACTACCAGGTCGGCCATTTTCCCCGGTGCGATCATGCCTATTTGATGTTCATCAAATGAACTTCGGGCCGCCATACCGGCCACCATGGCTACGGCCTCATAGACCCCTATCTTTTCTCTTCCCAAAACAATTCCGCCTGTTTTAGCCCTTCGGGTGACCGCCCCGTAGATCCCCGCCAGAGGATTGACCGGAACGATGGGGGCATCCGATCCGGCGGCCACCTGGACGCCGTTTTTTATCAGATTGGCGAATGGGTACAAATGATTCAACTGAAGAGGATCAACGGTCTTAAGATATCTTTCACCGCTGTAATAGAGAAAAGCGGGATTGGAAACAACCATGATCCCGGCGGAAGCGATCCGTTCGGCCAGGTCAGGGGGGCACACCGAACAATGCTCGATCCGGTGCCGGTGATCCCGGCCGGCCCCGTTTCTTTGGGCATATTCAATAGCAGTGCAGGCGGCTTTCACGGCTGTTTCTTCAATGGCATGGATGACTGCCGGCAGACCTGCCTTGTGGATGGAGAGGATGATTCCGTTTAAGGCCTCCTGGCTTGGGAAAAGCTTTCCGGTGGTTTCCTCCAGGACAATTTTTACCCCTCCCGGCTTGAGCTGGTTTTTATCCCTGATCCTTGGAAACAGGCCGGACTGAAATTCCTCAAAACCTTTCCAGCCGAGCATCATGACCACCCGGCTGTCCAATAATCCATCGAACTTCCATTCCTCAAAAGACCGCCAGCGCTCCAGGTCATTTCTGGATGAGGCGTCCTGAAAAGTGGTGACCCCGGCCTTGATCAATTCCTGATTGGCCAGCGTTACACCCTGGTCCAACCGGCCCCTGTTCAAAGGCGGGATTAAAGCGGAAAGAAAATCACCCGCGCCGTAAAAGACACCCGTCGGTTCTCCCGTTTCCAAATCCCGTTCCATCAGACCCCCCGGCGGATCCGGCGATGCTATGGTGATCTTCAACGATTTTAAAGCGGGGCTGTTTAAAACCTGGGCATGGCCGGAACGATGGGTGAGTTTCACCGGGTGATAGGGGGCAGCCGGATCCAGGTCCCGGCAGTTGGGATCTCTTTGTTCGGCCAGATAGATCTCATTATAGCCCCCGGCCCTGATCCAGGTCCCCGGCGGGCACTTCAGGGATTCCTGATGAATCCTTTCCTGAATATGGCCGATGGAAGAAACCCCGCTTTCAGGGCTGAGGTTCAAAGTAACCAGACTTTCGGCCAGTGCCCGCAGATGAAGATGGGCGTCGATAAAACCGGGCAGTACGGTCCTCCCGCTGAGATCGACCACCTCCGTCCGGCGGTTGATAAGCTCTTTCAGCTTGTCCCCGGGTCCCACAGCCAGGATGCGCCCCTCTTTTATGGCCAGCGTATCGGCCCTGGGGAAATCCGGGTCCATCGTTTCGATCAGGGCATT
>CAZSTT010000002.1:17562-36519 GCA_964609705.1 uncultured Thermodesulfobacteriota bacterium
GAGATTTTCGAAAAAGAAAAAATCCCCTACCGGACCTATGAATCTCAACCCGGAAGGGTCTCCCTGAAAGCCGGCCTGACCGGTTCCGGTGAAAAAGGGCCGATTATTCTCCTTAACCATATGGATGTGGTTCTGGCCAACGCGGAGGAGTATGCTTTCGATCCCTTCGGCGGAGATATCCTGGACGGGTATCTTTGCGGGCGGGGGGCACTGGACATGAAGGGCATCGGGGTCATGCAGCTCATGGCCATTCTGGCCATGAAACGAGAGTCTGTGCCGCTGAATCGCGACCTGGTATTCCTGGCGGTTGCCGACGAAGAGACCGGAGGGTCCTTAGGGATGAAATACCTGATGGAAAATTATCCGGAAGATTTTAAGGCGGCCCTGGTTTTAAATGAAGGGGGGCAGGGATTTTCCAATATGGTTCCGGATAAGACCGTCATGCTTTTGGCCACCGGAGAAAAGGGGCCTTGCTGGCTTAAGTTGAGCTGTAAAGGACCTTCCGGGCACGGCTCCACGCCGCATTCACGGAATGCCCTGCTGAAAATGACCAAGGCCTTAACCCGGGTTCTTTCGGCAGAGCTGCCGGTCATTATTACCCCGGTGGTAGACGGGTATTTCAAAACGCTTTCCTCCGAATGGTCGTTCCTGGATCCTTTTAAAAAGGACGGCAACCCTAAAACGTTGGCCCGGCTATTGAGGGAAAGTGGAATGCTCGAAGTGCCGCAAATCAATGCCATGGTCAGAAACACGATCAGCCTTAACCTGTTAAAGGCGGGTCATAAGATCAATGTCATTCCCGATTATGCGGAAGCCCAGCTGGATATCCGATTGCTGCCGGGTCAGGACGCCAAGGCCTTCGTTGACTTCATCAAGGAGACCCTGGCCGATGATGACCTGGAGATTGAAATCCTCTTAGCCTCTCCGGGAAATGTGTCTGATACCGAGATTGATGATTATCTTATTATTCAGGAGGTGGTTAAGGAACATTTTGAAAATTCCGTAATGCCCTCTTATCTCATGTCCGGAATAACCGATTCCCGTTTTTTCCGGGAAAAAGGAATTACGGCTTATGGCTTTTGTCCTGTTGTGGTCCCGGTAGAGCATCTGAATATGATTCATGGCCTGGATGAAAAGATCTCCATCGATAATTTGACCAAGGGAACTGCCGTTTATATTGATCTGGTGCGGAAACTCTGCACCTAGCTTCCCCTTTTCCGTCTGAGGCAGGAAATGAGCCATGTTCAACCTTAAGAAGATATTTTATATCGGAGTCCCTTCCGATATGGATCCGGTAGAAGCCAAGTATATCGGGATGAGCAATATCGGTGCCTTATTCTTCATCCTGTCCAGTCCGACTTATACCTTTTATTATTTTTTCAATCATTGGATGTTTTTATTTTATGAACAGCTTATTTTTATGGCGGTCTTATGTCTCACCTTCGTTTTTAACCAAAAAAAGAACTATACCCTGGCTCTGATATGGTTCGGCTCCGTACTCAATTATCACCTGGTCGTCCTTTCCGTTGTTTTCGGCTGGGAGGTCAAAGTTTATTATCTGATTTTCTTTACCGCCGGCGGGGCCATTATGTTATTCCGGCGCCGGGCCTCATCCCTGATTATCCCCTCGGTCGCTGCCACTCTGGTCTTTTATTATGCCGCCTATTTTCTTTCGATGGTCCTTGAACCTCTTTATCAATTGAGCGGCCGCCAGATCGCCGTGACCAATGCCGTCATTGAAATAACTTTTTTTGTGCTGGTGGTGATCAATGCCCTGATCGGACGCTATGGTTCTATTACCAGTGAAGATCAATTGAAAACGGAAATGGTAAAATCCAATGAGCTGCTGCAGAAACTGAAAGAACTGGATCGGCAGAAGACCCTTTTTTTTCAAAACATTTCCCACGAATTCCGCACCCCTCTCACCCTGATCGTTGGTCCCCTGGAAACGGTTATGGCTGAAAAATTCGGACGATTGGGATCGGCCGTAAAAGAACAGCTTGGTATTATTCAACGAAATGCCGGACGGCTGCTGGGCTTAATCAATCAATTACTGGATTTATCAAAACTCGATGAGAAAAAAATGCCGCTTCGGATTATCCGAAGCGATTTCTCAGCCCTGGTGGCGGACACGGTAATCTCGTTTAAACCCTATGCGGATAAATTAGGGATCCGGCTGACCCTGACCGATGAAGGCCGGTCCCTGGAGATGGATTATGATCCGCAAATGGTGGAGAAGGTGTTGATTAACCTGATCTCTAATGCCCTCAAATTCACCCCCAGCGGGGGATGGGTTAAGGTTATAGTTTCTGAAATCTCTGAAACAAACCAGGCTGCGCTGATTATAAAAGATTCCGGCAAAGGCATTCCGCAAGAGGCGCTGCCTTATATTTTCGACCGGTTTCATCAGGTGGATGGAACCCTGACCAGAAACCAGGAGGGGACGGGGATAGGCCTCAGCCTGGTCAAAGAATTTGTAGAACTCCATGGGGGTCGTATAGAGGTTGATTCCCAATTAAACCAAGGAACGGAATTCAGAATTTTTCTGCCCCAAAAAGTAGAACGGGGAAATGATGAGCGGCCGCCGGAAGGCTATCCGAAGACGCCGGACCCAAGCCGTTATTATTATGAAAAAGGGGTTCCTGAAAAAGAAGACCCATTCAAAGATCAGGAATCGATAAAAGAGACAACCGGAAGAACACCCCTGGTGCTGATTGTCGATGACAACCCCGATATGCGGGTTTACATACGGCAGACTTTGCATGATTATTACCGGATTGTAGAGGCCTCCGATGGGGAAGAAGGATTGAAAACGGGGCGGGAGGTTATGCCGGATATCATCATCAGCGATGTGATGATGCCGAAGATGGATGGCTACGAACTTTGCCGGCAAATAAAAAACAGTGATCCATTAAAAAACATACCCGTCATCCTTCTCACCGCCAGAGCCTCGGAAGAAATGACCATCGATGGAATTGAAGCCGGAGCTTACGATTATATCACCAAACCTTTTTCGCCCAGGATTCTTCTGGCAAAAATCAGCGGGATTCTTGAAAGACAGGAATTGCATAAACAACAGAGCCAATACGACGGTCTGACCGGCTTGCTCAACCGAGCGTCCTGGGGAAGGAAAGCGCTCCGGGAGATGGAAAAGAACAAGCGTTATGGCCATGTTTTCAGCCTGGCCTTTATCGATCTGGATGATTTTAAAAAAATTAATGATACCTACAGTCATCAAACCGGGGATCTGGTTTTAAAAACCTTATCATCCCTGATCAACCATAATCTCCGCGCCTCCGATCTGGCCGGAAGATTGGGCGGCGAAGAATTTGTCATTTTCTTTTCTGAAACCCCCGGCAAGACGGCTGCGGATTCACTGGAAAGAATATTAAGGCTTTTCCGCAGTCAAATTATCGGAGACCTCAATAGGGGCTGTACTTTCAGCGCCGGCGTGGTGGAAATGAATCCGCTGCGGGGCCTCACCTTGGAAGAATATTTATCCCGGGCCGATGAAACCATGTATGCCGCCAAGAAAAGCGGCAAGGCCAAAATCATTTTATATAATGATTGACGGTTTTCTGTAATAATGGGGCTCTGGGGCAACCCCTGCTTAGCCGACCCAAAAGGAAACCGACCCCAAATTAATTCAGAATGATTGGAGGAGGACAGCGAAATGGACCTGACAAAAGTTAAAACCATCGGAACCGGACTGGTGCGGCCGGAAGGCGTCATGGCCGCCGCCGATGGAACGATCTACGCGGCGGATGGCCGCGGCCAATGCGCCCGCATTGAAAAAAACGGAAACACGGTTTTCTTCGGTGACTTGGGAGGCCTCCCCAATGGTCTTTGTCTGGACTCGGAAGGGAACTGTATCGTCGCCAATATCGGCAACGGCCAGGTCCAATCCCTCTCTCCCGGTGGAAGGCATACGGTTTTGATGACCGAAGCCGAGGGGAAACGGATGGGAACACCGAACTTTCCTTTTGTTGACTCCCACTATCGACTTTGGGTTTCCAATTCCACCAGTCATGAGGATCTGGGGTCCGCCCTGCAAAGACCTTTTCCGGACGGAAGTATTGTTCTGGTGGAAAAGGACCGTTCTCGAATCGTCAACGGCGGAATCTGTTTCGCCAATGGATTGACGCTCGACGCCGAAGAAAAATATCTGTATGTGGCCGAAACAATGGAAAGGCGGATTCTGCGTTATTCAATCGCTGATGACGGTTCATTATCCGGCAGAGAAGTGTACGGCCCGGATGTTCTCGGAACATTGGGTTATCCGGATGGAATTGCTTTTGATGAAGCGGGACATTTATGGATTACCTTTCCCAGCTGGAATGCCGTAGGTTATCTAACGCTTCGGCAGGAGCTGGTCATGGTCCTGGAAGACCGGGAGGGCAGGATCCTCAGGCGGCCGACCAATATCTGTTTTGGCTGGGAGGGAAGAAAGACGGCCTTCCTCGGCAGCTTGGAAGGGACCACGATCCCTTATTTCGAGGTCCCTTTTCCGGGGATGAGACTGGTCCATCAAAAAGATTGAGGGTTAAGAAGGAGAATTTACCAATGTCCAATAAAGGAATGAGGAGACGGGATTTTCTGAAGTCTTCAGCTTCAGGGCTGGGGGGGTTGATTTATTTAAGCTCCAACGAAAAAAGCCTGTTCGCCAAAGAACAGGGATCAAAGGCGGAGAAGTTCACTTACCGTATTCTGGGCCGGACCGGAATCAGACTTCCGGTCATCACCATGGGGGTCATGAACACCAGCAACCCCTCTCTGGTTACCGCCGCCTTGAATCAGGGACTGTACTTTCTGGACACGGCTCAGACGTACCAGCGAGGGACCAATGAAACCATGCTGGGGGAAGTGCTCAGAGGCCGTCCCCGGGATTCTTTTGCCATTGCCACCAAGGCCCGCCTTCCCGGCAACTCTTCCACCGGCCTATACCCGGAAGAAGCCACCGAGGAAGCCTATGCTAAAAAAATTGATACCAGTCTTAAGAGTTTGGGGCTGGATTATGTGGATATCTATCACCACCATGGTCTTTGGGCCCGGGAAGCAGTCTTGTATGAGCCGATTCTGAACGCGCTGGTCAAAGCCAAGAAAGCCGGCAAGATCCGTTTCATCGGGGTTACCACCCACCGGAATGAGCCCGAGGTGATCCAGGCTGCCATAGATTCCAAGGTCTACGACGTGGTTCTGACGGCCTACAATTTCCGGCAGAAACATGCAGAGGAGATCAAGAAGGCCATTGCCCGGGCGGCCCAGGCGGGTTTGGGGGTTATCGCCATGAAAACCATTGGGGGCAACGAGAGAGGGTCTTACCAAAACCATCAGGTTGACGCTCCGATGGCCCTGAAGTGGGCACTGCAGGACCCGAACGTCCATACCATTATCGCCGGTTTCACGACCTTTGATCAGATGGAGATGGACTTAAAGATCTTGAAAGATCCTTCCCTTTCCCTGGCCGAAAAAGAAACCCTCCGTCTGGCGGGCCTCCAGTCTCCTCTTTATTGCCAGGGATGCGGACAATGTCTGGGCCAGTGTCTGCAGCAGCTGCCTATTCCAGAGTTGATGAGAGCCCATATGTATCTATACGGATATCGAAACCTGGTGGAAGCCCAGGATCTCCTGTTATCCCTGGACCTTCCTTCCGGCCTTTGCAGAGACTGCGGCCTTTGCCCGGTCCAATGCCGGAACCAGTGGAATGTTTCCGAGAGGATTCGCAATGTGGTCCGCTTAAGGGAAGTTCCCCTGGAATTCGTGGCCTGAGCCGTCAGGCCACGCCTTTGGTGGCCTAAGGCCTGCACAAGGCAGGCCGGGATATAGGCCAGTGCAGGGGTAAACTCGAACCCTATTTTCGTCCTAACCGGGAAAGGCAGGAATTGACTATGAAAGGATTTAAGACCATGAGATGGCATCTCCCGCTTCTCCTTCTTTCTTGCAGCCTGGTCCTTTTCCTGCCGGGCCGGCAGGTGGAAGGAAAAACCATCATCCTTCCGGAGATGAGCGGATGGAAGCTGGAAGGAAAGCCTCAGGTATTCACCCCCGAAACCCTTTTCGAGTATATCAACGGGGCGGCGGACCTCTACCTCGACTACGAATTCCAGGAATTAACGGTAACCGAATACCAGGGTGAGAAAAAAGCCGGGGTGGTCATCGAAGTATATCGCCATCAGGACCCCACCCAGGCCTTCGGGATCTATAGCCAGGAGCGACTGGCCGATGCCAAATATCTGGACCTCGGGGCTCAAGGTTATTATGAACCCGGCCTTATGAACTTCCTGAGCGGTCCTTATTATGTGAAGATCAACGGCTTCAACCTCGGTGAGGAGGATGAAAGGATTTTGCTGCCTTTTGCCAGGAAAGTAGAGGAGGTCCTGGGAGGAAAGACGTCTTTCCCTTCGCTCCTGTCGTCATTCCCGGCCGAGGGGAAAAAGAAAAATAGTGAAAAATTCATCTCCAGGAATTTCCTGGGATATCCCTTTTTCCATTCCGGATACACTGCCGATTATGAGGTTGCTGGTAATAAATTCAAAGTTTTTGTCTTGGAGGGAAAGAATTCGGAAGATTGCCGGAGGATGATGGAAAGTTATCTCCAGCGGATCGGAAGCCGAATAGAACAGGCATCCCCTGGTATCCACCAACTGAAAGACCCTTATCATGGAGAAGTTGGCCTTATTTGGAAGGGGAATTTGATCTGGGGCATCCTCGGTCTGACGGATCTGAACCTTCGATCTCAATATCTCCAAAGGCTGAAGCCCTGATCGGGCAGACTTTCTGCGGCCCTTGGTCTTCGGATAAATACCCGGACTGCGGGAAGCGTACAGCTATCAGCCTCCAGCAGTCCACTAAAGCATTTTAAAAGGGTTTTTCTGAAAGCTGACCGCTAATCGCCGACAGCTCTCCTCCGAAACTATCATCTCCGCATTAGAATCAGAAAAACGCTTCTAAATAAGGGTACCGGGGTATGCGCCTCAATGATCAATCCGGGCCGAAGCACTGCCGCTTAAGACGATCACGCCGTTCTGATTGATCGTCTCTACTTTAAGATCGACAAAATATTTCCCGTTTTCTTCCCGGATGGCTTCGATGGTGGCCTTGGCCTCCAGATCATCGCCCGGCCAGACCTGATTGGTGAACCGCACCCCATATTTGGTGAGCCGGCCGTCTCCAACCCAGTTGGTCAGCATCTTTCCGGTCATGCCCATGGTCAGCATGCCATGAGCAAAAACAGAGGGGTACCCAGCCACCTTCACCGCAAAAACCTCATCGGTATGAACCGGGTTATAATCTCCGGAAGCCCCGGCATATTGGACAATCTGCGTGCGTTTCAGGTCTTCCACAATCCGTTCGGTATGGGTATCACCGACTGTAAGTTGACTTGCTTTTAGTGCCATATTTTTTGTCCTTATTATTGTTGATCCACTGCTCTTTCTGTCTGCACCCCTACCCCGCGTGCGGTAATAACCAGTTCCCCTTTTTGATCGCGGAACTCGACAATGGTTTCGGAGAAGACCAGTTTTCCCGATCGCCGTCCTTCTTTCTCCCACTTTTTCCCGGGTTTAGTCGTAGCCGTAAGCACATCGCCAGGACGCAGAGGTCGAAGGTACTCATAGTGCTGTTCCGCGTGAAGGCCCCGTCCCCCGCCACCGGTGTCGTCCTTCGATCCCGGTTTTATCCCGGTCGGCTCTTTCCCGGATCCAAACCAGGGCTGGCCGATTTTGGGACGCAGAAAATAGTCGGGATCAAATTGGGCGCTGGACTGAACAAAAGTCGGTGGGGCTATGATGCCACCTGGTTCAGTGTTCTTGGCAATGGCCTCATCATGATAAATCGGATTGGCATCCCCGATGGCCCTGGCAAACATCATAATGTGGCCGGCTTCGATTGGAAATTTTTCAATAGCCATTTTTCCTCTCCCTGTAAATGATTTGATGCTTCCAGTATACTCAAAAAAATCTATTTTTCAATTAATTTGAAAATTTCCTTAATCCGGATGAAATTTCGCAGACGACTTCAGGGCCGAACCGGGATTTTTTTAAGGTTCGGGCAGATAAGGTTTGGGTTTTCCGGCCATTATTATGGCCATGATCGCCAGCAGGTAGATACACCCGAAGAGGATCAGAGCGTAGCGATAGTTTCCCATCCGGTCAAATATCAGGCCGGAAATCAAGCCACCGCTGGATGAGCCGATACCCTGAATAAAAGCTACGCTTCCCATGATAGTCCCGAAGGACGCCAGACCGAAGAAATGACTGACCGCCAGAGGCAACAAAACCACAATCCCGCCCATGCCAAAACCGAACAGAACAACATAAATCCAGACCATGGTCGAAGATTGAAAGGCCAGCAGCAGAAAAATAGCCAGGGCTTGAATGCCGAAGCAGGCCATGGCCACATAATGAAAGGGCAGGCTTTCCGATAAACGTCCGAAACCCAGTTTTCCAAAACCGCCCATGCCGGCTGTAATACCCATGGCCATGGCTGCGGCTGTCGGAGCCAGTCCGGCCTCAGTCACCAAGGGCACCTGGTGGTTGAGCACTCCGCCCTGGGCCATGGGTGCCAGCAGATAGGTCAAGGCCACCCACCAGAAGGTTCGGGTTTTAAGGGCTTCTTTCAGAGGCCAGCCTTCTTCCACGACATTCAGCACCATTGGGCCGCTTTCGATTTCAACTGAATCTTTTTCAACCTCCGGAATATCGCCATCCGGTCGTAGCCCCATTTCAGAAGGACTGCCCTTCATCACGAATAAGGTCATGGGTATGGCCAGGGCCCAGACCAGCAGACCTAAAAAGACATAGGAGACCCTCCAGGAGAAGGTGGAATTCAGCATCCCCGCCACAGGAGACATGACAAATCCGCCGGCCGCGATCCCGACCATGGTAAAACCTATGGCCGTGCCCCTGCGCCGGACGAACCATCGGGTCAACAACCTGCTGACCGGAATAAACCCGATTCCCGTGGTGGTGATGGATAGTAAGGCATAAGTCATATAGAAGAACCACAACGTTTGAGTGAAGCTGACCAGGATAAAGGCGGCACCGGTCCCGATGGCAAAGATGGTCATAATCCGTTTCGGGCCGTATTTCTCTGTCAGATAACCGACCAGGGGTCCGCAGGCACCATGAAGCACCATGTAAATGGACATGGCCAAGGAGATGGCCGCCCGGCTCCAGCCGAATGTTTCTTCAAAAGGCTTGATGAAAATGCTGAATGAATAAAAGCCCGCTCCGGAAAAAAGGAAAAGCAGCACAAAACCGGCTGCCGCGATCCAGAAACCGTAAAATATTTTTGCTTCTTTATCTTTTCGTTTTTTCATTTAAACCCTTTTTCATTTCAAAACCCGGTAGTCTTCTCCAAGATTAGATTTCATCAAATCAATAAGGGATTGATGGAAAGATTAGAATCACCGATTAATTTTTATACCACTCAAGAGCACGTCTATCCTAGGGAAGTTGCTTTTCGGTGTCAATCATAAACAGACCTTGCCTATTTTTAAGAGGTCGGATGGAGGAGACTTTCAAAAAACCAGCCCTAAAATCTCCTGGTGATAAAAATTAAAATCTGTATTACAATACAACCTCTTTTCAATACTTAAATAGTATCCATCCGGAAATGAACATTTTCCGGATGGAGCGATCAGCGATCAGCATTTAGCTATTCAGCAAAATCCTTTATTCTTTGTATGTTAGCTGACGGCTAATTGCTCACTGCTGAAGGCTTCATCCGGATATCTTTTATTTCTGGATGAGAACTAAATAATTTTCCTCCGGAAACTTCTGTTTTGCGGGCGGAGCGGGATTAACCCCTGGACCAAAGGAGGCGTTTTGCAAAAGTCTCGGAGAGGAAAGAAAAGATGGACACTTTACCCTGGTCGCCAGGCCTGATCAATAATTTAGTCGAGATTCTTAAAACCGGAATTCTCTTGACGGATAACCGGGGGTGGATCCGCTTTACCAACCATTTGGCAAACATTCTATTGGGTTATCCCCAGGATTATTTGAACGGCAAATCTATTGAGGCCCTTTTTCTTCCTGAAGATGCCCGGGTTTTCCTGCCCAATATCCTGAAATTGACCCGGGACAACACCGGTTTTGACGGAGAAGTCCTTTTAAGGAAGAAAGACGGGACTACCATTTTTGTTAACTGTTCCACCGCCCTTTATAAAGATAGATCAACGGGCAACGAGTTAATCATCTTCGCTTTGCAGGATATCTCCTCTTTCAAAAAAATGGAAAAAAACCAACTCGAATCAGAGAGATTTGCCGGGCTGGGAATGATCACCGATCAAATTTCCCACCAGATTCGAAATCCCATCACCGCTATCGGGGGATTTGCCTTACGATTGGCCAAGGACCGGGTATCTCCTGAAGACTATACCCAGTACACCAAAATTATTCAAAGTGAAGCCAAACGATTGGAAACCATCATTGATCGATTAATGGAATTTGCTAACGTTCACTCCGACCGTTTTTTGGCCTTGACGCTTACTGATGTTTTGACGGAGGTCGGCAGAGCCTATCAACCTGAATTGGAAAGGAATGCACTGAGACTTAAATTCCCTGATCCAAAAACGTTACCGGCCAAACCCCTTTATGGGGATTTAATACTGATCATGAAAGCCCTCCGCTGTATTATTCAAAATAGTCTGGAGGCCACCGCCAATGAAGGTGAGGTAATGGTAACCGGGGAAATTGTAAAAAATCAAGTATGGATTCAGGTTGAAGATCAGGGGGAAGGGGTCCTCTCGGAACATCTTCCTTACATCTTTGATCCCTTCTTTACCACTAAATTTAACTACCTGGGCTTGGGACTGACCATGGCCAAGCGAATTGTTCAAGTCCATAAAGGCCATATTGAAGTTGACAGTGTATCTAAGGAAGGAACCAGGGTCAGCCTAATCCTTCCTCTTGATCGTCGACGGGAAATTCGAACCAGACTCCTCCAAAAAAAAGCTTCTGATCTGTAAGGAGGCGGGGGACGGGTTCTCTTGTCTTGACCTAATGCCGGAGGGTTTAATGGCTAAAATCGGGGGAAATAATTCTCTAACAGATGTGGAAGGACTGCTGGTCGGGCATTATTCGAATCCTGAAGAAGCCTGCGGGGTCACCGTCACCCTCTGCCCGGAAGGAGCTACGGCCGGGGTTGATGTCCGGGGTTCGGCTCCTGGCACCCGTGAGACCGATCTCTTGCAGCCACACAATCTAGTGGAAAAAGTCCAGGCTATTGTTCTAACCGGCGGCTCGGTCTACGGGCTGGCCGCTTGTGACGGGGTGGTCCGGTGGCTGGCTGAAAAGGGCTGGGGATTTCCTTTAGGTGAGGGGCAGGTGGCTCCTATTGTTCCGGGTGCGGCTTTGTTTGATCTGGGCCGGGGTAAAAATTTCATTCCATCCATCAACCCGAATTGGGGAAGTATGGCCTGTGATTCCGCCACCAACGGCTTATTTCCCCAAGGTTCCGTCGGGGCCGGCACCGGGGCCCTTTCAGGAGGAATCAAGGGGGGATTGGGGACAGCCAGTGAGGTCCTCAACCCGGGTATCAGCGTAGCCGCCCTGGTGGCGGTCAATTCTCTGGGATCGGTTATCGATCCGGAAAATGGCCGCCCCTGGGAAATCCGTTTGGAGATTGAAAGGGAATTTGGTGCCCTCGGGAAAAAATCGGTGAGACTGTCCGACAATCCTCCCCCTCCTTCGGCAACCAACACCACCATCGGGATTATCGCCACTGATGCAGTTTTAAATAAAGCCCAGGCTCAGAAAATCGCTCAGATGGCCCAGGACGGATTGGCCCGGGCCATACGGCCGGCCCACACCATGTTTGACGGAGACACTATCTTTTGCCTGGCTACCAACAAACGTCAACTGCCGGAGGTTGAAGGTTTCTTCGTTGCTCCCAAGGCCCAGGCCTTGAATGAGATCGGCCGTGCGGCGGCCGACTGCCTGACCCGGGCCATTATCCGGGGAATCTTCGAAGCAACCAGTCTGGGTATGATGAAGGCTTTTAGAGATCTGGAAGGGAAAACTTTGAATTAGAGGTGGGGCCGAAGCCACCTCACGCCTCACGTTTTTGGGATCGGGTCATAAGGGACAATATGACCACGGAAACCATCAAAATGGCTGAGACCAGGAAGGCATCCCTGAAGGAAAGAGTAACCGCCTGACGTTCAACCATGGCCGCAGGAAGGCCTTGCCGGGCTAATTCCCCCTGGTGATACAAAAACCGGCTGGAATAAATGGTTCCGGAGAGAGCCATGCCTATGGAAATCCCCACCTGCCTGGACGCGGCGATCATGGCCGAAGCGGTCCCCAGCCGCTCCGGGCTTACGGCCCCCATAATGGAGCTGTTATTGGGAGATTGAAACAGGCCCATTCCCAAACCGGCCAGGCTCAGGGCCGGGATAATATCAATCATCCGACCTTTATCATCAAATAAAAACATAAGACCAAAGGAGAGGATAGTGACCATGGCCCCCAGCGTGGCAAACCGGGCTTGACCGAACCGGTCTGAAAGCTTGCCGCTGATGGGACCGACGATCAGGGCCATCATGGAGACAATAGTCATAACCACCCCGGCTTTGGAAGGAGTCAGCCCGATTCCCTGGAGAAGGTAGAAGGGCATCAGCAGGATATAAGCCGAATAAGTCAGAAACATAAGGAACAGGCTGGCCACGGCCGCCGAAAAAACCCGGTTATTAAAAAGAGACAGATCGACTATAGGGTCCAGGGCCTGTTTTTCAACAAAAATAAAAATGATAAGACTCAACAGACCCAAACCCATCAACAGGTAAAACTGCGACGATCTCAACCCAAAGCGGTTGAGCTGATTGACTCCGATCATAAAGCAGGCCAACCCTCCCGAGGAGAAGAAGGTTCCCAACCAATCAAATCTTATCTTTTCTATTCGGCGATGATCCTTTTTTAGAAAGACCTGGGCCATCAAAAGCACTATGAGTCCTACAGGAATTCTCATATAAAACAGAGAGCGCCAATCCAGCCATTCCAATAGGAATCCTCCCAGAACCGGACCACTGATCAAACCGACAGAGACCGAGAGGGCCAGCAGGCCCATCCCCAAACCTCGTTCATTTTGGGGAAAAGCCTCAGTCACAATAGCCGCTCCGCAAGCCATGGACATGGCCGCGCCAATGGCTTGAACCACCCGAAAAAAAATCAATTGGGAAATATTCTGGGATAAAGCACAGAAAATCAATCCCAAAGTAAAAATAACCGTCCCCCCGAGGTACAGCCTTTTTCGGCCGAACACATCCCCGGCACGGCCCAGAATCAACAAAAAACTGGTGCTGGCCAGAATGAAGGCCAGGGATACCCAAACGATTGTGGTAATCGATACGCCAAAGGTTTTGGTCAGGATGGGAAAAGAGATATTGGTGATACTGGCATCCATGGTCCCCATAATGGTGCTCAAAGCCACCGTGGCCATGGCTTTCCATTTATAAGCAGGAGGCGATTGTTGAGTACTTTCCAGAGAAACGTCAAGGTGATTTTTTTGCATGGTAACCTAATATATAGGTAACTCTGGAATCCAGGAGCCAGAATTCAGAATGAGGATAGATCCTTAATCGGTTTTTTTGTTTATTCTGGATTCTGACTTCTGGATTCTAATCTTCGCAGAAGATCAAGAGCCGCTTAAGAAATGTGAGAGTTATATTCTTGAAGTTATAGCAGTAGCATCTATAAAGGCTTGAAGGCCTCTACCAGGGAAAACATCTCCTGGGTTTGCCGGAGTTTTACCCGGTCAAATTTGGCCTTGGTCAAGCCCTCTTTGATCTCCTCCAAAGTATAGGTTCCCCCTCCGGGGGTGTTGACCAGCATGTTAACCGCGAAAATCGCCCCGGAAACAGGTTTGGTGTGATCCGGTTCCATCACATGGTCCCGTATGATAATCCGGCCTCCGGGATCAAGGGCCTGAAAAATATTTTGATATAAGGCCAGGTTTTGCTCAGGGCTGTTTTGATGGATAATCGCCGACAAAAGGGCCAGGTCATGCCCCGAAGGTAGAGTATCCTGGTAGAAATCACCGGGGACCAGTGTGACCCGATCCAATAATCCCTCCTCCGAAAACCGTTTTCGGGCCATTTCAATGACCGGCGGGAGATCGAAAAGAGTGGCTTTCATTTGGGGTGAGGCCTTTAGGAAAGCAATCGAGTAGGTGCCGGAACCCCCGCCGATGTCAATCAGTGCTTTTGCCGGGCCGGGAGAAATCGCGGCCACGATACCATCGGCGGCTCCGGCCGCGCCCACATGCATAGCCCCGATAAAGGCCGATAGGCGACCATCGGCAAAGACGGTGTCGCCCCTCTTGGCCGGTCCGCCCCGGTGGACGATATCCGTAAGCTGGGACCAGGTCTGCCAGAGATGGGCCGAGTGCTGAAGACCCGGCAGGATGGAAGTGGGGGAGGAATCGGACAAGAGAGAGATCAGGGGGGGAGCGGTCCGATAAAGATTATCCTTCTTTTCCAGAAATCCCAAAGCACTGAGGGCGTCCAGCAGGATAATGGTCGCCCGAAGATCACCCTTAACTTTTCCGGCGATCTCTTCCGCGGATAAGGGAGCGGAAGCCGCCAGACTGAAGAGGTTCAATTCAACGCCCGTTAACAGCAGGCGGCATTCCATAAAACTTCGGGCTATGCCGAAAATGGATTCCGCGGTAAATTCTCTGGCCATAGTTAAGTCTCCTTTCCATTTGCCGGTCATTTCAAACCATCCCGGGCATTGCCCTTGATTAAGGCAAAATAACACATTAAAAAATCGGAGGATAGATTGAGCAGGGATGTTACCCAATTAGAAATTGGACCAAAATACACCCTCTTGTCAATATTTTTTAATATTTAATTCGTTTTTATGGTACATTTCGGGAAAACTACCTGTCAATCTCAGTTATTGTCGCTGCTGAAATAATCTTTGGGTAATCAAAATGGAACAGCCAATCCTTAGAACTCAAAATTTAATTCTTCGGCCATTCGAAATTTCAGATGCCGCTAATGTGCAAAAACTGGCCGGGGATATCCGTATTGCCGATACCACCTTGAATATTCCTCATCCTTATGAAGATGGAATGGCTGAAGTTTTTATCGCGGAGGTCAAACAAAGGCATGCGGATGAAGTTTCGTTTGAAGCGGCGATTGAACTGAAAACCTTAAACCAGTTAATCGGTGCGATTGGGTTGATCAATATTTCGAAGCGTTATCAAACTGCCGAATTAGGCTATTGGATTGGAAAAGACTATTGGAACAAAGGATATGGTTCTGAAGCTGCAAAAATGATGGTTGATTTCGCCTTTTCAAATCTGAGACTGCATAAGGTCTACGCCTGCCATTTTAACCGAAATAAAGCATCGGCTCGCATTATGAAAAAAATAGGAATGAAGTATGAAGGAACTTTTAAAGAGCATGTAAGAAAATGGGATCATTTTGAGGATTTGGTTTATCGCGCTATTCTGAATCCTGAGTGGAAGCCCCGTTAGCTCGAAGTGCTGGCGAAACAACTAACGCCGCCGCGAATGCCCCTTTCCCCTTTTCCGCATGACCCGTCGCTATCAAGCCCCCATGCCTTTCATTTTTTACCTTCTTTTACGTTTATTTAACAAACTTTTACAAGCCCCCCAAAGATCCTTAACAACCTGTTTGTAGAATCATGTTCAAATTTAAAAATAAATCTCAAAACAAAGGCAGGGGAAAGCCACCGGTCAGAAATAAATAGGCGGGGATTCCTCTCCCTCTTTTTTAAAAAATCTCAAGCCTTTTTATTACAACATGATATTATTATATACCAACCATTGCTCATCTTTTTACTGTCGAGCCCATTGAAGAAAGAGAGGCACCATGAGAAAAATGACCAGAAGAAAATTTATCACCGATGGCGCAATAATAGCCGGAGGGGCTTTAGGAGGACTGAGTCTGGGAAAGGACTTTTTTTCTCCCCCCAAAGCCTTTGCCACTGCGATTAACTTCCCTGAATCAAGCTGTCAGGCCGATAAACACCCCAAAAAGAAAGTTCTGATCGCCTATGCCAGTGCCTGCGGCAGTACGGGCGGGGTTGCCGAAGCGATTGGTCGAGATTTGTGTGATCAGGGGGCCCAGGTAGATGTACGACTCATTAAAAATATCCGGGATATTTCCTTTTACGATGGGTTAGTTCTGGGCAGTCCGATTCGCCGGTCGTCCTGGCTACCTGAGGCCCTGTCATTCGTTCAAAAGAACCAGGAAAGAATGAGCCGGATTCCGGTGGCCTATTTTTTGACCTGTTTGACTTTATATAGAGATACGGAGGAAAACCGCAGAATAGTCAGGGGTTACCTGGATCCGGTTCTGAAATCCACCCCTTCAGTCCAACCCATAGACCTGGGATTGTTTGCCGGGACCCTGGATTACAGCAAGTTGTCTCTTCCCTACCGAATGGTCATGAAATCAAAAATGAAAAAACTGGAGACCCCGGAAGGTGATTTCCGGAACTGGGAGGCCATCCGGGCCTGGGCCAAGGGTCTTCGTGCACCTTTCCTGGTCAGTCGGCTTTTATCTTCATATCTGTAAAGTAACAGGTTTCATCTAAACCCCGCTTATCGGGTCGTTGATCTTGCCGCCCATCTCTTTATATAGCTGCGGCAGGAATGAAGCCAGGTTGTTATACTCGGTCAGGCTGTGCAGGCGCCTTGGTGTCGAACTCTAAAGAATTCGCATAATTTTATAACCTAACAGCTCCCTTTTTTACAATGCTATTTTCTGCGCAATTCACGGCGGGCATGATGGAGTCTGAGTTTCCACAAGCCATCCTCATAGTCAGCGACGTCGTCGATGTAGGCTTTTCCCCAGTCTGCGATTTCGATAGTATCATCTCCATTCACCCTCAATCGTACGCCATCGATACTCGGGTAGGAGTTATGATCTTTCTTCCAGGTCCATTGTTTCCGGCCGTATTTTTCGGTGGTGATGAAAAAAGATATTTGGGTGTCCGTATCATTGATAATATTAATTTCACTTCGGTGTGTGCGCCTTGCCTGACCAGCGGATGCCAGCAACAACATCAGACTGAGGGCAACCAACATAATTACATAAATCCGAACCTTTTTCATAACCGAACTCCTCCTTGGGTGTAATAATTTCTTTTCATAATTGTGAAACGGGTTTTACACTTCTTAAATCGGGACTCCAATAATTGAGGATTCCCAGCCTGAAGCCCTTGCAGATTAACGGGAAATATTTTATTAGACACCGGATAAAAAATCAATCAATTGGGAGTTGTCTTTTTTTAAGGACCCGGGAATTGTCCCCTGAAATGGGAAGTTGTCCCTTACTAAAGCACCAAGAGGGAAAAATAAAGGAGATCCCCTTCCCATTTTCCATAAGGAGACTTTCAGGTCAAAAAGGGAAGCTTTGGTTCGCATCTCATGGTCCGGAGGATTGGGTTTATTCCGCCCAGTCGAAAGTCCGGGAAACGGCTTTTTTCCATCCGGTAAAAAGCCGGTCCCGATTCATAGGTTCCATTTGAGGGGTCCACTCTTTGTCCTTGCCCCAGTTGAGACGCAGTTCATCCAGGTTTTTCCAGAAATCGACGGCCAGCCCGGCGGCATAGGCCGCTCCCAGGGCCGTGGTTTCCGCAACTTTGGGGCGGATAACCGGCACGTCCAATAGATCCGCCTGGAATTGCATCAGCAGTTCGTTGAAGACCATTCCGCCGTCCACCTTGAGGGCCTTTAACCGGACTCCGGAATCCTTTTCCATGGCATCAAGTACTTCCCGGGTCTGATAGGCCGTGGCTTCCAGCACGGCCCGGGCGATATGCCCCTTGTTGATAAAGCGGGTAAGTCCAACGATAACCCCGCGGGCATCGGACCTCCAGTACGGGGCAAACAACCCGGAAAAGGCCGGGACGAAGTAAATTCCGCCGTTGTCGTCAACGGTCCGCGCCAGGGATTCAACCTCGGCGGATTGGGAAACCAGGCCCAGGTTGTCCCGAAGCCATTGGACCAGGGCGCCGGCAATGGCGATCGATCCTTCCAGGGCATAGACCGCTTTTTGCTGACCGATCTTGTAGCCCACGGTAGTCAGCAGTCCGCTGTTACTGGGCACCGGGAGTTCGCCCATGTTCAGGAGCATGAAACAGCCCGTACCATAAGTATTCTTAGCCTCTCCCGGATTGAAGCAGGTCTGTCCAAAAAGGGCCGCCTGTTGATCTCCCAGATCGCCCCCCACCGGGATACCCTGGAGAAGGCCCCGGGCTTCCCCATAAATTTCCGAAGAGGAACAGATCTTGGGCAGCATGGCCCGGGGTATATCAAATAATTTTAAGATTTCCTCGTCCCAATCCAGGCTGTTCAGATTCATCAGGAGCGTCCGCGAGGCATTGGTTACATCGGTGAGGTGAGCACCGGTCAAATTCCAGATAAACCAGGTATCGATAGTACCAAAAAGAAGCTCCCCGTTTTCGGCCTTTTTCCGGGCCTCCGGGACCTGGTCCAGGATCCATTTGATTTTAGGCCCGGAAAAATAGGTGGCCAGAGGCAAGCCGGTCTTGCTCCGCAGACGATCCTGGCCCCCTTGTTTGGCCAGCTCCTGGCAGATAAGGTCGGTGCGGGTATCCTGCCAGACCAGGGCGTTACAGATCGGTGTGCCGGTGGACTTCTCCCAGACCACCGTCGTCTCACGCTGGTTGGTCACCCCGATGGCCGCTATATCGGTGGCGGCGGCCCCGGTTTTAACCAGGACTTCCCGAATCACTTCCCGGGTGTTGTCCCATATCTCCAGGGGATCGTGTTCCACCCAGCCCGGTTTTGGAAAAATCTGCCGGTGTTCTCTTTGGGCCAGGTTGATGATTCGCCCCCCGTGATCAAAGAGGATAAAGCGGTTGCTGGTCGTTCCCAGGTCTACGGCGCCGATGTACTTAGCCATTTTCCCCCTCCCTTTTTTCAAGGGTTCAAGGTCCGAGGTATAAGGTTTAAGGT
>CAZSTT010000002.1:36619-38152 GCA_964609705.1 uncultured Thermodesulfobacteriota bacterium
TTTCCATAGCAATATCTTCTCCCAGTTTGGCGCAACTCAGATGAATCCGGCATTTGGGACAGGCCGTAATCAATATGTGGGCCCCGGTTTGTTGCGCTTCCAACAGACGTTCGACCTGGATGGCCTTGGAACAACTCGAGCATTCCGTCCAGGCACTGGTCCCGCAGCAAAGGGCGTTTTCCCGGTTCCTTTCCATTTCGACGAGTTCTGTTCCGGGAACCAGTTTTAACAATTGCCTCGGCGGTTCATAGATCCCGGCCCGGCGTCCCAGCCGGCAGGGGTCCTGATAGGTAAGGGTGCCATCCAAAGACGGCCGCAGATTCAATCCAGCCTTCGGTATCTCACGGGCGAAAAATTCGGTCAGATGGATCACCTCAAAGGGCAGTTTCCCGAAATATTTGGGGTAATCATATTTAAAAGTCGAATAGCCCTCCGGGCAACTGAACAAGACCGTTTTGGCCCCGGAGGCCCCTATGACCTCCAGATTCTTCAAAGCCAATTCGCGGAATGTTTCCTCATCCCCGCACCAGAGGGCGTCGTGTCCGCAGCACCTTTCATCATTGCTGATCACCGGTTCAATTCCGATCCGGTTCAGCAGGGTCAGGGCACTCCGGGCGCTGTCCAGAGGCGAAATGTTTAAATAGCGAAAGGTGATATCGAAATAGGGCAGGCAACCGACAAAATAGAAATAGTCTCCGGTTGATTGGAAACGACCGGTTTCTTCCGCCCAGGCCGTTCGTTTTTGTGAAAGGGGATGTCTTTGCAACCGGGCGATGGCCTGTTGAATTCCGTGATGGCTTTCCAGCGGAAGGTTCCCGGCCTTCCGGGCCCGTTTTCGGAAAGAGCGGTTGAATTCCGCAATATCGATCTGGGACGGACAGCGCGTATTACATTGAGCGCATCCCAGACAGGCCCAGACCTCGCGGCCCCGAAGGATATCTTCGTCCAACCCCATGGCCGTCCGATTAATGATCTGTTTCGGTGAAAACCGGGGATTTTCACGATTGACCGGACAAGTCCCGGTACAATGGCTGCATTCCAGGCAAGCGGCCATCTGCTCTTTACTCAGTTGGGGCGGCGCTTCCTCCAGGATCTGATGATCCGGTTCTATTGCCCGGGAGAAGTCCCCTTTATCAGGGCCTGGAAGCGATGGTTCTTCCAGCCCTTCTAAAAACCGGGTAAAGTCATTGATCTCTCCGGCAAACTCGGCCCCCTCCGAGGCGGAAATCCATTTGACCCGAAGCCGCCTTTCGTCAATCCCCAAAAGCCCGAGATACTCCCGGGTTTCTTCGATCACCTTCTGACATTTCACATTACCTTCCAGGTAATGGCAGTCGCCGAGGTGTCAACCGGCCACCAGAACGCCCCGGGCCCCCTCCGCCAGGGCCTGAAGCAGAAAGCCGGAATGAATCCGTCCGGTGCACATGATCCGGATCAGACGAACATTCGGAGGATACTGTATTCGCGAAATTCCCGCCAGATCGGCCCCGGCATAGGCGCACCAGTGACAGACAAAAGCGAGGATTTCAGGCG
>CAZSTT010000002.1:38252-53141 GCA_964609705.1 uncultured Thermodesulfobacteriota bacterium
CTAATCATCCCCTCGATCTGCTCATCTTCAAAATGGGCCGGTGAAACCGCCCCTGTGGGGCAGGCCACATTACAGGCTCCGCACCCCGTACACAAACTTTCATTAACCACAGCCGCCTTCCGCTCTTCCCCGGTTGGTTCCACCTTGATGGCCTCAAACAGGCAAGTTTTCTCACATTCGCCGCAAGCCCGGCAGAGATCTTTATCCACTTGAGCGACCATTCCCGAGGAGGTCATCATTTTTCGGGAAAGGACCGTCATGGCCCTGGAGACCGCTCCCCTGGCCTGGGCCATGGATTCAACGGCCAATTTGGGACCCTGGGCCAACCCGCATAAATAAAAACCCGGTTTGATAAAATCAAGGGGCCTGAGTTTCGGATGGGCTTCCATGAAAAAACCGTCCTGATCCAGGGGAAGCCTCAAGGTTTCAGCCAGTCCCTGACCTTCAGGGCTGGGACGAATAGCCGAGTTCAAAACCAAAAGATCGGCCTCCATCCGGACCGGCATCCGAAGCTGCTGGTCAAAAACGGTTAAGTTGAGCTTATCCCCTTCCAAGGTGACTTCCGGTTTTTGATTTCTTCCGTATTGGAAAAAGCGGATCCCCTCCAGACGGGCCTGACGGTAATAGGACTCCCGAAGTCCGAAGGTCCGCAAGTCGCGATATAAGATGGAGATTTGCGCCTTCGGATTCAGCGACTTCAGTTTCAGACCGTTTTTCACCGCCCCGGTGCAGCAAATCCGACTGCAATAGGGATGGTCCGGTTCCCGCGAGCCCACGCACTGGATCATCACCACCCGAGGATATTGTTCAGCTTCCTCCGGTCTCAAAGCCAAAAGGGCTTCAAAGGCCTGGCGGGTGATCACCCGGGGGTGCTCTCCGTAATGGTATTCCTCGGGTTGATATTCCTGGCCGCCCACGGCAACTAAGGTTACCCCATGAACGATTTCCCGGATCTCATCCCCGACTGAAACCGTCGTGGTCAAATGGCCACAGGCGCCTTTGGTACCCACCACCCGGGCATCGGTATAGACCGTAATCAGCGGTTCCTCTTCAACCTGACGTATCAGTTCCTGCACATACTCGGCCGGATTGGCCCCGTCTTCGGTGGCATAAAGACTGCGGGCATTCCCGCCTAATTCGTCCCTGCGTTCCACCACTACCGACTCGTATCCCTGTTCGGCGATGGTCATAGCCGCTGTCAGCCCGGCCAGCCCCCCGCCAACCACCAAAGCCCTTTGAACCACCGGATAGGCCGTTTCCCGCAGGGGCTTTAAAAGACGGGCGCGGGAAACGGACATTCGCAGCAGATCTTTAGCCTTTTGGGTGGCGGCCGAAGGATTCAAGCGATGGACCCAGGAATCCTGTTCCCGGATATTGGTCAGTTCGAAAAGATAGGGATTGAGTCCCGTCTGCCGCAGGGTATCCTGAAAAAGCGGTTCATGGGTTCGCGGGGTGCAGGCTGCCGCCACGATACGATTAAGCCCGTGGTCGATGATGGCTTTTCTGATTTCATTTTGTTGATCGGTGGAACAGGCAAACATACAATCCTCGGCCAAAACGACATCGGGAAGACTGCGGGCATACTCCGCCACGGCTTTGACATCTACTACCCCGGCAATGTTGATTCCGCAGTGGCAGATAAAGACGCCGATCCGCGGTTTTTCCAGGGACACCTCTCTTTCTTTCGGCATTGGAGCTGCTTCGATCATCGTCCCTCTGGCCTCGGAGAGCAAGATCATGGCCTGAGCCGCCGCACTGCTCCCCTGTTGAACCGAATCGGGAATGTCTTTTGGTCCCTGCCAGCTACCACAGACATAAATCCCTTCCCTGGAGGTTTTGGTCATATTCAGCGGATCGGTAACACAGAAACCGTGATCATCGAGTTTCAGCCCTATCTGGCGGGCCAGTTTTTTCGCCGATGGATGGGCACAGAGGCCGACCGAAAGCACCACCAGGTCAAAGGATTCTTCCCGGATCCGGCGGTCGGAATCAACATAAGCCAGTGTTAAGGTGTCGTCTTCGGGATTGGGTACAATCCGGGAAATCAGGGAACGGATGAAACGGACCTGATGTTCCTGTTCCGCCCTCTCATAGAAACGGTCAAATCCTTTTCCGTAGGCCCGGAGGTCATTATAAAAAATGGCGGTATCGGTTCGGGGGTCCTGCTCTTTGGTGATTAAAGCCTGCTTGATGGCCGACATGCAGCATACCGAAGAACAATAATCCTGCCCGATATGGGGGTCTCTGGACCCCACACACTGGATCCAGGCCAGGGTCCGGGGCGGCCTCCCATCGGAAATCCTCTGGACATGACCGCCGAAGGGCCCTGAGGCGGTCAGCATTCTCTCATATTCCAGGCTGGTAATAATATTGGGCCAGCGGCCATAGCCGTATTCGGTTTTGCGTGAGGCCTCAAAGGGTTCAATACCCCCGGCCAGAATAACGGCCCCCGTTTCCAGCGTGAAAGATTCCTCCTCCTGATCAAATTTTACGGCCCTGGTCGGGCATAACTTTTCACAGATGCGGCATTGACCTTCAGTGAAATAACGGCAAAACTGTTTGTCGATGGTATAGACCAGGGGAACCGCCTGGGGATAGGTAAGGTAGATAGCCCGGCGCTGATTTAATCCCAGGTTAAAGGGGTCAGGGACTTTTACAGGACATTTTTCGGCACACAGGCCGCAGCCGATGCATTTTTCAGGGTCGACGGCCCTGGCCTTTTTTTTAAGGGTTACCTCAAATCTCCCGGCTTCGCCCTTTAACCCCAGCACCTCGGTATAAGCTAAAATTTCAACACCGGGGTGTTTGGCCAGCTCAACCAGTTTGGGGCCCATCATACAGGCGGCACAATCATCGGTAGGAAAGGTCTTGTCCAGTTGGGCCATGATGCCGCCCACATTGGGCTTCTCCTCCACCAGGTGCACCTTAAACCCGGCGTTGGCGGCATCCAGGGCGGCCTGGATGCCGGCGATGCCGCCGCCGATGACGGTGATAGAGCCGATTTTTTTAGAACCCTTATTCAAACCAGTCCTCTTTTTAGCAATCAATTATACAACCCAAGAACAAAAATATTTTCTGACAGGATTTACAGGATGGACAAGATCACTTTTCTTTTTTACGGGAGAAAAGTTAGAAGTAATTCCATTAAATCCTGTTTATCCTGTCTAACAAACTTCTTAGCCTTAGCCTAAAAGTCTCAGTTCCCGCAAAAGAGGCCGGGGATCGGTCATGTGTTTGGAAAGCCACTTCGGTACCCCCTCCACCCCCAAGGCCAGTCCGATCAGTTCGGTAAAATAAAAAACGGGAAGAGGGGAGGTTATTGCCGAACCGCGTCCCGCCCTTTTTTTGTGCATGTCCAGATTGGCCTGACACATTTGGCAGGACACCACGATGGCCTGAGCCCCGACCCGCCGGGCCATATCCAGCAGCTTTTCTACCAGCCTGGTTTCAACGGGCTCCAAAGAAATCCTCTGCGAGGCGCCGCAGCAATCGGTTTTATAGGGCCAGGGAATCGCGGTCCCGCCCAAATTGGCCACGATGCGATCCAGGGCCTGGGGATCTTCGGCATCAGAAGCACCGGTGATTTCCGGCGGACGGTTGGCCATGCACCCGTAGTAACAAACCACCTTTAATCCCTCCAGGGGTTTCCGGATTTTTGAAGCCACGACTTCCAGCATCTTTTCGCCGGAAAAAAAATTGGCCAAATCCCAAATCATCGGGACCGAATCCGGTAAGGTTATCCCCAAGTGATTCTTATGATCCTGCCGTAAGATATAAGAGGCGGTTTTTAAACGGTTGAAACACATGGGACAGGGAACCAGCATTTCGGCCTGGGGCATTTGGGCCGCCAGGTCCAGGGTCCTGGCGGCCAAAGCGATACTGGCCTGACGGTCAATACTGTGGGCCGCGGTTGCCCCGCAACAGTTCCAGTCCGGGATTTCATCCAGTTCGATCCCTAAAAAACCGCAAAGGCCGGCAATGGACTCGGCATAATCTTTGGCCGTTCCTTTTAGAGAACATCCCGGATAATAAGTAAATTTCATCAGCTTGAGTTTCCTGAACCGCTTTTGTTGATCATTCGGATTATATCCGTTAAATTTTTAATCTTAGACGGTCGCAGAGGCATTCGCCCTTTGGTCAATAACCGCCATCCCAATCCAAGTTCCGACCAGAAGGCCCCGGCTTTCCAGCGGCGCAGGATCTCACCGCTTCGCAGCCAGTAGATTGGCAGAAGCGTGGTTTCAAATATCCGCCCCCTTTTCCTGATGTTTTTCAAAAAACTTTGATGCAGTTGTAAAACCTGAGGTTCCGGGCAGGGGATGTTTTCCCTTACCGCTGTTTCCTTGAGATGGTCCATGAGTTCGGCGATCCGGACTTCATTGGGACAGCGGGTGGTACAGGTCTCACAGGCTGCGCAGACCCAGATGGTTTTGCAGTTCAATACCTTTTCCCGCTGACCCAGCATGACCAATCGAACCACCTCGTCCGGAAACAGGTCCATGGCAAAGGTCACCGGACAGCCGCTGGTGCATTTCCGGCATTGAAAGCAGGCCCCGGCCTGAAAAGGTCCTTCCTTTTCCCAGGGATCCAACAACTGATAATCCGGTTTCAAAGTTTCCGACTGCATGGGTTTTTTTCTTTGTTCATCAGGTTTGGTGCTTTGATCCTTTGAGACTTGAAAAGAATCTATCTTTGAGGATTTCGGGTTATATCAATAAAAGCCCGGACCGCCCCGAAGGCCGTGGCCACGGCCAGCCCGGTCCCGCATTTCTCCCTTTTCCAGTCTTGATGAGCCAGAATCGAACCTGCGGCAAACAATTGATCGAAGTGCGGACGGCCCTGTTCCTTTATCGGCCTAAATTGGTCATCGATCTCCACCCCGGCCAGATTTATCGGGTGCCCCTGCCGGTCAAAAAAGTTTTTTCGGTGCCACTCCCCACGGCTTCCGGGCTGAAAAACAGGCAGGCCAAAAATCGTTTCCCGGATGTCTTTTCGATCGGCGGCCAATCCTCCGCCGATAAACCGGCCTGTAGCCAAAATGACTCCCGGAGAATTAATCGTCCGCCTTCCATTTTCGCTGTCAACGGCGATCTCAAATTCTCCGCCCCTCCCCAGCCGGACTTCAGCCACTCTTTCTTGAGAAAAATAATAAGGCCTTTTTGGACGAAGTCCCCGTTCAAAAGCCTCTTTCAGCCGCTGTCCGGGAATGGACGGCGGCGTGGTGGGGATTTCAAATACCGGGGCACCGATCAATTCCTCCAAATCGGAAATCACCTTTGAGGATTGATACAATCCTAAGACCGCCGGCAAACCGACGCAATGGGCCCCTTTGATCTCCGGCCTTAGAAGTTGGGCCAGCTTAAGACGATTCCCCGTCAGAATCAGGGCATTGGCCATCTGTTCCGGTAATAATTCCTCTTTCTGCCCTGCCCCGGGGAAAGAGATCCGGAGGGTTCGCAATCCCGGCCATTGGCTCTTTAAATTTTCAGCCATCAATCCGGAGCTGAACCCTTTGAGCCCTTTGAATTCCACGATCAGGCAGGGCTTTTTCTGTTCCAGGGCCTTGACCCCTTCCCACATGGTCCGGGGGGTGCAATAAGTCGTCTTGACCGTTCCCAAAGGAGTAACGATACTGACATTACGATCAGGATTCCTGGAATAGGGAAGCCCGGCCTCTTCCAAAAAATCCAACAGTTCGTCAAAGGCTTCTTGAAAATCTTGGGGGGGGATTTGGGCATAGGGGTGTTTCGGGATATCCCTGGCCAGGGCCTCCATAGCGGCCCAGGGATTATCCCACCGCTTCCCCTCACTCATCGGATGGATACCGAGCAGATCAAACAATCCGCTGGCCAATCCGATTTCCTTCGAACTGCCCACCTGAGCCACGGACAGGCCCCGGTTGGCGGCGAACAGGGCAGCCGCCATGCCGGCCATCCCGGCCCCGATGACGGTCAAATCGACTTTTATAGGATTCTGTATGGGCATTTATATTTAATTATTAACCCTTGTCTTTGAGAAAAGGGAAATTGGGCTATAGGCAAGAGGCTATAGGCTATAGGAAAAATCGGGAAATCTGCTGGCCTATTGCCCATAGCCCATAGCCTCTCGCCCCTATTCTGAATTCTGACTCCTGGATTCTGTGTTCTGTTAATTCATTCTTCCAATTCCAGACCGAATAGTCCGCAGTGCACGGCCTCCATTACTTCGGCCTGTTGAAGTTGCCGTCCCCAGAGGATCGGTTTCAATCCTTTCCAGCGGCTGCGAATAAAATCCTTCAGACCTTGCAGGGACTGCCCGGCATCGGACTCTCCCTGATCAAACAGATAGGCGGTAAGCCGGGGCCCGCAAAAAGTTCCCTGACAGGGGCCTTTACCGACCCGGCTGCGCAAGCCGATCCCCTGGAGATCCAGCTTCTCCCCCTGTTGATGAAGGGAAGCGGCAATCGCGTCCACGGCACTCCTGGGGACCATCTCACACTCACATAAGAGAAGATCTTCCGGGTCATGTCCTTTCAACCAGGCCTTTGGCGCTCGGGCGGGTTCAGTCCATCGGGCCGGCCGTGAGGGCGGCAGCGGTTCGGTTGCGGTCAGGCAAGGCCGGGAAACACCCAGGTGTTGACAAACCAGATCAGCCGTTTTTTCGGCCATCAACCGATAAGTGGTCAGTTTTCCGCCGCTGATGGTGATGAAGTTTTCCAGGCCCTGTGCCCCGTGGTCCATCAGGGTAAATCCACGGCTGACTTTTCGATCATCCCCGTCTCCGGCCGAACTGATTAAGGGGCGGACACCGCAATAAGCGCGAATATAACGAGTCCTCTCCAAAACAGGGATCATGGCCTTGGCGTCTTCCACCATTAAATCGATTTCTTCCACCGTCGGATAGGCCTCATCAGGATTTTCTATCCGGATGGAGGTAGTGCCCAGAATGGAAACCGTGCCTCCCGGCACCAGGATATCGGCATTGGAGGCCGGGCGCAAACGGTTGATGACCCTTTGAGACAATCGATCATGGGTGATCAGCAGGCTCCCTTTGGAAAACAGCATCGGGATGGAAATCCCGGCCAGACCGGCCACCAAACCGGCCCAGGCCCCGGCAGCATTGATGACCATATCGGCCTCGACCGAGATCTCTTCCTTGGTTTTATTGTTTCGCAATTTGATCGATTGAATTTTTGATCCCCGGATTTCAAAGGCCAGGATCTGGGTCTGACGCCACAAAAGGGCCCCGTTTTGCTGGGCCTGGGCCATATTATCCAGAGAAAGCCGGAAAGGATCAATGGCCCCGTCCTGAACCGAGTAGACCGCAGCCAACTCCTCCGCCAGGGACGGCTCCAGTGTCCGGGCCTCTTTCAAGTCAACCGGCAGGGAGGGAATCCCGCTCCGTTCGCACAACCCGGGAAAATCGGCGATATAGCCATCGTCATCCCCCCGGACGGCCACAAATAAACCACCGGTATCCTCAATACAATGAGGGGCCAATCTCTTCAGCAACTCGCCCTCTTGCCGACACTCTCTGGCCGCCTCCGGGTCGGAAGCCACATAGCGGGCTCCGCTGTGTAAAAGACCATGATTACCTCCGGAAGCACCGGCATTGAGGTCCCTTTTTTCAATCAACAGACATTGCACCCCTCGCAGGGCCAGGTCCCTGGCCAGTCCGGTCCCGGTGGCCCCTCCCCCGATGATGAGGGCCTGGGTCTTTAAAAGCCGCCTCTCCCGGTTTGGGGTCATACTTTACCAGCCTCCATCAATGCCGAAATCCCTTTCCAAATCCGCGTCACGGAATTTATGATATGATGCCAATAAAAAACCCTGACGGATCATGAGGACCCCTAAGAGCTCTCATCATCTATCAGGGCTTGCTCTTCCGTCTCATGCCCCAAATCGGGATGGTACCCGTTTCCTGTTAATAGTTAAAATTATAAAAAAATTCGATTTCACTGTCAAGCATTAAACAATGGAAAAACCGGTGACGGTTTGCCCCCGGTTCCATTTTTAGGGACATTGTTCACTCCATTCAGTTATTTTTTAATTGAATTGATTATTAATTATCTATCTATGTATAATATCTAAATATAATAGTTTTGAATGAAATGAAAAACGACTATCATTGTCCCTAGGTTATATCAGTAATTCCTCGGCCCAGCCTAACTTGATAAGCTGAATGCGGCTCAGATCGCTGATCCCGAGGCGATAGGTTTTATCAGCCGCCATAATATGTGTGGGAGGAACATCCAGAGTCCGGTCTTCGCCGAAAAAGGCGATCCGCTTGGCCTGAAGCAGATGAGCGCCTATGGCATCTACGGCTACGGGATCGGTTCCCACGATAAGCCCCTTGTAGGGCCAGACGTATCTTCTGTCAAAAAAATTGGCCCCCCTTCCATAAAACTGGGGGGTAAGGGCACTGAGAATGTTCAGGCGGGTCTTCCCCCTGACGATGGGGTAGGTCCATATTTTACCCAGGGCCGAACAGCCTTCACTATGGTAAGCGGGTGGATCGGGGACAAACTGGATATAGTTCTTCAGACAAGTCCCGACTCCGGACCAATGATGGGTCCGGAGCGGCCGCACATTGATAAGAGCGGTGGCCTTGAGAAAGATCGGGTTTTGCAGAACCCCCCGGTCGGCTATGTCCATATTCTTTTCTGCTACTCCCGCATCCAACAGACGGCGCTTGATGGCCTCTTCCAATTCTTTGGGAGTCGGCAGGCGATACCAGGCATTGCTCTTGATCCCCACGATATCCGAACTCTTGATGAGCTTTTGCCAGGCTTCCATCGGGTCCATGGTGCTTAAGAGGCTTTTGACGGCTTCATCCAGCATGGACTGCAGAATCTCCCCTCGGACTTTGCCATCGCTTCCTACCACCTCAGCATTCCGGACGAGCACCACTCTGGCAGTCGACTCCGCCTTGGCCTCTCCCAGAAGCCCTGTCCCCAGGGCTGCGGCCATCCCGGTTCCGGCAGTGACCCGAAGGAAATCCCTGCGGGTGATAATTTTTTCTTTCATCGGACCCCACTCCTTTCTCTATCGGTTGAGAATACCTTTAAAAAATATTAAGCAATTTCTCGTCTGTTGCCTTGAGCAAGGCCTCGGCATCGGTTGCCGTGGGAGCTCCAAAAACGACGACAACCGCTTCACCCCTTTGCCGGGCCATGGTCCACTTCTGATCTTCCGTTTTCAAACCATCCTTCCCCTTAGCATCAGGAAGGTAGGCACCCATGAAACTCTGATAGGCATCTCTGGCCTCCTTCAGGCCGGGATATCGAATGAGGAGCAGGTAGGTTTTCTGTTTTTCTCGAGTGTATTGGGCAAGAACCGCTTCCGTCCTCCGGCTCAGGTTCAGGATGTTCTCGTGGGCTATAAAGAATCGCTGGTTCAGGAGAATATGGCTCTTGAGATAGTGAACACTCCGATCGACCAGCCCAAAGTCCTGGCCGGGGATAAGGTCAACCAATTTGGGCTCCCGACCCACCCCCCGGATCAAGTCCGCCGTGGCCCTGCCCATGGTGAGAATAGCCGATTCGGTCTCCGTCCCTTCCCCGTCTGCGTAAATACTGACAAAATATTTTTCCTTCCAGAACCGGAGCAATCCCCCCCCCAATTCCGACCCTTGCCCGATTCCTGCGGCTTCGTCCTGACGCTCGAAAGAGAAAACACCGTAAGCATTTTCTGAGGAGGCCATGGCATAGAGTTCGAGGGTAATGGGGGGCTGGTTGGCTTTTTCAAAACGTCGAACCCTCAGGTATTGAAAATCATAAGCCAGATAGAGTTCTGCGGCACCGTTCATGTACTTAAAAACGGTCTTGGAGTCGTACTTCATCTCTTTCCCATCCCACTTCCAGCCCGCTGCTTCAGCGGGTAAAGAGATCTCTCGATTCATTTTTCCCTTTGGCTCCCCTTCGACGATCTCGGCCGCCGTGAATATCCAAACCATGATAACAAAACATCCCAAAATCTTCATATCCATTCCCTTGTGGATACCCTTTTTAATACATTTTATCATTTCGGCCCATGAAATGGAATGGGACCTTTTCTTCCCGCTGGATATTTTATCCCGGAGGAAATGCATCCTTTCCCCCATTCCGATTAACCGTTATTGTTGACCCATGGGTAAACAGCGATCAGTTTTTTTCATTCCGATGGCCAGTAAGATGGAAAGAAAACTCAGGATAGTCAGCATCATAAAAGCCGGACGATAGCTGGAATTCATATCAAATATTTTACCGGCGACAAACGGCCCCAGTGCGCCGGCTCCCTGAATAAACATGGCAAATCCTAAAATGGCCCCATGATTTTTCAGGCCAAAGAGATCTGCCATATAGGGCGATTGTATTGCTGCAAAACCGCCGTAACTAAAGGCAAAAATTGCGGCAAAGACATAAAGCACCGCCAGGGCATCGGAAATTTGGATAATGATCATGGATAGACACATCAGGGAGGTTATCATGATGGCGATCGGCTTACTGCCTAATCGATCCACGGCTATACCTCCTCCCACCTTGCTGATAATACTGACACCGCCAATGACAGAAATAATAGTAGCAGCCGTTACCTCCAATACCCCGATGTCCGTGGCATGAGCTACAATATGCACGAATACAGTCTGCAGACATCCATTCAGCACAAGAAAAATTGCACTGAGCTGCCACAATTGCCTGGTGCGCAGCGCTTCTCTAAAGGTATAACCCCCGGCACTGTCTCCAGGCTGATCGGACTCTCCCAGCGCAGATAGTCCGATTTCGGAGGGGTCCCGTTTTAACATCTGGGCATTAATGATGACCACAACCAACAAACTCAGACCGATGATGAGATAGGAAGTACGCCAGCCATAGCTGGAGATCAAAAAGCCGGCTAAAGGCGGAAAAAGCATTGTTCCCACGCCTATTCCGGCAGCCGCCAGGCCGCACATCAGACCTCTTCTGGAAACAAACCATCTGGCTATCGTCGAAAGTAAAGGTACCCAGCTTCCGGAGATGCTGATACTGGAAAGTATCCCGAAAATGACATAAATCTGCCAGACCGTTTGGACTTGGGACATTAATAAATAGCTGATGCCCAGACCTGACCCGCAGACAGTCACCACTAACCGTGGCCCGTATTTGTCGCTGAGCCTACCCGAGAAAATACCGGCTACGGCCACCAGGATCAGGTTTATGGAATAGGCGCCGGAAAGAACGGCCCTTGAGATTCCGAATTCTTTTAATATCGGTTTGAAAAAGACCCCGAAACAATATTGAGTTCCCCACATGATCATCAGGATCAGGAAACTGCTCAAAATAATAATATAGCCATAGAAGATTCCGGGTTTGCGCACTGTAGGTAATAATGGTTCGTGGATGTTAGGGGAAATGAACATTAGAAGATAAAACCTACATTAATAACATTGATATAACAAGGCATTTTTCCCTGATGCCGGCACGACAATCCGCCGCAGTCGGAGCTTCTGTCTGGAGTGCGGCGGGCGTTTGACCCTCACCTGCGATTCGTGTGGAGCCGATCTTCCGTCGGGATCACAAACCCTCGAAACCTTGACCCCTTTCTCCCAACTAAGTGGGAGAAGAACCAAGTATTTTCCTGGACGTAAAGATACCCAGTTTTTTCATGCGGGAGTACAGGGTATTGGGATGAATATCCAATAGGTCCGCAGCCCCGTTCCGGCCTCGGACCTTCCCCCTGGTCCTATCCAATATTTTAAGGATATGAATCCGCTCGTTTTCTTCCAGGCTTTGATTTTTTTCTTTCATGGGGGGGGAAGGGGAAATCAACCCCGTGTCCGGAACATAATAATAAGGGCCTTTACTCAGGATGACGCCTCTTTCAATCACGTTTTCCAATTCCCGCACATTTCCGGGCCAGTCATAATCTATGAGTTTCCGCATTTCAGATTCAGGTATTTTTTCAATCTTTTTATTCAAATTTTTGGCGTAGGTGAACAGAAAATGATAGGCCAGCAAGGGGATGTCTTCCCGGCGTTCCCTAAGGGGGGGAACCATGATGGGGAAAACATTCAGACGGTAGAACAGGTCGTTCCTGAACCGCCCGTTCATAACCTCCTGCTGCAGGTCACGGTTGGTGGCGGCCATGAGTCTGAAATCGGAGGTTATCGTTTCCTGACCGCCGACCCGCTCAAACTCTTTGCTTTGAAGTACCCGGAGCAGCCTGACCTGAACTTCCATAGGGATTTCCCCGATTTCATCGAGGAAAACAGTTCCGTTATTGGCCAATTCAAACCGGCCGATCCGACGCTGGCCGGCACCGGTAAAGGCCCCTTTTTCATGACCGAAAAGCTCACTGGTTATCAGATTTTCTGAAAACACACTGCAATTGACCCGGACAAAAGGCCCGTTGCGGCGTTCACTATTATGATGGATGGCCCGGGCGACCAATTCCTTTCCGACCCCGGTTTCCCCTAAAATAAGAACGGTTGTGTCGGTACCGGCCACAGAGTCCACCTGAGAGAATACCCGGCAAATTGCCCGGCTCTTGCCGATGATATCCTCAAAGTTCAAACTTTCCAGGTATTGTTCCTCAAAGTATTGCTTCTCTTCTTTTTGTTTTTTTACCGTCTGCTGGAGGAAGTCATAAGCCTGGGCATTTTCCATGGCGATGGCCGCCTGAGCGGCAAAATAACCAAGAATCTCCAAATCCTCTTTTCGGAAAACGCTCTGAAAAAACCGGTTGTCGTGGTATAAAACGCCGACGACTTTTTTTCTCAGGGTCATGGGGACACAGATCACCGACCGGATCGTCTCGGGGACCGGGATCTCGGTTTTTTTGGATTCGAGATCGAGTACAAAACTTCGTCCTGAATCAAAGGTTTTTTTGATGATCCTCATGGAAACTGAAAAATCGGAGGAAGTCAGATTTTCCCGGGTCAGGTTTATGGCCGCCCGCAAGGTCAGGTCTTTTCCCGATTCATCAAGGAGAAACATGGCCCCGCGCTCCGCCCCGGTGACACTGTTGGCCGCCGAAACAATCCGAACGGCGACCTCGCGGTTATCCCGGAGGGTCACCATTTCCTGGCCCAGTTTAAGGATCTCTTTGATGAGATTTTTCCTGTTCCGTAAATCCTCCACCAGGGAACGCAAATCATCCGGAATCAAGGCCTCATTGAGGGGAAAAAGTAATCGGGCTGCCGGGGCGACTATGATCCGCGCCCTCTCCTCCTGCCGGTCTTGAATATACTCACGGGCCAGTTCAAACTTGACCCGGGCCAGATCGATCTGATGACCGGAGATCTCCAGCCATTTAACGGCCTGGGTCAGGTCCTGGATGATACTCCGCCGGGGGGAATGACCTTTCCGCTTTCGGACCAGGGCCCGGTAGCGGTAGCCCATGCCCCGCATGTAGATATTCCTGCTTCGGATGGACTCGTTTATTTCTTTTTCGAGGGACAGGCCCTCGATTCGGGGCAACATCCCCTGTTCCATGGACCAGCACAACTCCAGAACGACCGGAAAGGATCTGAAATACATCTGGGCCTGTTGGCTCAGGTCCAAAAAATCATGCAGGAAGGTTGAGGCCGATTGATGATCATTCATCCGACTGGAAGTCTGGGCTAAACCGAGCAATGCGGCCAGTCTTCCATAGTGATTCTGGCCTTCTACCGTTTCTTTCAAGGCTTTTTCAAAGTAATGAAAGGCCTTGGCATAATAGCCGATTTCGGAAAACATGAGGCCGATACCGGTTGAGGCATGACCGGCATCGCCTATATTTCCGGCTTCCAGGCAATGGCTGCGGAGAGCATCCAGCATCCCCATGCCTTGAGAGACCTGCCCGCAATGTCCATAACAGTTGCCGATCGTCAAACGGGCCAGGAGGGGGAATCCGCCTTTAGGAACGTTTTCGATCTCCGGCATATATTTTTCGTAACTTTCTACGGCATCCTGGAATCGGCCTTGCCAATAATGAAAGAACATACTGAAGATGAGGGCGGAACGGTGGAGGTCGGGATCGTCAATCTCCTGGGATAAGGTCCAGCCTTCATCAAAGTGTTTTAAAGCGCTCTGAAAGTCGGATCGTAACCACTCGTGCTTGGCCAGAACCATCTTCAGGCTAGCCTGGAAACCATGATAGCCATAGGTTTTGGACAGCTGGAGGGCTTTCCGAATGGTTGAATTTACCCGGTCGGCATCGAGGGTGGCCGTTGAGATTTTTGAATATTGCAGACTGGTTTCTATCAGCAGGCGGGCAGCGGTCTCACCTTTCAGGCTCTGCAGATCTTCAATGGCCTTTTCATAATACCGTAATGCGTCCTTATGGCGAAACATTCGGCGGTAATAATTTCCATCTTCCACCAGACGCCGGCAGCCGGACAGGTCGTTGTTGACATGAAGAAAAAGCTGGCCCGTCAGTCTATCCTTTTGGTCTTCGTCGGGCAGTTCCCGGTTGAGGATCCTCACCACACGGCGGAATAGATCTTCCCTTTCCATGGGGGGAATGGCTTCCAATAGATCCTTCTGTTTTTGCTGATCGGCGAAGTGGAATAAACCCGGACCGGAATACATGAGCCATTGGTCCCGCAGTCCTTGATCGAGGGCCAGGAGAATCTGGGAGGGTTTTTCCTGGGTGATCTCCTGGAGCCAGTCTATTGAAAAATCCCCCTTAAACAGGGCGGCCGAAGCAAAAATCCGTTGGTTGTTTGAAGGGCCTTCCTGCAAAACGGTTGATTCCATAATTTTCCACCGCCTTTTATTGGCTCTGATTATGAATAAAATATTTAGAATGAAATGCCTGTCTTGTCAATTCAAATTCAACGTAATATGGTTGAAAAAACGAAATTTCGTTTTTATAAATACCCGACAGAGACCTCTAAATAAAAATTATATTGATATCATTAAAAAAAGTGATTTACTCTGGATTGGCCTATTATTTGCGTATGAATCTATCC
>CAZSTT010000003.1:0-1253 GCA_964609705.1 uncultured Thermodesulfobacteriota bacterium
ATGTTATCATAAAAAAGAGAGGATGGATATGGAAGAATTCAGACGCATGAATCGCCTTCCCCCTTATGTCTTTGCCACGGTCAACAACTTAAAGATGGAACTGCGGCGTCAGGGAGAAGATATAATCGATCTGGGAATGGGGAACCCTGATCTGGCCACCCCCAAACATATCGTGGATAAACTTCGGGAATCTGCCCTGAAAGCGCCTAATCACCGCTATTCGGCTTCCAAAGGGATCACCAGGCTCCGCATGGCCATTTGTGACTGGTATAAAAGGCGTTATCAGGTGGATCTGGATCCGGAATCCGAAGCTATTGTGACCATCGGGGCCAAGGAAGGAATATCCCACCTGGTTTTAGCCACTACCAGTCCCGGGGATGTGGTTTTTGCACCTGACCCCACCTACCCGATTCACCCCTTTTCAGTCATTATTGCCGGAGGGGATTTAAGAAGTATCCCCATGAGCCATGACCGGGATTTTTTTGAGGATTTATTGACCGCCACCAAACAAACCTGGCCAAGTCCGAAAATGTTGATTATCTCTTTTCCCCACAACCCGACCACCATGGTTGTGGATAAGGAATTTTTTAAAAAGATCGTGGTTTTTGCTAAGGAACATCATTTGATGGTCATCCATGACTTCGCCTATGCCGATCTGGTCTTTGACGGATATAAGGCCCCCAGTTTTATGCAGGTGCCCGGGGCCAAGGATGTCGGTGTGGAACTCTTTTCATTGTCCAAGAGTTACAGTATGGCCGGTTGGCGGGTGGGATTTGCTGTCGGAAATCCGGATCTGATTCATGCCCTGACCCGTATAAAAAGCTATCTGGACTATGGAGTCTTTCAACCGATCCAGATTGCCTCCATTATTGCCTTGAACGGGCCTCAGGAGTGCGTCCAGGAGATCGTCGGGATTTACAAAGATAGAAGAGATACCCTGATCCGGGGCTTGAATCGGATCGGCTGGAAGATGGAAAAGCCCAAAGGGACTATGTTTGTCTGGTCCAGGATCCCGGAACCTTTCAGAAAAATGGGCTCGGTGGAATTTTCCAAGTACCTTATCCGGGAGGGGAAGGTGGCCGTATCCCCAGGACGGGGTTTTGGTGAATACGGAGATGAATATATCCGGTTCGCCCTGGTTGAAAATTCCCACCGAATCCAACAGGCGGTCCGAGGTATAAAAAAGGCTTTGGATAAAGGATAATGATTTCACCCAGGAGAATCAATAACGAAAAAAGTCCGAAAAAACTTCT
>CAZSTT010000003.1:1353-51280 GCA_964609705.1 uncultured Thermodesulfobacteriota bacterium
GGTTTGAAAAATAAAGCGAGGGGTTCATGAAAGAAATTCAGGTGGGCTTAATCGGTTTTGGTACGGTAGGAACCGGGGTGGTCAAGATTTTGCTGGAGAAGGAGAGTCTATTGCAATCCCTGGTCGGGGCGCCTTTGAAATTGAAGCGGATTGCTGATCTCGATTTGAATAGGGATCGGGGAATCCCGATTTCCAAAGGACTTTTGGTTAATAAAGCCGAGGACATTATTAATGATCCGGATATTTCCATCGTCATAGAACTGATCGGGGGTCTGGAACCGGCCCGAAGTTTTATTTTAAAAGCCCTGGAAAAAGGAAAACATGTGGTTACGGCCAACAAGGCTTTGCTGGCCCACAACGGGGGTGAAATTTTTCAAAAGGCTGAAGAGTGTAAAATGGATGTAGGCTTTGAAGCCAGTGTTTGCGGTGGTATCCCGGTCATTTTGGCCCTTCAACAGGGGTTGGTGGCTAATGAAATCGAGAGCATTCTGGGAATCTTCAACGGGACTTCCAATTATATCCTGACCCGAATGACCGAAGAAGGATTACCTTATGGGGAGGCTTTGAAGGAAGCTCAGCAAAAGGGGTATGCCGAGGCCGATCCAACCTTGGATGTCGAGGGTCTGGATACGGTTCATAAGCTTAATATTCTGATGCATCTGGCTTATGGGTCACCATTAAATCCTGAGGCTGTTTTTGTGGAAGGCATTACTCGAATCGGGGCCTTAGACATTGCCTTTGCCCGGGAATTCGGCTACTCGATCAAACTCCTGGCTATCTGCCGAAAAGAAGGGGACCTGTTGGAGGCCAGGGTTCACCCGACCATGATTTCTAAAGGGCATATGCTGGCCAGTGTCCAGGGGGCCTATAATGCCCTTTTTATCAAGGGAGATTCGGTGGGAGATATTCTGCTGTACGGGCAGGGGGCGGGCATGATGCCGACCGGAAGTGCGGTGGTCAGTGATCTGGTCAATATAGGTCGGAATATTCATAAAGGGATAACCCAAAGGGTGCCCCGGAATCCGGCCACTATGGGAAAGGGTTTGGCCTTTAAACCATTTTCAGGGGTGATCGGCCGGTATTATTTTCGGTTTTCAGCCCTGGATCGCCCCGGTGTCCTTTCCACTATTGCCGGTATTCTGGGAACCAACAAAATCAGTGTGGCTTCCGTGATCCAAAAAGGGCGAGAGGTTGAAGGGTCGGTCCCCATTGTCATGATGACCCATGAGGCCAGAGAATCCGCTGTGCAGAAAGCCATCCAGGAGATTGACCGGCTTCCGGTGATCACCGACCGAACGGTGATAATCAGGGTGGAGAATTGAAGGGGGCCGTAAAGGGCTTTTGTCTGCCCTTTGGCGGTTCCGGATGCCGGTTAAAACTAATAACCGGTAACCAGTAACAGAAATTTCACTCTTGTCTATGAATTCGAAAGACAGAAAATATATCATTCTGGTCGGGGACGGGATGGGTGATTACCCCCAAGACCTTCTGGAGGGAAAAACGCCCCTGGAAGCGGCCCATACCCCCCATATGGATAAGGCGGCCTCGCAGGGCATTATGGGATGGGCTCAAACCGTCCCCTCAGTTTGTGAACCGGGAAGTGATATAGCCAATCTTTCACTTCTCGGATATGACCCCTTGGTCTACCATACCGGCCGGGCCCCCTTTGAGGCGGTCAGTATGGGGATTCGGTTAAAAGAAGGGGACGTAGCTTTCCGCTGTAATCTGGTCTGTCTGGATCACCTGGGTCAAGAAACCGTGAAGATGAACTCTTACAGTTCCGGGCACATCTCTACGGAGGAAGCCCGGATTTTAATCAACGATCTCGATAAATTTATAAATCTCCCCAGTTTATCCTTCTTTCCAGGGGTTAGTTATCGGCATATCCTGATCTGGTCCGGGGCAAATCCATCAGCCAGGACCGCACCGCCCCATGATTTGACCGGGCAGGAGGTAACGGATTATTTGAATTCCCAAGGGGTGTTGGAACCTATTGTGAAACTGATTCGGCAGTCCTGGCCTTTTCTAAGCCAACACCCGGTTAATAAAGCCAGGCAGGAACAGGGTCTGGTACCAGCCAATTCCATCTGGCTCTGGGGACAGGGGAAAACCCCGGATATGCCCTTATTCCTGGACAGATTCGGCCTGAGCGGAGGGGTGATTTCCGCTGTGGATCTATTAAAGGGGATAGGATTATCCGCCGGACTGGAATCCTTGTTTGTGGAAGGAATGACCGGCTACTTAGACACCAATTTCCGGGGGAAGGCCGAGAAGGCCCTGGCCTTCCTGGCTGAGAAAGATCTGGTGTATGTCCATGTCGAGGCTCCGGATGAGGCCTCTCACGAAGGAAGCCTGGAGAAAAAGATCCAGGCCATTGAGGCTTTCGATCGAGAAGTGGTCGGACCGGTTCTGGAAGGATTGAAACATTTTGAAGCCTATTCTCTTTTGATCGTTACCGATCACTTCACCCCTGTCGAGGTTATGACCCATACCCGGGAACCTGTTCCTTTTACAGCCTTACGCTCTGAAGATCAGAGCCGTCCGGCCCGGAGAAGGGGCTTTTCCGAGAGATCGGCTTTTGAAGGGGAGGTTTCCTTCCTAAGGGGGGATCAGCTCATGCCCTGGTTTTTAAAAATCCATCAGGAGAGGCCCCAATGAAATTCTTTCAGACGACCTACCGGGTAATCTACGGCGATGTGGATGCCATGAAAATGGCCTATTATGCTAATTACTTACGCTGGTTTGAAATCGGGCGTTCGGAATTAATCCGTCATTTGGGTCTTCCTTATGCCGGAATAGAAACCATGGGCTATCTATTGCCGGTCACTGAAGCCTTTTGTAAATATAGTAAGCCGGCCCGGTACGATGAGATTATTTTGATCAATACGGGAGTTGGATTTCTCCGCAGGGCTTCCCTTCGTTTTGATTATCGAATATTGAATCAGGAAAATGATCTTCTGGCCCAAGGTCACACCATTCATGCCTGTCTGGACGGGGATGGCAAATTAGTTCGTCTTCCTGAACCGGTATTTACTCTATTAGGAAATTGGGAATAGGATAGCTGGTTACTTGTTTCTGGTTGCTGGTTGAATGTAAAAATGAGAAACGAGTAACCAGCAACAAAGAAACTTGAAGTATCTCTGGTCACTTTGTACACGATACTATGAGAATTATCTCTATCTCGCGACACTCAGGAAAAGAGAAACCCCATGTCTGAAATCGAAGCCGCTAAAGCTATTGATACCTTTTTTGAAGCCTTTAATGGCCATGACGGTGAGGCGCACCGAAACATTCATCATTTTCCTCATGTCCGCATCAACGACAAAGGCCAGGTGCGTATCGTTCAAAGCGCTTCGGAATACCGGCCCCTGGATTTGGTACTCGAATACCTGACCAAGAGCGAAGGATGGCACCACAGCACTCTGGATTCGATGGAAGTCATCCACGCTTCACCACTGAAGGTCCATTTTAATATTCAGTTCAGCCGGTATAAGGCCGACGGCTCCCGGTATGCGGTTCATAAGTCCCTGTGGGTCGTCACTAAACAAGAGGACCACTGGGGCATACTGGCTCGATCCAGCTATGCCCCCTGAATTTTAACCTTCGAATCTTGATAAAATTATCGCGGATTAGTCTAGGTTTTAGTGTGAAAATAGGATTCGAGGTTGCTCATTACTCCAGCCTATTTTCATGTTCCGACATCCGGCCGATCGGACCGCTCGACTTCGTGGTGTCACACCCCTAGCGGGGCATGACGGGTTAAATCTTGACATCAACCCAGGTATTATCTATCATAAGATCATCATATTGAGAAATCATCCCCTGGCTGATGTTTGATGGTTTAAGTAACCACAATCTGCCATGGCCCAATCCCGATTATAAAGAATATAGGCGAATCGCTGAATCCGTCTTCTTCCTCCGCTTATTAACAGGCGGAATGCCGAACCATTTTCTTGCTGATTCATTAAGTAAAATTGCAAAAAACAAATAAAAAAGGCGGCGCCATGGCCAAACCGACCCTATTGGAAGAGGGCCTTCTCTTGAATGTCGGCATAGTGACCAAGGGAGACCAATGCTTATCCATTATCAGGGACCTGGAGGCCATCAAACTGTCGCGTTTGAGTATCAGACTGGAAGCCGTGGCCATTACGACCAAGCCGGCCTCCGGATATGAATATGCCGAAGAAAGGGGAATTAAAGTATTTGAGGATTATCGGGATTTATTATCTTTAAAATGCCTGGATCTGATCCTTGAGTTCACCGGAAACAATCAAGTTCTTGCGGATATTATCCGTCATAAACCGGCCACCATCGGTATTTTGGATCAAAAATCTTCTTTCTTGTTCTTGGATATTGCCCACCTCTATGACTTGATGGGTATCAGGGATACAGAGATTACCCTGGCCAACTCTTTTGCTTCCACTTTACTGGAGGCTTCGCCTGACGGCGTTCTTGTCCTGGACCGGGATTACCGCATCATTAACAGTAATAATTCTCCTCTGGTTACCGGCGGTGCGGACCGTGAGGCCATTATCGGAAAATTCTGTTATGAGGTGATAAGTCTGGTACGGAAGCCCTGTCATAATATTGAGGCCTGTTGCTCGGTTCAGGAAACAATCAAAACTGGAAGGCCCGCTCGCAGAGTTAATGATCTGGCCCTTTCCGATGGGAGCACCCGAATTTGTCAGATTACGGCCTACCCCATCTTCAATCGCTTCAATGAAATGGTGCAGTTTGTCATTACTGTAAGGGATATGACCCAGGAGCTCAGCGAAAGGATCGTTGAACAAACCAAGGCCATCAAAAAGGATCTGACCCGTGTGGTCAGGGAAGACCGGTTGGCCTCCCTGGGCAGGCTTGTAGCTTCCGTTTGCCATGAGATTAACAATCCAATAACCAGCATCGTAACCTTCACTAAATTGGTTTTATCGTATCTGCAGGAAAAAGATCCAGACCACAGGTCTCCGGACCTTGAGCGCTACCTGGAATTGTCTTTTCGGGAGGCGCTTCGGTGCGGCGGCATCGTTAAAAATCTGTTGACTTTCGCCCGCCAGGACAACGTCGAAGCCACCACCATCGATATCTTGGAAATGATAAACACGGTTACCCAACTGACCCACCATCAGCTTCAACTGGCCGAGGTGAAATACAGCGCTGATCTGCCTTCGGCTCCTTTTACCGCCTGGGGAGATTACGGGCAGATACAGCAATGCCTGCTTAACCTCATTTTTAATGCCATTGATGCCATGCCCCAAGGCGGAAGCCTTTTGATCAAGGGGTGGGAAGACGAGACGGACGATACTATCTGGCTGGAGGTGACTGACACCGGCCAGGGGATCGATCCGGAACATTTGCATAAAATTTTCGAACCTTTTTTTACCACCAAAACCGATGGGAAAGGGGTAGGGTTAGGATTGGCCATGGTATATGGCATCATTCACGAACATCGTGGTATTATCGAAGTGGACAGCGTTCCCGGAAAGGGGACCACCTTTCGCATCAAGCTTCCGAAAAGCCGGATTGAATAAAAAGAGGAGCAACGGCATGAAAGCATCGACTCGCATCATGGTCGTAGACGATGAGGAAACCATTTGTGAAGCACTCATGGCCTGGTTTGTCAAAGACGGTTACCTGGTGGAAACCGCCTTGTCCGGTGCGGAGGCCTTGGCCCTTCTGGAAAAAAGAGAATTTGATATTTTCCTGGTGGATGTCAAGATGCCGGGGATGGACGGCATCGAACTCCTCTCCCGAATCAAAGAAAAACAACCCGAGGGGGTGGTCATCATGATGACGGCTCACGGTTCGATCCAAACGGCCGTGGAAGCGATGAAGCGCGGGGCGGGAGACTACTTGTGCAAGCCCTTTGATCCGGATTCATTGTCTCTGCTTATGGAACGGGTGATGACCCATAAAAAATTAAGGAAGGAAAATATCACCTTAAAAGAAAGACTTCTTGAACAGCAGGAAGAGGCCCTGGATGTTTTTATCGTGCATTCCGACCCCATGCGGAAAATATTTTCAACCGTCGACGAAGTAGCCCCGTCTTCAGCTCCCATATTAATAACCGGTGAAACCGGTGTTGGAAAGGACCTGGTGGCCAGGGCCATTCATTTAAGAAGCCAGCGTTCCTTCGGCCCCTTTGTGGCGGTGAATTGCGGGGCCTTATCCGAATCTCTCCTGGAAAGCGAATTATTCGGACACGAAAAGGGGGCCTTTACCGGAGCCGTTAAAACCAGGAGGGGCTGTCTGGAGATGGCGGACAGTGGAACCCTTTTTTTAGACGAGATCGGGGAAATTTCGACTAAAATGCAGATCAGTTTATTGCGGGTTCTGGAAGAAAAGCGTTTCTTAAGGCTGGGGGGAAGCAATTCCGTGTCTTCGGATTTCAGGCTGATTACCGCCACCCATCGGGATCTTCCTCCCTTGATCAAGGAAAATCAATTCAGAGAGGATTTTTACTACCGCATCAATGTCATCACCATCCATATCCCTCCTTTACGCGAACGAAAGGAGGATGTCCCGGTTCTTTCCGATCACTTTCTGAAAAGGTTTGTCGAAGAAACAGGAAAACATCTGGAAGGATTCACCGTAAAAGCCCTGGAACAGCTGATATCCTACCCTTGGCCCGGTAACGTCAGGGAACTGAAAAACGTTATTGAACGGGCCGTGGTAATCGCCCGGGGGCGTATGATCGGATCCGAGGAGCTTAAGTTCTTGGATCCGGGAAAGGCGTATCCCGATCCAATGGCGATTACCCTGGAGGATCTCGAAAAGAGTCATATTAAATCAACCCTGGTCTCTTGTGATGGCAATATCAGCCAGGCCGCGAAAAAACTGGGTATCAATCGGAGCACTTTATCCAGAAAAATGAAACGATACCATTTGGTTGGCGGGGATTAGATTGACAATGGCAACCAGGCGGATTTTCCCTTGGCTTCACGGCTGTTATGCCTTATAGAGATTTCGTTACTTGTTGCTGGTTACTCATCAGAACCAATAACAAGTAACGAGAACGAGTAACCAGTACCATTCAAATTCTCAATAAAGCCGCATCGATCCGGAAAGCGACATCAAATCTGTTGAATCCAGACCGCCTTGTATCTGTTGAAGAAGCTCATTTGGACCTTTTCCCCATGGGCAAGATGGATATGACGACCGTATCCGTGGTTGCGGCCAATCTGCAGGTTATTTTGGGACTTAATACCAGGATTCAACCCGTTTATCCTGAACCCGATTATGCTTTCCTACCCCGGAGGGGACAGTTTGAAGCCGGGAAAATTATTCAATCCCTGGCCGCCCTCCCCGGTTTTGCTCCCTTCAGAATGGGAGTGGTTAACGTGGATATCTACACTCCGATTCTGACCTTTGTTTTCGGTGAGTCCCAATTGGGCGGCAAGGCAGCGGTTATTTCCTCTTATCGAGTCCAAAGCAAGAACCGGGAAAAGGCTTATAACCGGACAGCAAAGATCGCTATCCATGAATTCGGCCACCTGCTGGGTATTGTTCACTGCCAGTCCCTGGATTGTTTGATGAAATTTTCCAACAATCCGGAAAAGCTGGACGACCTTCCCCTAAGACTCTGCCAGGCCTGTGAATACGAAGCCAGGAGACACTTGCGGCATCTGTTTGGCAAGCCATAAGGTTTAGGTCTAAGGTCCAAGGTCTGAGGTTTAAGGAAAACCTTACCCCTTATGCCCAGTACCGGTATTTTGGGTCCCTTGGGTCCCTTGGATCCCTGTCCCCTTTTTCATTCTACAATGAGTGCAGGAATTCATTCACCAATCGTTTCCAGCCGATTTCAGGGATCTCGCTAAAAATATCTTTCAAGGCCTCGCCACCGGTGGCCGCCATCGGATAGGGCCTCTCCTCTCCACGGACTTCCCCTACCAAATTTTGAAGCCGTAAAAACTCGTCATCGATCCAGGCCAGACTTTCCTGGCCAAAGAAGAGATTTTTCAGATTGTTGCGAAGAGAAGTGGGTTGGATCACCATCAGCCATCCTTCTCCGTAAGGGTCTTCATTGGCCGTGGTGGTTTTATTCAATACCTTTTGATTGATGGCTACGACCTTGCCATCCACAGGACTGAGGGCCGGGGCTTCTTTCCCATTGCGCTTCAGCACGGCCTGGGGACTATTTTGACCGACGGCGGCCCCCAGTCTGGGCACTTCGATTTCGTCCTGTGGGCCCAGAAGCCGAAGGGCAAAGTCATCGATGCCGACCCTGACCCGGCCCCCGTATTCCACTCTGGCCCAGGAATGTCCGAAATGGTAATAATGATCCCTGGCGACATGATATCCGGAAGCGGACTCGACAACAGGCGGTTTAAGATTCGGCAGATAGCTGGCGTCTTCAATCATCTGGTCAAAGGGGCATTTGACGCAATTGTACCCTTGAGAGCATAATCCGTAAGCGATGCGGCCGCTCAGCATATGGCGACATTTCCCCTGGTTCATGAGAAGGAGCATTCTGGGTGGCCTTGGGTCCGTTTTCCCTTCAAGCTTCCTTTTCTGATCAAAATTGGTCAGCACCTGATGATCCATGGAACAGCCGAGACAGTCAAAGGCATTAATGCATTTTGTGGGCTTGATCACCCCGGCTCGTCCCCAAACACACTGGTCGTTGGTCATTGAAAAAACCACCGGTTGCCTGACACTCTTTTGTTCATTCTTTTTCATGGGATCCTCCTTTAGACTGTTTATTATTAAATTCGTCTATTTCAAAAGATGCTTTCAGAGAACGTCTATTGCAGGTTCTGAGCCAAGTAGAGAAGGGAAGAGTTGTAGAAATGTAACTATATAAGGTTATTATAAATATTTTAATTTGAGGAAGAATGATTCGGGGGTGAGGGGACTTGGACGAAAATCGATCGCTGCTTCATTTCACGCCAGTTATTTTGAATAAAGTTGTTTTTAATATTATTTTAATAAGTTAATTGACTGCTACATTTTGCACGAAGCGATGCAGAATGCGCCAATCATAAAAAGCAGTGGATTTAAATATGTTGTGGAGCGAATAGATGGGTAATTTATATTAATTTATTATTCTTTTTTTTGGGTGGCAACGATCTGGCGAATTCAATGCCTTTCAAAACCCATTTTCTTAGATCTTTTTCGGATTCGGTTCCTTTGGCATCGATATAAAGAAACCCTTTCAGCGGTTTCCCCGTGAAATCCATTTTTCGTAAATGAGGTTGGGACAGCATTTTTTCGTAGGAATCCGGTCTGACCCGGATCATCAGATCTTCGTTCACCAGCCCTAAGGCCATGTTGCCGTTGATGAGGAAACAAAGCCCCCCGAACATTTTTTTCTCCGACAGTCCCTCAATTTTTTCCAGGATCTTTCGAACCCGCTTGGCCAGTTTATCGTCGAATGGCATTTTGGTCCTCACCTACTCGGTCCACTTGAGAAACAGGGCATGGGGTGAAGCGGTGCACTATTTTTTTTCAAGGCCATCCAGTTGTGCGGCCTCTTTGAGTTTTTCAATATCGATCTTATCCTGTGGTCTGGCGCTTGCTTCTTTAACTCTGATCAGATCAGATCGTGAAATGAAAAGTATTTCAAGATCACCCAAATCAACCGTTACACGGTTTTTCCATGCTTCGTCAAACTCGATTCCAGGAATCGACATCATAATATCAACCCGGAGCGGGGGTCTTCCCATCTGATAGAAATAACCTTGGTGGGTAAAGTCATCCGGGGTAAGATTTTCCAGGGGCGCGCCAAATTCTTTCAAGGCCCTATACACGCCATTGGCATTATCCTGATCTGTCGCTATAAAAAGATCCAGATCTTTGGTAAATCGTGGCTCACTGTATTTCATGACTGCGTATCCGCCGACGACAAGATAGCGGATTTTATGCTTTTCGAAAAGTTTCAACAGTTCTTTGAAGTCTGGACTCGTCAGCATTCTTTCCTCGGATTAATAGATAATCATTTAACATTTCCGCCACCGCCTCAAAAATGGCCACATCTCCCTGGGATTGCCAAAAGCGGATATCGAACCTATGGTTATCATCCGTTATCTGCTGGTAATTTTCTTCTATTTTTTTCATATAATAAAGGTCTCTTTTTCCAACATTTGAGTAATAATTATAACAGATTTTGAAGGGGGGTAAAAGGAATAATTATTATATTATCCGGTAATTATCTGTTTCGTATTTGGTGGTATTGAGGGATAAAAAGGAAATTCGATAATTTTGATGAACCGGCAAAAGTTGCCAAAAACTCCCAAGTATCATTCCGGCGAAAGCTTGAATCCGGAGTTAATTTTCAGAATTTTAAGGGATAAGAAAGCTTTAACCGAAAAAGAATACTCATTTTTAATATTTTTTATGATTGACAAAAATTTAATTTGAAGTTATTATTCCCATTTAATAATTTTTACGAGGGAAGAGCCATGTATGCCATTATTCAAACCGGGGGGAAACAGTACCAGGTTGCCCCTGGAGACGTGATTCGGATCGAAACCTTAGAAGGCGAAAAAGGGACCACCGTATCCATACCCAAGGTCCTGTTTGTCGCCCGGGACCAGGAAATTATGGTCGGGAAACCTTATTTAGACGGGGTTTCGGTAGTTGGGGAAATTCTTCATCAGGGTCGAGACCGTAAGATTTTGATTTTTAAACACAAGAGAAGAAAAGGGTACAAGAAAACGGTCGGGCATCGGCAGCCCTATACCCAGTTTAAAATAAACGAAATCCAAGGGATTTAAAGGGGTTTTTTATGGCACATAAAAAAGCCGGCGGCAGTTCCAGAAACGGCCGGGACAGTGAAGGACAACGGTTTGGGATCAAACGATATGGCGGCCAGAAGGTCAAGGCCGGGAATATCCTGGTCCGACAGGTGGGGACCAAGTTTCACCCTGGTGAAAATGTGGGGTTGGGAAAAGATTTTACGATCTTTGCCAAGATAGACGGGGTGGTAACCTTCGAGCGCTGGGGGAAAGACCGCAAAAGAATCAGTGTCTATTAATTGTTTCAGCCTCCCCTAACAGGATGATCAAAGCCCCTTTTTGTTTATAACCCTTCCAATCTACCCGATTACCCGACCACAAAGGGTAATCGGGAATAAGCTCCCCAGATATCTTTGAAATTCTTTGATGAAGCCAAGATTTTTGTTCGTTCCGGAGACGGGGGCAATGGATGCCTCAGCTTCCGACGGGAGAAGTTCATACCCCGGGGAGGTCCGGATGGCGGGGATGGTGGTAAAGGCGGCGACGTCCTGATTACCGCCTCCTCCCAAAGTCAGACCCTAGAGGATTATCACTTTCATCAGCATTTCAAGGCCCCCAAAGGCACCAACGGTCAGGGGAATGATCGACACGGCCGAAAGGGCGAGGACATTCGGCTCATAGTTCCTTTAGGAACCCTGGTTCGAGAGGCGGAAACAAAGCAGATCCTGGCCGATTTAACCGAGGAAGGGCAGACTCTAGTCGTTGCCCGGGGGGGCAGAGGCGGCAAGGGGAACAGGCATTTTGCCACGGCTACCCATCGGACTCCAAGGTTCGCCCAGAAGGGAGAGCCGGGGACTGAGATCTGGTTGTTACTGGAGCTGAAAGTATTGGCTCACATCGGGCTGGTGGGCTTGCCCAATGCCGGGAAATCGACCCTTCTTTCCCGCCTTTCCGCGGCCAAACCCAAAATTTCCGATTACCCCTTTACAACCCTGACCCCCAATCTGGGGATTCTCGAAGACGATCAAGGTCAACGCCTGACCATAGCCGACATCCCGGGAATTATTGCCGGGGCCAGCACCGGGGCCGGGTTGGGACTTAAATTCCTCAAACACATTGAACGCACTCAGGTGCTCTTATTTTTGATTGACGGCTCTCTATCCGGGGAAGCCCCCCTTTCTTCCTATCAGACACTGATTAAAGAAATAGAGTCCTATAATCCAAACCTTTTGGACAAAGCTCGACTGGTGGTGGTCAATAAAATGGATTTGCCCGGCTCCAAGGCCAGTTGGATCAGTATTCAAAAGACTTTTAATAAACTCGGCCTGAAAGTCATTTCCATATCGGCAAAAACCGGAGAAGGAATCCCCGCACTGATTAACCGCTTGTTTTCCCTACACACCAACCGGTCTTCGGCGAATCGCCAGGGAAGGGAAGATAATCAAACAGTTCAAAGCAGGGTAGTAGACCATGGATAAACAGGCTGGATTAAGCGAGCAACGGAAGGCCCTGGTTAAAGGTGTAAAAAAGATCGTCATCAAAATAGGCAGTGCGGTCCTGACCGATAACGGGGTGTTACATCGTCCGACCATAACCCGTCTGGCGGATGACATCGCTTTTCTGAGAAAAAAAGGGTATCAAACGGTCCTGGTCAGTTCCGGGGCTATTGCCTCCGGAGTGGGTAAGATGGGCTTAAGTAGAAAACCGGTTACCATCCCCCAGAAACAGGCCGTGGCGGCCATCGGGCAGGGAAGTCTGATGTATGCATATGAAGAAGCTTTCAACTCCCACCAGTTGTTAGTGGCCCAGTTACTGCTGACCCGGGAAGACCTGACCAACCGCCAAAGGTACCTGAATGCCCGCAATACTCTGATCACCCTTCTGGAATGGGGAATCATCCCGATTATCAACGAAAATGATACGGTCGCGGTGGAGGAAATAAAATTTGGAGACAATGACAATCTTTCGGCTCTGATTGCCCATTTAATCGACAGCGATCTGTTAATCGTCCTGACTGATACGGAGGGACTGTATGATCGGGATCCCCGGGAAGACCCCCAGGCCCATCTGATTTCCGTGGTGGAACAGGTAGACGGTCAAGTTATGGAATATACATCTAAATATTCCGGACAATGGGGATTGGGAGGGATGCGCTCCAAGATTATGGCAGCCCGAAAGGTGACAGCCGGGGGAATTTCGGTCATTATCGCCAGCGGGAGAAAAGAAGGGGTTTTACAGGAGATCATAAAAGGGAAACCCATAGGCACCCTTTTCCTCCCTCAAAAAGCTACCCTGAGCCGGAAAAAACATTGGATTGCCTTTACCCTTAAACACAAAGGGGATATAATCATTGATGAAGGGGCCAAACAGGCCCTATTGAAAAAAGGAAAAAGCCTGCTCCCTTCAGGGGTGGTGGAAGTGCGGGGACGTTTTGGTATGGGCTCCTGTGTCCGTTTGGTGGATCAAAAAGCCCGGTTGATTGGAAAAGGGCTGGCCAATTATTCATCTTCGGATATAATAAAAATCCGTGGACTGAAAACCTCGGAGATAGAAAAGAAACTTGAATTTAAACATTCCGATGAAGTGATCCACCGGGATAATATGGTTATCCAGGACGAAGAATAAACGGTTTGTCGTTGGGCGTTCGTTGACAAAACCAAACATTCGATAAAGGACATTTCCATGGACATCAAAAAACAAATTCTGCAAATAGCGAGGAGCGCTAAAGAGGCCGGTCCTGTCCTGGCAGGTCTTAATTCCAAGCAGAAGAACCAGACTCTGGAACAAATGGCCCGGGTCTTGTTAAAACAAGCCGGAACTATCCTGAAAGAAAATAAAAAAGACCTGGAACAGGCCAGGAAAGCCGGGCATCCCCAGGCCTTTCTTGACCGCCTGCTCTTAACCGAGGAGACTCTTAAAGAAATGGCCCAGGGGCTATTGGAAGTATCCCAGTTGCCTGATCCGGTGGGAGAGGTTACCGGAATGTGGCTGCGCCCTAACGGCCTGCAGGTAGGACGGATGCGGATCCCCCTGGGGGTGATCGGGTTCATTTATGAATCCCGCCCCAATGTGACGGTGGATGCGGCCGGGCTTTGTCTGAAATCCGGCAACGCCGTTATCTTGAAAGGCGGAAGCGAGGCCATTAGATCCAACCTGATCTTGACCAAAATTCTTCAAGACTGCTTGATCCAGGAAGGGATTCCCCGGGGGGCCATTCAAATCATCCCGACCACGGATCGGGAGGCTACCACCGAACTGTTGAAATTGGAAGAGTACATCGACCTGGTAATCCCAAGGGGCGGCGAGGGACTGATCCGTACGGTTACGGCCCAAGCCCGCATGCCGGTCCTGAAACACTACAAAGGGGTTTGTCATGTTTTTGTGGACCAAGGGGCGGATTTGACTATGGCCAACCGGATTTGTCTCAACGCCAAGGTTCAGCGTCCGGGGGTTTGTAATGCCATGGAAACACTGCTGGTCCATCAGGATATCGCTAAAACTTTTCTGCCCGGGATGGTCAAACTATTTCGAAAAGCAGGGGTGGAAATCCGGGGTTGTCCGGCCACTCTTAAGATCATCGGCAAGGGAAAGGGAATTCGGGAGGCTGCGGAAGAAGACTGGTATGAGGAATATCTGGATCTGATTGTCGCGGTGCGGGTCGTGAAAAATCTGAAAGAGGCCGTGGCCCATATCCACAAATATGGTTCCCAACACACGGAGGCCATCGTCACCCAGGATTATGACCGGGCCCGTGAATTTTTAAAATCAGTGGATTCTTCCGTCGTTCTGGTCAATGCCTCCACCCGTTTCAACGACGGAAATCAGTTGGGCCTGGGAGCGGAAATCGGAATCAGCACCTCCAAACTCCATGCCTTCGGACCGATGGGATTAAATGAACTGACCACCACCAAGTTTATTGTTTTTGGACAGGGACAGATCAGAAGCTGAAGGGCTGACGGCGAGAGGCGAGAGGCGTGAGGCAAAAGGAAAATAAGGTTCAAGGTTCAAAGTTCAAGGTTCAAGGATTAAAAACCGGAAAAATCCCAAAGCCGATTTCCGATTTTGACCAAAAACTTCCTGCTCCGCCATCCGCCATCCGCCATCCGCCATCGAGACGCATCGGTTTATTCGGAGGGGCTTTCAACCCCATTCACTTTGGTCATCTCCGGGCCGGGTTGGAGATCCAGGAGGCCTTTTCTTTAGACCGCCTCCTGTTTATTCCCACGGCCGTTCCGCCTCATAAAGAAACCCGCAACCTGCTTCCCTTTGCTCATCGTTTGAAGATGATCCGATTGGCCATCGCCGGGCATCCTTTCCTGCGGGTATCGGATGTGGAAAAAAAGCGGGAAGGGAAGTCCTATTCCATCCAGACCGTGCGGTTTTTTAAGGAAAATCTGGATCCCGGTTCGGAGCTTTTTTTTATCCTCGGGATCGATGCTTTTTTAGAGATTGAAACCTGGAGAGCTTATCGGAATCTTTTTAAATTATGTCATTTCGTGGTCATGGACCGCCCGGGTTATGGTCGGGACCATCTCAAAACTTTTGTAATGGAAAAAATATCTCCTGAGGTACTTTGCTTCCCTCGAGAAAATCGCTTTCTGCATCCCGCCGGGTACTCCATTTACCTGTTCCCGGTAACGTTGATGGACATTTCCTCAACCCGGATTCGCAGGCTAAGACGGAACAATCAAACCATCCATTATCTCCTGCCGGAAAAGGTGGAAGACTATATCTTAGAAAGAAAGTTTTATGCCCCCTAAACGTCAACCAAAACTATCTCCTCAGGAAAAAGCCCTGCTGCTGGCCCGCGTTGCCCTTCAAAAAAAACCCCGGGATCCCCTTTTACTCGATGTCAGCAATAGTTGCTCTTTTGCCGATTTTTTTTTAATCTTGAGCGGGACCTCGACCCGCCAGACCCAAGCCTTGTCCGGCCATCTGGAAGAGACCTTACGAAAGCAGGGAATCCGTCTCCGTGGTATCGAAGGGGTGGAAACCGGTCAATGGATATTGATGGATTATGATGAAGTAATCATCCATATTTTCTTTGAATCGGCCCGCGGATTCTATGACCTGGAGGGGTTATGGATGGAAGCCCCTCGCCTGCCGGTCCCTCTGAACGATTTTCATCCCCAGGTCTCCTGATGTCATCTCCTCCGCTGATCCTCATTATCTTGGACGGCTGGGGTTTAGCCCCGGATTCTGCGGGAAACGCCGTGACCCAGGCCCGAACCCCGACCATGGATATTTTGTTCACGAAATGGCCCCACGCCCAACTGCAGTGCTGGGGGGAAGCGGTGGGCCTGCCGGAAGGACAAATGGGGAATTCCGAAGTGGGCCATCTTAACCTTGGGGCCGGTCGAATTGTCTATCAGGATATTACCCGGATTGACCGGGCCATCCGAACGGGCGATTTTGCGACCCATCCGGGTTTACTGGGTATGATTCGACAATGCCGGGACGAGGGAATCACCCTTCATCTTCTGGGCCTGGTTTCCGATGGCGGGGTTCATAGCCATCTGAATCACCTCCTGGCCTTGCTTCATTTGGCTAAAAAAGAAAAATTAGAACGGGTTATGGTCCAGGCGATCACCGATGGGCGCGACACCCCGCCTAAAATGGGTCTGGAATTCCTCCGGCAATTACAACAGCAGATCCGCGAAATCGGGGTGGGTCGGATAGCTTCCGTTTGCGGGCGTTTCTATGCCATGGACCGGGACAATCGCTGGGAAAGGGTGGAACGGGCTTTTCGAGCTTTGACGGAAGGGCAGGGGGTTTTTATTTCGGACCCGGTTCAGGCCTTGGAAGAGGCTTACCAAAATGGGGAAACGGATGAATTTGTCTCCCCCCGTCTGATCACAGGAGAAACCGGCCTGCCGCTGGGGACCATTCAGGACGGGGATGCGGTCTTTTTCTTTAATTTCCGGGCGGATCGGGCCAGAGAGATCTCTCGGGCCTTTATCGAAGAGGATTTTACTCCTTTTCCGGTGGCCGGACGTCCGAAACTTTCGACCTTTATGACCATGACTGAGTATGACTCCCATTTTTCTCCCAGAGTCAAGGTGGCCTTTCCCCCGCAAAATCTGGTTCATACCCTGGGGGAAACCATCAGCCGTCAGGGGATCCGTCAGCTTCGGATTGCCGAAACCGAAAAGTATGCCCATGTGACCTATTTTTTTAACGGGGGGGCGGAAACCCCTTTCCCCCTGGAGGAACGTTGTCTGATCCCTTCCACCCGGGAAGTGCCCACCTATGATTTGAAACCGGCCATGAGTGCTCCGGAAGTGACTCGGGAGATCATCCAAAGGATCAGTTCCCGGCGTTATGGATTTATGGTCGTTAATTTTGCCAATCTGGACATGGTCGGTCACACCGGCAATTTGAAAGCGGCCATCCAGGCCTGTGAGGTGGTTGATTCATGTCTCGGTCAGGTGATTTCGGCCGCTTCTGAACAGGGCGGGATTGTAATATTAACCGGGGACCACGGCAATGCTGAAGAGATGATCGACCGTAAGAACGGGGGGCCTCATACGGCCCACACCTCGGCTAATCCGGTTCCTTTTTTGTTGATTGATCCGGAGCGGCCCCAGGTTCGGGTCAAGGATGGGGTTTTGGCCGATGTAGCCCCCACCCTGTTGACACTCCTGAACATCCCAATTCCGGAGGAGATGACCGGGGTGTATCTGCTGAAATAAATTGAAGGAGCCTAATGCCGAAATATTTCCTTAGAATCTTTTCCGGGATATTGGTCGCTCTTCTGTTGGTTCCCCTTCAGCCCTGGGACCCTTTCAGCGGAAGAAAGGTTTATGCCCTGACCAATTCGGAGGAACAAAAATTAGGAGAAGAGGTGATCCGGGAGGTAGAAAGTAAATTCACTCTGATCCGGGACCCTTTGATTCTGGATTATCTGAATAAACTGGGTTGGGAAATCCTGAAGCAGGCCGGTGTCCAGCCTTATCCTTTCCGCTTTTATATATTGAAAGATCCCCAGTTAAATGCCTTCTCTGTACCGGGGGGACATATTTTTCTAACTACCGGTATTATTGAAATCATGGACTCGGAAGGAGAACTGGCCGGCTTACTTGGCCATGAGATTGCCCATATCGCACGCCATCATATTTCATCACAAATCGAAAAACAAAAAAAGATCGGCTTGGCCACTATAGCCGCGGTCCTGCTCGGGGTCCTCGCCGGAGACCCTACCATCGCCGGTGCCGCTATTGTCGGTTCTCTGGCCACAGCCCAGACCTTTATGCTTAAATACAGCCGAGAAAACGAGGACGATGCCGATAATTATGGATTCAAATATATGTCCGGGGCGGGGTTCGATCCCAAGACCATGATCGACCTTCTGGACAAACTTCGACGTTGGGGATCCTTTGGTTCCGAAGGGGTCCCGGCTTATATGCAAACCCACCCCTTGAGCGGAGACCGTATGTCGCATGTAGAGGATTTATTGCACCGCTATGAGAACCAGGGACCCTGGAAGAGATCGAGTTCCGATGAATTTCGCCGTCTCCAAACGGTTGTACTGACCAATTATGGAGACTTACAACGGGCCCGCAATCGTTTTCAATCCTGGTCCAAAGACAGCGCATCCCAGTTTTGGGTTTTTTATGGCCAAGGCTGGCTTGACCTCCGGGAAGGAAAATTCGACTCGGCCGTCACTCAATTTGAAAAGGCGGCAACCCTCAAGCCCCAAGATCTCTACATTTTGAGAGATCTTGGGCAGGTTTTTATGAAGACAGGGAATTATGAAAAGGCTATCCAAAAATTAGGGCAGGCCTCTCTGGTTGATCCCAAAGACAGTACCACGGCTTTTCTTCTGGGTCGGGCCTACCAGGAAAAAGGAGAAAACCTGTTAGCCCTGGAAAATTTTAAAAAATCATTAAGTCTCGGTTCGGAGGAAGATAGCCTATATTATTATTTAGGTATGACCTATGGAAGCCTCAACAATTTGGGTCAGGCCCATTATTATTTGGGAAAATCTTTCGGGAAGAAGGGCGACCGGGAAAAAGCCTTGTTTCACTTCAAAACCGCCAGGAGATATGTTGACCAAGATCCGGGTCAAAAAGAGCGTATAGAAAAAGAAATAAAAAATATTGAGTCCGAAAAGATCAAGGGAAAGAAAACCAATCCACAATAAAAAGGGGCATCCCCGGGGGTCTCAAAGGTGGCCCATGAGGGAGAGAATCATTCGGAATTCCGAGTCCGGACTTTTTTGTTCAGATATTCTTCGAAGGTAGGAAAAGGGGTGAGGCCGGGACAGGAATTGCGGGCCGTTTCCCAATTGACTTGATCGGTGAGCATAGGCGGGAAGAAAGGCCATTGCCGGCAAGGAGCGGGCTTGACTTCGTGGATGCTGCATCGGCCTTTCTGGGAAAAATGGCAGTATCCGTCTTCCCGGGTGTGGATATAAATCTTTCCATTTTTCTGGAGACAGAATTTATGAAGAAAATTTTGTTGGGAAAGGTTTAAAAATAGCGAAATGCGTCTAATCTCTTCCCGGGAAAGATAGATCCCCCCTTCGCCCTGGCAGCAGGTCCCGCATTGGGTGCATTCAAAAAGGTCCATGGCTTTTTGAAAGAGAATAGGATGGGCTTTGGGTGATTTTGTTTTTTCCTTCATGGTTCCATTTCAGTTCAGTGCGAAAATAGGGTTCATCTACTCAACGAGTTCTATTTTCATGTTTTGGTAGTGCCACGCCCTTGGCGGGGCATGACGGCTTAATACGAAAATAGGGTTCAAGGATTCTAGGGTTCAGACGCTCGATTTTATCGAGCTCTAAAAAAAGTTCCCCTTCTGGGAACCGCTGGGTTTAGTTCCCAGGCCATTCACTCGAATTCTTGACCCCTTGAATCCAGATTTTCAATTTATTTTAATTGACAAAAAGGAAAAAGGAAAGTAAATTATTAATTTCCCCTTGCCCCCATAGGGGGCTTTAATAGCCATAAGGAGGAAGTATGAGGAGATATGACCTTATTTTTATCGTTCAGCCGGATCTGAGTGATGAGGAGACCAAAGCCGTTTCGGATAAATATCTTCAGATCATAACGGCCCAAAAAGGAATTATTATAAAGACCGAGGACTGGGGCAAACGGCGTCTGGCCTATGATATTAAAAAGCAATCCAGAGGGACCTATTTCCTGGTTGATTTTTACGGCCCCGGAGCCATGATTCGAGAGATTGAACGAAACCTTAAAATTGATGATAACATACTTAAATTTATAACAGTTAAGACCAGAGATCCTTTCAATCCCGAAACCCTGGAAGAAGAAAGAAAGAAAGAGCAACTCCTTCAGGAATCCCAAATCCCTCCCGATGAACCAGAGCCGGTCGTAACCCAGGAAGCGGTTGTGGAAGAAATCGATTCAGAAAAGGAAGGAGAATAGACCATGCTGCAACCCAGAAGGAAGAAAAGAATTTTCCCCCGCCGGAAGGTCTGCCGTTTTTGTGCCGATAGTACGATGATCATCGATTATAAGGATTCTAAATTATTGAAACATTTTACTTCCGAACGGGGAAAGATCATCCCCCGAAGGATCACCGGAAATTGTGCCAAACATCAAAGGGAATTAACGGCCGCTATTAAAAGGGCCCGTCAGATCGCCCTGCTGCCCTATCTGGCTACCTCCATTCAACATTAAAAGAGTCCCGGATTCAAGGATTCCAAAGCGATCTTGATCGGACTCCCCCGGGAGTCCATCCTTTTTGAATTGATGGTCAGGGGCATCGGATTGTCTTAGAAGGAATGGCTCTGAACCTAAGATTTGCCCAGGACTTATTTCTTTTCCCCTTGAACAAGGGGAGACTTTTGAAAAAAGCCCCCTTTTGTCTAATCTCTGCACCAGGCGAAAATTTCGACCTTCGAAACATTATATTGATTCCTGTGGTTGAAATTTTCGTCTTCCTTGACCATAGTCAAAATTAAACTTTTTTCAAAGGTCTCAAAGGTTTCATCCCAAAAGCTTGCCTTGAGCGAAAAAATCAGATAAAATCACGCTAACATCTTCAGGAGGTTTGGATTATGAAAGTTATTTTAAAAGAAGATATCTCCACCCTGGGAAAAGCCGGTGACCTGGTGGAGGTGACCAGGGGTTACGGTCGAAATTATTTGATCCCCCAGGGAAAAGCCCTGGAAGCCACGCCCCATCACCAGAGAGAGCTGGAAGAGCAAAAACGGATTATCTTAAAAAGAAAAGCCCAAGCGCTGGAAAGCGCTCGAACACAGGCTGAAAAATTTGAGTTATTCACCCTTGAACTGTCCCGCAAGGTACAGGAGGAAGGGAAATTATACGGATCGGTATCGGCCAAAGACCTGATAGAAAAATTGGCTGAGCAAAATATTGTGCTGGACCGGAAAATGATTTCTTTAAAGGACCCGATCCGCAGTCTGGGCCAATATGAAGTTCCTATTAAATTGGATGCCGGGATCACCGCCACCCTGAAGGTATCGGTAGTGGAAGACAAATAAAATTAATGAGTAATGAGGATTCCGCCAATTTAAAAATCCCTCCTCAGAACCTGGAGGCTGAGCAGTCGGTTCTAGGAAGCGTTCTACTGGAACCGGAAGCCCTCTCCCGTGTCCTGGAGGTCATGACCGGCGATGACTTCTACCGTGAGGCCCACCGCAAGATATTTGCCTCCATGCTGGATCTTTATCGAAAAGGGACCCCGGTCGATCTGATTACCCTAACCGAGATTCTCCAAAATAAAGGACAGTTGGACGAAATCGGAGGGGCCAGCTATCTGACTTCATTGACGGATGCCATTCCCTCGGCTATTCATGTGGATGTCTATGCCCGGATCATCCGGGAAAAGTCCATCCTCCGACGCCTGATCAACCGGGCCACCGAGATTGCCGGCAAAGGGTATACTTTTACCGGTGATGCCGAAGACCTGCTGGATGAGGCTGAAAAATCGATCTTTGCCATCTCCGAGGATAAGATCAATCCTCAGGTTTATCCCCTCAGTCTGGTCATCAAAGAGAGTATCGGGACCATCGAACAATCATTCGACCGCAAGGAAATGGTCACCGGGGTTCCCACCGGGTTCACCCTGCTGGACAAACTCACTTCCGGCCTTCAAAACTCCGACCTGATTATCATTGCCGGCCGCCCGAGTATGGGAAAAACGGCCTTTGCCTTAAATATAGCCAGAAACGCTGCGGTGGATCATGAAGTGCCGGTAGTGGTTTTTTCTTTAGAGATGTCCAGGCAACAACTGGCCTTGCGGTTGCTTTGCAGCGAGGCTAAGGTTGATTCCTATAAGGTACGGAGCGGGTTTTTCGGGGAACCGGAGTGGGCCAGGTTAACTACTGCCGCCGGGGTTTTATCGGAGGCCCCGATCTTTATCGATGATTCAGCGACCATGACCGTTTTACAGATGCGGGCCAAGGCCCGACGGTTAAAGTCGGAACAAGGTCTGGGTTTGGTGGTGATCGATTACCTTCAGTTAATGAAAGGGAGAGATGGCAGCGAACGAAGGGAGCAGGAAATATCCGAGATATCCCGGTCTCTAAAAGCCCTGGCCAAGGAATTGAACCTCCCGGTTATTGCCTTGTCCCAGCTCAATCGACGGCCGGAAGGCCGGGATGATAAAAAACCGGTCCTGGCCGATCTCAGGGAATCCGGGGCCATCGAACAGGATGCTGATTTGATTTGCTTTATCTTCCGGGAAGAAATGTACGAGGAAAATTCCAAGCACAAGGGGATCGCTGAAATTTTACTCCGAAAGCATCGCAATGGACCGACCGGTTCGGTTCCTTTGAAATTTTTTAATGAACAAACCAGGTTTGAAAATCTGGCCTTGGACCTTGAAGAACCCTTTTAAACCGCCGTGTCCTGCCTTTTGGACAGGGCACCTCGAGCCGGTCGGCTTATCGGCTCCCCAAGGGAGCCTTTTCTAAAGCTCGGCGATACGGCTTCCGAATGGAAGCCTCTTGGAGCTCGGCAAAGCCGAGCGGATCGAGCGGCCCGACCTAAACAGGAGGCCTCCAAGGAGGCCGGGACATAAAAACAGGGCTCTGTTGACTCTGTACGCTATTTTCGCACAATAAGGACCAGATCATTCACCGTATCTTCGGACAAACGGCCGGTCTCAAGGCCCTCCATATAAAAAAACTCGAATCTCTATTTCGCCGACAGATCAATCCTTCCCAAATTGTTTCTCCTGACCTAGCTTTTTTTATAGCCCAACTTTCTTGTGAACTCAATCGCCAAATCGGTCTGTTAATCAACCGGAGAGGCGGAATCGAAACCGTGATCGTTGGGGATGACCAATCCATCGTCATCCCCCATTTGTCCCAATCCCGGATAGGGGCCGGGCGGCTCAAGGGCCTTCGGTTACTCCATACCCATTTAAAAGGGGAACCGATCAGCGAGGAAGACAAAATGGATTTAGCCCTGCTGCGGCTGGATATGATAACCGCCATCGGGGTCAATCCAGCCGGACAGGCGCAGCGACTGTATTCGGTCCACTTGCTGCCCGACAATCCGGAAGGGAAACAATGGATCGTAATGGATCCGGAACAAATCGGGCAATCCGGCGTGGAAGTCGATGGATTGATCCGCTCTCTCGAGGAGGAATGGGGCAGAAAGATTGCATCCAAAAAAATTCCTCTCCAGGGCGAAAAGGCGATTCTGGTCAGTGTGACCACCCTGCCCAGGGCCTCCGTCCAGGAATCCATGCAGGAGTTGGAGGAATTGGCCCGCTCTGCTGGTCTTTGGGTATTGGAAACGGTGATTCAGTCCAGAAAAGAGGTCAACTCTAAATTCCTTATGGGCAAAGACCGGTTGAGCAGTCTGTCCATCCGGGCTCTCCAACTCGGGGCCACCCTATTGATTTTTGATCAGGACTTGAACCCATCCCAAGTCCGCTCTTTAACCGATTTCACCGATCTGAAAGTTATCGACCGGACCCAGTTGATCCTGGATATCTTTGCCCAACGGGCCAGGACCCGGGAGGGCAAACTCCAAGTGGAGATGGCCCAATTGAAATATATCCTGCCTCGTCTGGTCGGGAGGGACGATGCCCTTTCACGGTTGACCGGGGGGATTGGAGGCCGGGGACCTGGAGAAACCAGATTGGAAATCGACCGTCGCCGGGTCCGGGAAAAAATTCATCGCCTTCAAAATGAATTGGAGGCCATCCGAACCCAGCGTAAGCAAAGGCGGGGGAAAAGGATCCGGAAGGGATTACCGGTGATCTCCATTGTCGGTTACACCAATGCCGGTAAATCCACTCTTTTAAATACCCTGACGGGCAGTCACCTGAAGGCCGAAAATCTCTATTTTGCCACTCTGGATCCGACCAGTCGTCGACTTCGATTTCCCAGGGAACAAGAAGTCATTATCACCGATACCGTTGGCTTTATAAAAAATCTTCCCAAGGATTTGCTGACCGCCTTTCGGGCCACCCTGGAAGAATTGGAAGATGCCGATCTCCTCTTACATGTCATTGATATCAGTCACCCCCGATTCGAGGATCAGATGTCGGTTGTAGAAAATCTGTTGGATGAGTTGGGCCTTTCCCGGATCCGGACCCTTCGGGTCTTCAATAAGGTCGATCTGGTTTCCCGGGAATATGCGGCTACCCAGTGCGCCCGCTATCAGGCCGTCACGATCTGCGCTTTACAGGAAGAAACCTTGGGAAAATTGCTGAGTGCCATGGAACAGGCTATCCCCTTTTAATATTCGGGGAAATGGGGAGGCCTAAGGTAACGGTTGCAATCTATAGGGTTTTCATTATAGTACCTTTATATGATGACAATATTTAACCTATTCAATAAATGGAAAACCCGGAGTAAAGGTCCGGATAAGGATCGTCTGGCCCTTTTGTTTCGATATAAATATTCCTCTTTTAAGATGCTCCTGGATTCTAATTTCCAATTCTTGAAGGTCATAACGGACATGGAGGAAATGCTCAGAGGCCGGCAGATCTTCGGCATGTCTTATGTCAAAACCCAAACGGATCGGGCCATCTTCCATATTTTAAGGATGATTAAAAATATTGATGACTTATCCAATCATCGGTATGCCAAGCTCTTTGAAGTGCTGGAGGAAATAAAAACTAAAATCCAATCCGAGCTGGGAGTGAAAAAAGAACCTCCTCCGACCGAGTCCATATTGATCTATTCGCAAATTAATAAAGAGATGGTGGACTGGGTGGGAGGAAAAAATGCCAATCTGGGAGAAATTCACAGTCGATTACATCTCCCGGTCCCGGAAGGGTTTGCCATTACTACCCGGGCCTTTGAGACCTTTTTAAGCAATAATGAACTTTTTGATAAAATCAATGCCATCAAGGTGGAAATCGATCCCAATGATCCGGAAACCATCAGCCGGGCCAGTAAAGAAATCCAACAGCTCATCCTATCTTCCCCGTTCCCAAGTGAATTGGAGCAAGACATCCGTTCAGCCTATATCCAAATGGCTGATCGGATAGGGGAAGCCGGCTCAACGGGTCCCTCGCCCAAAGTGGCCTTGAGAAGCAGTGCCATCGGTGAAGACAGCGAACTCTCCTTTGCCGGACAATATCTCTCGGTATTGAATGTTTCCTCCGATCAATTGATTGAGAATTATAAAAAGGTGGTGGCCAGTTTATATACCCCCAGAGCCATGGCCTATCGTCTGAACAAAGGAATCCGGGATGAGGATATTGCCATGAGTGTGGCCTGCCTTCAGATGATCAACTCCAAATCAAGCGGCGTAATCTATACCCACCATCCTTTCAATATTTTAGAAGATCATATTACCATGACCGCTGTCTGGGGATTGGGTCCCTATGCGGTAGAAGGGCGAATCACGCCGGACTCCTACACCGTAGCCAAGGACGGTTCCCTGAATATCCTGGTCACAGCCATTTCACACAAACCGGTCCAGTTAATCAATGATTCCCAAGGCGGAATCAAAGAAGTTCCCGTTCCTGTTGAAGACCAGGATAGTCCCTGTCTTTCACCGGATCAGATCAGCACTCTGGCCGGATACGCCTTGAAGCTGGAAGACCACTTTAAAAGCCCCCAAGATATTGAATGGGCCCTGGATGAAACCGGGCGTCTTCTTATCCTCCAATCGCGGCCCCTTCAGGTCCATTCTCCTGAAACCGGTCTTACCTCGATCCCGATGATTCCCAACTATCCCTTGTTAATCGAGGATGGAGCAGTGGCCTTTCCCGGAATCGGGTTTGGCCCGGCATTTCAGATTCAATCGGATGAAGATCTGTTGAATTTTCCGGAAGGGGCGGTTCTGGTGGCCAAGCATTCTTCGCCCAAGTTTGTCATGGTCATGAAAAAGGCCCGCGCCATTTTAACTGATCTGGGAAGCGTCACCGGTCACATGGCCTCTTTGGCCAGAGAGTTTGCCGTTCCCACAATCCTGGACACCCGCCTGGCCACTTCGACGATTCCCAGCGGGATGGAAATTACGGTGGATGCCTTCTCGGGACGGGTTTATCAGGGAAACGTTCCGGAGTTGTCGGCTTTTCAGAATACGTCTGAATCACCAATGAAAGGGACGCCGGTTTATCAAATCTTGAGACGGGTGGCTGACTGGATAGTTCCTCTATCTTTAATGGATCCCAAGGCGGCTAATTTCGCTCCCGAATTTTGTCGGACCCTCCATGATATCGGACGACTCGTCCATGAGCGTTCCTATGCTGAGATGTTTCAACTCAGTGATCTGGTCTCCGGAAAAGAAGGGTTCGCTTTTAAACTGAAGGCCAAGATTCCTTTGGATCTTTACGTGATCGATCTGGGGGAGGGATTACATATTGAAAAAGCCCAGGAAGCCCTTAAAAATATTTCAATTAATAATATTGCTTCTGTGCCGTTTAAGGCCCTTTTAAAAGGGATGACGCATGAAGCGTTTCAGCAGCCCCAGATACGACCGGTCAGTATAGGTGGATTTTTTTCGGTAATGCGGGAGCAGATGCTGGCCCCCCCCCAGGCCGGTAATGAACGCTTCGGGGAAAAAAGCTACGCCATCATTTCCGACAAGTATCTTAACTTTAGTTCCCGGGTGGGCTATCATTACAGCGTTTTGGATTCTTATTGCGGCCCTATTGATAATATGAATTATATCACTTTTTCTTTCAAGGGGGGGGCGGCGGATGATACCCGCCGCAATCGTCGCGTTCGGGCTATCGGTTTGATTCTAAAGGCCCTGGATTTTGTGGTGGATGTCAATGGAGACCGGGCAGATGCTCGTTTTCAAAAATATGAGGCCCCCTTGATCGAAGAAAAATTGGATCAGCTCGGCCGGTTACTTTTATTTACCCGTCAGATGGATATGCTTATGCACAGTGAGACCAGTGTCGAAGCCCTGGCCAACAATTTTCTGGAAGGGAACTATTGCCTTTCCTGCTCCTGAATCTGTTTTCGCTCATAGGCTTGATGGATTTTTTCCATTAATTCGTCAATATTCACGGGTTTCATGACATAATCAAAAGCCCCTAATTTCATCCCTTCAATGCCTGATTCCAGGGAAGCATGGCCGGTGAGCAGGATCACCTCCGTTAAGGGATTTATTTTCTTCATTTCCCTTAGGGTTTCAATCCCATCCATCCCGGGCATTTTGACGTCCAGGACGACTACATCAAAAACCATAGCCTCCATCAGGTTCAGGGCCTTTTGACCGCTTTCAGCACCGAAAACGTCTAAGTTGCGTTTTTGTAATCGTTTGACCAGGGTTACCCGAAAATCTTCTTCGTCATCCACAATCAAAATATTAAATTTTTCTGCCATAACCCTCCCTTTTGCCCATTGGTATAATTGAATGGACTCGAATAAATCAGGATCCTCGGCCCTGGCCTAACGGATATTTCCTGTTCCCGGATACTCCTTATTTGACCGGAAGATAGATGGTAAAGGTCGTGCCCTGGCCTTCTTCACTGGCCACCATGATCCGACCTCCCAGTTTTTCAATTATGCTGTAAACAATCGAAAGACCTAAGCCTGTGCCCTTGCCCACTTCTTTGGTGGTGAAAAAGGGGTCAAAAATTTTCCCCAGATTTTCCTTGGGGATCCCCGGTCCATTATCGGCGATTTCGATCATGATTTCGTTGTTCGAGGAAAGATAAGAGGTCCGGATATGTATTTCCCCGCCCTTTCCAATAGCGTCGATGGCATTGTTGATGATATTTAAGAAAACCTGCTGTAACTGGGAGGAATCACTCATAATGGTGGGGAGGTTGGGATAAGGGTCCAATTGGATATCGATATTGCGGAATCGGGACTCGTTTTCCAGAAAATCAACCGTTTCATGCAGGGTGGTATTGATATCCACCTGTTCATGGGCGGGTTCCATTCGGCGGGCAAAGCCCAGGAGCCGATGGGTCACCTTTTTAGCCCGTTCCACATGGAACTCTATCCTTTTGACCGCATCTTCAAATTCCTTGAAGTTTTCACTTTTGGAAAGATCTTCTTCAGCCAGAAGATCTTTGATCCAACCGGCTTTTTCTCCGATCACCGCCAGAGGATTATTGATCTCATGGGCAATCCCGGCGGCCATTTTCCCCAGGGCGGCCATCTTGCTGGATTGGATCACCATGTCTTCCCCTGCGGCCTTTTCCCGGTCGACTCTGATTAATTGCTGCATCATGGAGCGGGTGGATAAAAAGGCTCCGATGACGATCAACAGAATGCCTCCCAGAAAAAGAAAAGCGGCAATCGTTCGGGCTCTAAGCAAAGGGGTCAACTGTTCCCTGGGGTCTTCTTTGACCACCAGAATCCAGTTGGTATTGATCATTTGCGTAGCGGCAAAGAGACTATGGACCCCATCGATTTTAATCGATTCCACCTGGGGCTCGACTATTTTGGAAAAATCCGGCGATTTGGGAAACCCGAAAAGGTCGCCGCTGAATCGAGGGGCGGTTTGAAGGATATTTTTCTTGTTAATGATGAAGGCATCTCCCTTTTTCCCGATTTGGGCGGCCCGTACGATATTATCGATGATGTCGGAGTTAATGGTTGCCCGCAGGATCCAGCTTTTATCCCCGTTGCGGCTCATGATGGCAATGATGAAATGGGGAAATTTTCGATAGCCCAGAAATACATCGCTGATATAAATTCCACTGGACATGGCCGATTGAAACCAGTCCTCATTTTTATAATTGACCTCTTTCAGTTCGGGATAGGGACCGATATAAGCCAGGTGATTGCCCTCCTGGTCGATGATTCCGATATCGATATAGGATTTGGAACGGGTCTGCATGGTATAAAAAAGCTTATCTAAATAGGTCTCATCACCCAATTGCTTCAAGGAATGGGTATGGGCGATTGTGGCCAGTTGGGAAACCCGTTCATCGAAGAAAAGATCGAGGGCGCTGCGACGGTTTTCAGACAGGGTTTTCAAATTTTCATATATTTTGGCTGAGTAAGAGACGCTGAACTGATAATAGATGGTAACCCCTAAGGCCACCAGGGGGATTAATGAAAAACCGAGGGTGGTAAAGATGATTTTAAGCCATAATTTTTTGTAATGTTTTTCTTCCATGCTTTTTGCTTTTACTACCTTATACCATAACAAAAACTGGAAAGGGATTTTTTTTCCTGCACTAAATTCAAGGCCCGGTTATCGAAGATATGGAGAACGTCTGTTTCTTGATTTGTTGAGCCCCCCCTTTTATTAAAATGTAAATTCCCTAGGTTTATAAAATTATCCGGGGAATTGGGTGAACTTGCTCAAGTGCGGGAAATAATAAACCCCGGACGAACATTCAGACTTGGATCCACCAGGGCCGTTGAATGATTTTCAAAAACCTCTCCCGCGATTATTGATCCCCGGGGGGTTCCCTGATGGTCGATAACCCGAAGGCTGTTTCCCGCCTGAATTCCCTGTTTACTCCCGAGCCCAAAGGAAATCTCACAACCTGTTTCCCCATTACGGACCCGATAAACTTCGGCTTTCCCTTGTTCCCCCAAAAGGCTTTCCGTTTTATGAGAAAGATAAAAAACAAAACCAAAGGTAAAGATAATCAAAGGGATCAGGAAAAGACCGGCCTGCCAGGCATAAATTCCAAGAGAACACACCAGATAAGATTTTGAATTTCTTTGTAATTCCCTCAGGTCTTGATACACCCGGATTTGGGAAAGAGAAGAAGATTTACCGGTCGGGGATTTCTTAGGCTGAACCGTTAGTTGATAGCGACCGGGTGGAGTGCTCCGGTTGATGCTCAAATTTCCGTTCCATTGATACCCTCCCAACCAGAAGCCTGTCTGTATTGCTTCCAACTCGAGCTGAATATCCGGGGAATTGGTTTGATAGGTCAACTCACTGACCTGTTCTGTTTTTCCCGCCAGGGAACCGCTGACCGCCAGGCGGTCCCCCGGCAAACCGGAAAATAGGTTAGGAGGTTCTCTGAATCTGGAAACCAGGGCATCGATTATAATCAGAAAGAGAAGGATACATAAAAAAGACCCTATTCTTCCTGCCCAGCGGCTCCAGGTTGATGTTTGTTTTAGATTCATCAATATTCGTTGGCTATAGGCTAAGGGCAATGGGTAGATAGCCAACTGGTTACGGGTTAAAGGTCCAAGGTTTAAACAAGAGAGAAATTGTTTGAAAATACTTTTTTACATGAAACCATTAACCTTAAACCCCTTTTTCGTTGTTCTATTGCCCATAGCCTTGTGCCTCAAGCCTATTTCTTAAAAATATCCGTTTTAGTGACGTTCATAAACCGCCGGGCCTTTCCCTTTTCCTTGTAATAAATACGGACCTCATCACCGGAATCCCAGGTATTTTCCGGCAAGGCCAAGTATTCTTCGGGAAGGGAAAAGGTGATCAGGGTTTGTTGTCTTTTTGAATAAAGGGTTATGGTTTTCTTTTCCCGATCAATAACCGGAAATGGTTTTGGTTTATCCTTTTCTTTATCAAAGACCAAAGGATCCTCTTTGTTGATATTTTCCTTTTGATCCACCAGGGTATATTGAAGGGTTTTAAAGTCTTGAGTCCTGGTATCGAAAATGACAATCTGTTTCTTGGGGATATCCAGTTTCATGCGTAATCCGACCTTCGGGTCCGGTCCCATTTCCTCAAGATTGGTGGGAAGGGTATAGGTTATGGGCGGGAGATAACTGTACTCCGGGTTTTGGGGATCGGCATTTTTATCCAGGATCAAGGTTGCCGTCCCTTTGGCTTTATCGAATTGAATAACCCTGCCTTGGTCCACCTTGCCCAATTCTCCGCAACCCAGGGTTATCATGATCGGCATCAACGTTAGTGCGATTATCCAATAGATTTTTTTCATAAGGCACCTCTTTCCTATCTTTTCTTCATGGCCAGCTCTTGTTTGGCCCCTTGGAGCATTTTAACCAAAATATAGATGGATAAAGCACTGACCAATCCCAGGACCAGAACGGTCGCTGAACCATCCAACAGGGCTTTCCAGGCCGGTAAATACTTAGGAAGGAGTTTCATGATCACCGAAATTCCGCAGCCGATAACCGCCAGCCCAAAAGCGATTCGGATCCCATAACCCTTGATGTATTTGGTGGCTACGGTTCCTATCTGCGCCCCGATAGCCGCGCCGATCAACATGATCAGGGCGGCCACGAGTTCGGTCCGGCCTTTAAAGGTATAAGTGCCGGCCCCGTACAATCCGGATATCATCACTTCAAACAGATCGGTTCCCACCGCCACATGGGTTGGGCATCCGACAAAATAAATCAAAGCCGGCATGCGGATCAATCCGCCGCCGATCCCCAGGATCCCGGCCAGCCAACCGGTTAAAAAGCTGACGAAGATCGGCAGCCAGGCGGTGCAATAGATCTGGGCCGCCGTGAAATGCATCATGGGAGGAATCTTGATTTTGTGCAGGGTCTTGTGCCATTCAATACCGGTGGCCAGATTATCCAATTCCTGTCCCGCGGCCTTGAGTTCTTTCTCCTTCTTTCGTTTCTTAAATACATCGGCGAAAACCATCCAGGCGATCAAGGTCAACAAAATAATATATAACCAGCGAACGTATAAATCCACTTTACCCAAACGTTCGAACCACATGATCATTTGCGCCCCGATTTCAAATCCAACAATGGTGCCGATGAGCATTATGAACCCAAGTTTATAGTCAACATTGCCGAACTTGCCGTGGCGCAGGGTAGAAATCAAGGATTTGCCGGCCATGTGAGCCACATCGGTTCCGATGGCAAAAGCCATGGGAAAACCAAGGATATTAAGCCCCGGGGTAACCATCCAGGCCCCGCCCATTCCAAAAAATCCGCCAATTATTCCGACTCCTAATCCCAGGATAACCAGTCCCGGCCAGAAGATGGTTACACCGGAAATAGGCATTAAGACATATAACCAATCCATGTGATATTTCCTCCTCAATAAGCTTATGATCTTAGAAACAGTTTATATTCAAAAGAATTCAGGGGTTCAAAGGGGCAAGAATTCCGATGAAAGTCTTGAATGATAAAATTATGAATCCTCCTCTTTTGAACCGTAAAGGCTTCTAATGTTCCGACAATTCCCTGGATGTCAAGTCAATTCCAATCCGTTTCATCACGAAATCCGCAACTAATCCCAGGATCAACCCCACTACCGGTATCGTTATAACCGTCACAGCGGTAAAGTAGGCATGGCTTTCATTGTAAAGGTTGGCCCACCAGGCCTGCCAGCCCGTCAATCGGCGGGTATCGGCCACAATAACAATTAAATCTGCTTTTTCTCCTGCGGCCAAGGCAAGCTCAGGGATAAATAAAAGTCCCATCCCGACCAGAAATACTATTTTTTTCCACAATCCCTGCATTGTTTTCCTCCTTACCAAAATTAAAGGCGAATTTATAACCCTAAGGGCATTTCTTTCCTTGTGATAAAAAGCACGCAATATCCATGCCAGAACTCCGAATAGGTCCCCCTGGCAAGTAAAATTAAAAAAATTATTTGATAACAATATGTTAAAAATATACGGCCAATCCCTGTAATCAGAATAAATTTTTTTCTGAATCTTACAAAACCAGAATTGTAAAAAAAATATTACACTTTGTAAAAGTTTTTCTGGTAATTATCAATTGGTGTTTAGACGAAGCAGGGGGAGTTCCTAGATTCGAAATTTTAACCTCTGGTTTAAGTAAGATAACCCAGAAAAGTAAATACCCGCCTCGGCGGCTTAGAAAGATACAAGGTTCTTTCATGAAAGGCAATAAAGCGGGAACGGCCTCCTGATTGATATCAGCAATTAAATGGGTCAAACTTAAGAGAACCAAGGATTCCTTCAAGAGCGATCAGGGGGGGTAGTATCCTGATTTGGTTTTCAAATTAGGACACTACCGATCAGGGTTTATTCTTGACTAATTATGGAAAATAATTTAATATTCGTTGTTTAATTTCTTTAACACGAAAATAGGATTCAAGGCTGCTCGTTACTCCAGCCTATTTTGATGTCCAGGCTTCGAATGGAAGCCTCTTCTAAAGCTCGACATACGGCATCCGAATGGATGCCTCTTGAGGAGCTCGGCAAAGCCGTGCGGGCCGAGCGGATCGTGGTGTCACGCCACCCAAGACGTAGCCTGACGTTTTAGTCTTGTAAATAATTGTAACGGGTTTAAAGGACTTAGTCAATGGAAGAAGAGAACCAGCTAAGACAACAGCGATTGAAAAAAACGGGGGAATTGAAAGCGCTGGGGATTGACCCCTACCCCAGTTATAACCAGCTTAGTCATAAAATTCAGGAAATCCACGACCAGTTTGGTTCCCTGGAGGGAACTCCCCCCGATGAATCAACACTAATCGTTCGTACCGCGGGAAGATTAATGACCCAACGGGACTTTGGCAAAAGTATCTTTTTTCATATACAAGACGGGACGGGGCGTATTCAGGGATACCTGAAAAAGGACCTGATCGGGGAGGATCAGTTCTCCCTTTTTAAAAAAATCGACCTGGGTGATTTCCTGGGTCTGGAGGGCAGCCTTTTCAGGACCAAAACAGGGGAGTTGACCCTTCTGGCCACAAAAATTCAATTGTTATCAAAATCTTTACGTTCCTTGCCGGAAAAATTCCACGGTTTGATAGACGTGGAACAACGATATCGTCAGCGTTATTTGGACTTGTTGGTCAATCCCAAAGTCCGGGAAATTTTTCAGTTACGCTCTCAAATGATTCATTTGATCCGGAATTTTATGACTGAAAGAGGTTTTTTGGAAGTTGAGACCCCCATGATGCAACCCATTGCCGGCGGGGCTACGGCAAAACCCTTTGAAACTTTCCATAACGCCTTGAGTCTTCCACTTTTTTTAAGGGTTGCCCCAGAACTTTATTTGAAACGTCTAGTCATCGGGGGCGTGGATAAGGTTTTTGAGATAAACAGGAATTTTAGGAACGAAGGGATCTCCATCAAACATAACCCTGAATTTACTATGATTGAATTCTACCAGGCCTATGCCACATATCAGGATTTAATGGCTTTGACCGAAGAACTTTTTTCTTCCCTGGCTCAAAATATCAAGGGTAGTTTAACTTGGACCTACCAGGGAGAGTCTATTGATTTAACTCCTCCTTGGAGACGAATCCCTTTTCTCCAATCCCTGGTCGATATTGGAAATATTGATCCCGGGATTTTAAAAGATCCCCAGAGGGCCATCGAAATGGCCCGTTCCCTGGGGGCGGATCTAAAATCTGCCGACGGCCATGGTAAAGCCCTGACCAAAATATTTGAGCAGGTGGTGGAACCCAAATTGCGTCAGCCGACCTTTGTCATCGGCTACCCCATAGAAGTATCCCCTCTGGCCAAAAGAAGTCAGGAAGATCCGGAAATAACCGATCGCTTCGAAATGTTTATTTGCGGGCGTGAGATGGCTAACGGATTTACGGAACTCAATGACCCCTTGGATCAAAAAGAGCGTTTTATCAATCAGATGAAGGCCAAAGAGGCAGGCGACGATGAAGCCCAGGACATCGATTGGGATTATTTGACGGCCCTGGAATACGGCTTGCCGCCGACCGCCGGGGAAGGGATCGGTATTGATCGGATGGTTATGCTATTCACTGATGCCCCTTCCATTCGGGAAGTGATTTTGTTCCCCCTCTTAAAACCGGGCAAAGGTTTGGAGACAGGATGATTGTTATACTCGTTATGGGTGGCTGGTTAATAAGTAATATCCTGCTTTGATATAACGAGTAACCAGCAACAAGGAACGAGCAACCGATAGAAAGTTTTTCATGTCTTTTGAATTTTTTGTCAGTTATCGCTATCTGAAGGCCAAAAGGAAACAGACTTTTATTTCCATCATTACCTTTATTTCCATGGGCGGAGTCGCCTTGGGGGTTATGGCCCTGATTGTTGTGATAGCAGTTATGAGCGGTTTTGAAAATGACTTGAAAAATAAAATCCTGGGTCTGAATTCCCATGCCCTGGTATTAAGCTATGACAATGCCATAGAGAATTATACTCAGGTGGCTCAGCGTGTGGAATCGGTTCCCGGGGTTACCGGGGCTACTCCCTTCATCCTGACCCAGGTCATGTTGAGTACCAAAGGTCAAGTGACCGGGGCTGTTCTTAGGGGGGTCGATATTCAGAGCGCCCCCAAGGTGATTTCCCTGGATCGGATATTGAAAAAAGGGAGCTGGCAAGCATTGGAAGGCCCTCCTCTGGCTGAAGGCCAAAAAGACCAGGAATTGGGGGGGATCGTTTTAGGCCAAGAGTTGGCCAGGAGCCTGGGTCTTTCTTTAAACGATACCCTATCCATCATTTCACCCTTGGGGGAAATGACTCCCTTGGGGAGAGTTCCCAAGATGAGACCTTTCCGGCTGGTAGGAATTTTTGAGTCGGGGATGTTCGAATACGATTCCACTATAGCTTTTATTGCGCTTTCCCAAGCCCAGTCTTTTCTGACCCTTGGGAATAAGGTTACTGGTCTGGAAGTCAAAACGCGGGATATTTATAAGGCCGATGGGATTGCCCGGGCTATCCAGACTAAACTAGGATTCCCCTATTGGACCAAAGATTGGATGCGGATGAACAAGAACCTGTTCTCCGCTTTGAAATTGGAAAAGTTGGTCATGTTCATCATCCTGGCCCTGATTATCCTGGTGGCGGCCTTTAACATCGTGGCCTCTTTGATCATGGTCGTTATGGAAAAAACAAAAGATATCGCCATCCTAAAATCCATGGGGGCCACCGCCACAAGTATCATGAAGATCTTTATCCTGGAAGGGGTTATTATAGGAACGGTGGGTACAGCGCTGGGACTGGTGGGCGGGTTGGGTTTGTGTCGGATTCTTGAAAAATATCAATTTATCAAGCTGCCCAGTGATGTCTATTATATCTCTTCTCTCCCGGTATTGATGAAGGCGGGGGACATCCTTCTGATCGTGGTTTCGGCCTTGGGGATTAGTTTGATTGCCACCTTATATCCGGCCTGGCAGGCCTCCCGTCTTGACCCAGCCGAAGCCATAAGGTATGAATAGGCCAAGTTAATGTCCCAACCCTTGATCAAGATCAAGAATTTAGAAAAGTTCTTTGTCAACAACCAGCATCGTGTGGAGGTGCTTAAAAATCTTGATCTGGAACTCTATCAACTGGATACCCTGGCAGTGGTAGGGGCCTCGGGAACCGGGAAATCAACGTTGTTGCATATTCTAGGAACCCTGGATCGGCCTTCCGGAGGTCAGGTCCTGTTTGAAGGGCAAAATATATTTGAACAGTCGGCAAAAGACCTGGCCCGATTTCGTAATCAGAAGATCGGATTTGTTTTCCAGTTTCACCATTTACTGCCTGAATTCACGGCGCTGGAAAACACCATGATGCCTTTATTGATAGCCGGGGAGGGCAATCGGGAAGCCCGGGAACGAGCTGAAGAAATTTTGTCCCAACTGGGTCTTAAAGATCGTTTGCATCACCGGATCGGAGAGCTGTCGGGCGGGGAACAGCAACGGGTCGCCATTGCCCGGGCTTTGATACGGGCTCCCCAATTGATTCTCGCCGATGAACCGACGGGAAACCTGGATCGAAAAACCGGTACCCAGATCATCGACCTATTTAATCGACTCAACCAGGAAAAAGGGGTGACCTTCTTGATGGTTACTCATAATCAGGAATTGTCCGGACGATTCAAGAGAAATGTGGAAATTATTGAAGGCAAGGCCGTAGAAATGGCTGTCGGCTAGACTCAGATGTTTAATTTTGGAACCCGGGAGCCTCAGGCAACATGAGGACAATCCCTAACAGGAATTTGAGGCTTTTTCCCGGAGTATGAATCCTGACTTCTGAAAAAAAGGTACCGGCATCCGAATGGATGATTTCTTTTAGTTCGACAAAGTCGAACGGCCGACCGGATCATGGTGTCACGCCACCAAAAGCGTGGCCTGACGGTTTAGCGAGAGATAGATTCTCAGAATTCAAAATCTAAGAATCAAAAGGGAGTGTCTATGCCGAAGAAAATCATTTTGATCCTCATGGTTTTTTTTATGGTTCAGTTTCTTACAAGGTCGCAACTTCATGGGGCCGATTCGAAGGGTAAGGTTGCCTTGATGCCTTTTGCCATACACAGTCAAACAAACTTGTCCTATCTGCAGAAAAATATTTTGGAGGCCCTGTCCGACAGCTTACATAAACAGAATATCACGGTTCTTCCCCTTTCCAAAACCCAACCCTGGCAGACCCAAAAGGTCCCCACGGATTGGAAGGAACTTCGAACGATTGGAAAACAACTGGAGGTAGACTTTCTGATCTTTGGCAGTCTGACCAAAATCGGCCAACGGATGAATCTGACCGGAAATCTCCTGGACCTCACGACCGAAAAGCCCCCCTTGACCTTTTCCTTGACGGATGAAGGGCTGGAAAATATTCTGAGGTTGATAGAACGGTTTTCAAAGGAAGTGGGCTCAAGGATTTCGAGGCAGGAAAAAATCATCGGGATTTCCATTAAGGGGAACCAAAGGATTGAGACTCAGACCATTGAAAAAGAACTGAAATCAAAGTCCGGCGAACCCTACATCCCTGAATTCCTGGATCAGGATCTCCGGGCTATTTTCAAGATGGGATTTTTTTCCGATGTCCGTTTGGAAGTGAATGAAAATCCGCAAGGGAAATTGATTACCTTCGTGGTTGTGGAGCGCCCTTTTGTAAAACGGGTCGATCTCAGTGGCAATAAAGAAATGAAAGAGGAAGAACTCAAAGAACAGGTCACCATCAAATCCTATACAATTTTAAATTTGAACACGGTTAATGAAACCCAGGAGAAGTTGACGGCCTTTTACCAGTCTAAAGGATATTACAATATTCGGATTAACTATTCGGTCACCTATGAGGACCAAGGACAGGCGGCTGTGGTCGTTTTCAATATCGTAGAGGGGAAAAAGGTCTATATCAAAACCATAACCTTGCAAGGGAATAAAGGATTTCCCGAGAAACAACTGAAATCCATTATGGATACCAATGAGAAAGGGTATTTTTCCTGGTTCACCTCCTCCGGGGTTTATAAGAAGGAACTCCTGGAACAGGATCTGGAAAAAATAGCTTCCTTTTATTACAACCATGGATATTTGAAAGCCAAAGTGGGAGAACCGAACATACGGCATGAAGGAGATTGGCTGTTTGTAACTATTTCTATCGATGAAGGGCAGCCCTATATAATGGGGCAGGTGACCATTCGGGGTGATTTAATTCAATCTCAGGAAAAAATGATGGCCGTCCTGGCCATCACCAAGGAGAAATTTTATAATCGAGAGGTGATTCGCAAAGACATTTTAATGCTGAATGATCTTTATTCCTATGAAGGGTTTGCTTTTGTCGAAATCAATCCCCAAATCCAGGAGGATCCCGTCGCTCTCAGGGTCGATCTCGTTTATGAGATCAGGAAAGGGGCCAAGGTTTATTTTGAACGCATCGATATCGTCGGGAATGTGAAAACCCGGGACAAGGTCATTCGCCGGGAATTCGGTGTGGCCGAACAAGGTCTCTTTGACGCCAAAGCCCTTAGAAAAAGTAATCAAAATCTTCATCGACTTGATTATTTTGAAGAAATCAATCTCTCGACTTCCCCCGGGACTCAGGAGGATCGTATGAAATTGAAGGTGGAGGTCAAGGAAAAGATGACCGGCTCCTTCTCTCTGGGAGCGGGCTATAGTGCCGTTGAAAATTTTATGGTCATGGGCCAGATTTCTGAAAGAAATCTTTTCGGCAGAGGGCAGCGTTTAAGTTTGGATGCCCAATTGGGGGGAGTGACCACCCGTTATAACCTGGGGTTTTTCGAACCTTGGCTTTTTAATACCCGGATTTCCAGTGAGACCAATATCTATAATTGGACCCATATCTATGAAGAATATTCCAAAGAAAGTATCGGCGGATCGTTGGGTTTCGGCTATCCCATCCTGGCCGAAGACACCCGGGCTTTTATTGCCTATGCCTACGATGACGCCAACGTGACCGATGTCATCGATAGCGCCGCTCAGATTATTCAAGATATGAAAGGCCGCCATCAAACAAGCAGTGTCCGACTAACCCTTCGCAGGGATACTCGAGATCAGATCTTTAATACCACCAAAGGATCGGTAAACAGTGCTTCTGTGGAATTTGCCGGCGGCCCGCTGGGAGGGACCAATTATTTTACCCGCTATCTGGCCAGTTCGGGTTGGCACATCCCTTTCTTTAAGCAGACCACTTTTTTTGTTAACGGAAAATGGGGATATATCACCCAGAATCCGGGGGGGGACTTGCCTTTATATGAAAAATTTTATTTGGGCGGCATCAACTCCATTCGAGGCTTTAAATACGGAGATATCAGCCCCAAGGACCTGGCGACCGGCCAAAGTATCGGCGGTGAGCAGATGGTGCAATTCAATCTGGAATTTATTTTCCCCTTGATCGAAAAAGCCGGACTAAAAGGTCTGATATTTTTTGATGCCGGCAATGTCTTTACCAAAGACCAGTCAATAGATTTAGGGTCCTTACGAAAAAGTGTGGGGGGTGGGATCCGTTGGTATTCACCCATGGGGCCCCTCCGTCTGGAATGGGGTTGGAACTTTGAGCCCAAAGCCGGGGAAAACGGCAGTAACTGGGAATTCACCATAGGGACTTTTTTTTAGATTCTGACCCCTTAAGCTTGAGAATTATACCCTGACCGAATAACGGTTCCAGCTTCCGGGTTCCGAATTATTAATAATCTTTAATCTATAATCTATAAATTTAAGGACTTTTTAAATTATTTTCAGTTAGGAGATGGACATGGGTAAAATTTTTTCAACCAGGGCTATTTTTTTAATAGGGCTCGTTTTTCTTTGGACCGCCCCTTCCTGGGCCGTTGAAGCCCTTAGAATCGGGGTCATTGATTTGCAGAAGTGTATCCAGCAATCCGAGGCTGGTAAAAAAGCATCCAAGGGATTGCAAGAAAAAGCCGATCGGATCAAAAAAGAGTTAGAGGTTAAACGGGATGAACTTAAAAAGCTGAGCGATGAATTCAATAAAAAAAGCAACGTTCTGAGCGTCGATGCTAAGAAAGAAAAAGAAAAAGAACTGATCCGAAAAGACGAAGATTTGAGAGAGTTGGTTCGAAAAAAAGAGGGAGAAATGCAAAAGGATGAATATACCGCTATGCAGCCTCTTTTAAACGAATTGTTTGAGATGACCAAAAAACTGGCTAAAGATGAAGGATATACCCTGATCCTGGAATCCAAGAGCGGGGTGGTTCATTTCAGTAAACCGGTCGAGGATATTACCGAAAAAGTCATTAAACTCGCCAACGAACCCAAAAAGGAAAAGAAAAAATAGGCATGAAAACACCGGCCTTAACATCCTCTTCAGGGGTGACTTTGGAGGAACTGGCCCGGTTGGTCGGCGGAGAGGTTCGGGGGGGCGGTGAGGAAATGTTTTTCGGAATTGCCGGGATCCGGGAGGCTCGAAAAGGTCAAATCACCTTTATGGTTGATCCCAAATATGCGAAAGACCTGGTAACGACCGAGGCTTCGGCCGTCATTGTCGGATCGCAGGTACCGCAAACCTCTAAACCTTTACTGATAACCTCCAATCCTTTCCTGGCCTATGCCAGGATTGCCCAGTTTTTCGCACCCCAACCCAGGCACCCACTGGGTATCAGTTCATTGACCCATCGCGGAGAGGAGTGCCGCATCGGGGAAAAGGTTTCCATTTATCCCTTGGTCTATCTGGGTAACCGGGTGGTCATTGAAGAGGGGGTCACCTTGTATCCGGGGGTCTATGTGGGAGATTCGGTACGGATCGGGAAGGATTCCATTGTTTATCCCAATGTTTCCATCCTGTCGGGGACGATCATCGGGCAACGGGTCATCATTCACAGTGGAACAGTGATCGGCAGTGACGGCTTTGGTTTTATACCGGACGGGTTGAGCCAGGTCAAGATTCCTCAAACGGGGATCGTTCAGATTGACGATGACTGTGAGATCGGGGCCAACAACACCATCGATCGGGCAACCTTCGGCAAGACCTGGATCAAGACCGGGGTCAAAACAGACAATCAGGTCCATGTGGCCCACAATGTGGTGGTCGGCGAACATTCACTTTTGATAGCCCAGGTAGGCATTTCCGGCAGTGTTACCATCGGCCAAGGGGTCATACTGGCCGGCCAGGTGGGGGTTGCCGGACATCTTACCATCGGGGATGGGGTGAAAGTGGGAGGGAAATCAGGGGTGGTTAAATCCATCCCGGCCGGTGAGATCGTTTCCGGCAACCCGACCATGCCCCATCAGACCTATTTGCGTGTCAGTTCTCTTATCAAACGATTGCCTGAGATGGCCCAAAAAATAAAAGCTTTGGAAGAGCGGGTTCGTCTCTTGGAAAGCGAGATCAACAAGGAGAGGAAGGAAGGCCATGGAACTAAATCAGGTTGAAATCCAAAAGATTCTGCCTCATCGATATCCCTTTTTATTATTGGACCGCATACTGGAACTGCATTTGAACGAAAAGGTGATCGGTTTAAAAAATGTGACGGTCAATGAGCCTTTTTTTCAAGGCCACTTTCCTGGAAATCCGATCATGCCCGGGGTTTTAATCGTGGAAGCCATGGCCCAGGCCGGAGGGATCCTGGCTTTTAAATCCAATCCCCAACACATTGGAAAAAGTCTAATCTATTTTTTAGCTATCGACAAAGTCAAATTCAGAAAACCGGTCGTTCCAGGAGATCAATTGATTTTGGAATTGGTTGCCTTGCGCCGGGGAGCCAGAGTCTGGAAGATGCAGGGCAAGGCCTTTGTCCGGGAAATCCTGGTAGCCGAGGCGGAACTGACGGCCAGTATTTCCAGTGAAAAAGAGACACCGGCAGGAGAGGAGACTTAATGTCCACACACACCATCCATCCAACAGCCATCATAGGTCCTCAAACCGAGATAGGAGACAATGTCAGCATTGGCCCCTACACGATCATTGAGGAAGAGGTCTTTATCGATTCCGGGACTCAGATCGGCGCTCATGTCTATATAGACCGTTATACCCATATCGGGAAAAACTGCCGGATAGCTCCCTTTGCGGCCATTGGAACTCCGCCTCAGGATAAAAGATATCAAGGGGAAAAAACAGAAGTCATTATCGGCGATGAAAATGTGATTCGGGAATACGTCACCATTAATCGAGGCACCATTGCCGGGAGGGGAAAGACCCAGATCGGCAATCAGAATCTGCTGATGGCCTACTGTCACGTAGCTCATGATTGCCAGGTTGGGGATGGGGTGGTCATGGCCAATGTGGCGACCTTGGCCGGTCATGTGACCATCGGGGATTATGCCAACCTCGGTGGGCTGGCCGCTGTACAGCAATTTACCCGGGTGGGGGCCTATTCCTTTATCGGGGGGAAAAGTGCGGTGGTCCAGGATATCCCCCCTTATGTCATCGCCGCCGGGGACCGGGCCAAACTGTTCGGCTTGAACATCGTTGGTCTGAAACGGCATGAGTTTTCCAACGAAGTCATTGCCGCCCTGAAGAAGGCTTATCAGATCGTCATACGTTCACACCTGACCACTCAGGAGGCCATTATCCGGGTGGAAAAAGAAGTTTCCTCTTTTCCTGAATTGACCCTGTTTCTGGATTTTATTCGCACCTCGCAACGAGGGGTCCCGCGAAGATGACCGATGCTCCTCCTCTGGGTTTAATCGCCGGGAACGGGGATTTTCCTCTGTTGATTGCCAAAGCGGTGCAAGAGATGGGGAAAAAGATAGTGGCCGCCGCCCACCGGGGAGAAACCCGGAGGGAACTGCATTTCCTGGTGGAAAAGATTTGTTGGATCCGCTTGGGTGAATTCGGGAAACTGGTTCGGTTCTTTAAAGAGCAGGGGGTGAAAGAAGTCCTGATGGCCGGGGGGGTCGATAAAAAAAAGATGTTCTCCAAAGCTCGGCCGGACCGGGAAGGACTTTCACTCCTGGACCAAATGGGACATCGAAAAGATGACTTTGTTTTGAGAATGTTTGCCGACCAATTAGCCAAAGAAGGATTTCAAGTTCACCCTTCTACGGTCTTTCTCCCTTCTCTGTTAGCCCCTCCGGGAGTTTTAACCCAGCGGGAACCTACCCCCGAGGAAGACCAGGATATCGAGTTCGGATGGCCCCTGGCCAAAGAACTGGGAAAACTGGATATCGGACAGTGCCTGGTGGTTCGAAACGGGGCTGTAGTGGCCGTAGAAGCCATTGAAGGGACGGATGAGACTATTCGGCGGGGAGGAAGACTGGCCCTCCGGAAGGCGGTGGTCATTAAGGTCAGCAAACCTTTTCAGGACCTTCGTTTTGATCTTCCGGCCGTCGGAGAACAGACGATTCGGACCATGCACGAGGTAAAAGCCGGGGTTTTGGCAATCGAGGCCCATAAAACGATTATCTTCAACCGGGAGGCCACCATTCGTCTGGCGAATAAATATCGGATGGTTATTGTTTCGAGGTAGGGTATTAGAAAAAACGTTGGTCGTTGGGTGTTCGTTTTTCGTCGAAACGGAGTTTCGTGTTTCTTCGCTTCAAGGTCTGGAATCTTGCCCGACCGATAGGTGGAAAAAATCGAATGAAAAAAATCAAAGTCGGAGTGGTCGGGGTCGGGCACTTGGGAAAATTCCATGTGGAAAAATATTCCCGGATGCCGGAGGTCGACCTGGTCGGGATTGCCGACATAGCACCGGAAAGAAGGGAAGCTTTATCCGCACAATATGAAGTCCCCGGGTATGAAGATTATCGCCGATTAATTCCCCAGATTGATGCAGTCAGCATCGTGGTCCCGACCACGCAGCACGCCTCCGTAGCCAGAGATTTTTTAGATCAGTCGATTGATGTCCTTATTGAAAAACCCATCAGCAGCTCCATGGCCGAGGCGGAAGAATTGATCTCTTTGGCCGGGACCAGGGACTGTTTGTTGCAAGTGGGACACCTGGAACGATTTAATCCGGTCTTCCTGAAAACCCGGCCTTTTATAAAGAATCCCCTTTTTTTTGAAAGCCATCGGCTAAGCCCTTTTAAGGCCAGAGCCATCGATGTGGACGTGGTTCTGGATTTGATGATTCATGATCTGGATCTGATATTACACCTGGTCCAATCCCCAGTCGAGCAGATACAGGCCGTCGGCGTACCGGTGGTTTCCTCCAAGGTCGATATCGCCAATGTCCGGATTCAGTTTCAAAACGGATGTGTGGCTAATATTACGGCCAGTCGGATTTCCCTGCAGGAAATGCGCAAGATGAGGATTTTTCAACCGGCGACCTATATTGCTATGGATTTTGGGGTAAAATCCTATTCGGTGGTCCGATTGAAACCGGAAAAGGAAGGCTCGGCTCCGGGCCCTGAATTTGTTTCCGAAAGTGGAATGATCGATTCCGGGGATGCTCTGGAGATGGAGTTGCGAGCTTTTATTGAAGCGGTGAGAACCCGGTCCGCCCCGATGGTTTGTGGTGAGGACGGCAAAAAAGCCCTGGATATGGCACTCCGGATCAACCGGGAAATTGAAAAAAATTTAATATCCGCGGCTCAATTTCCAGGGGCCTCGGAGTTATTAAAAGAATTACCGGGCATCACTTCCCCCAGAAAGTCTCAGTAAGGAGCCCCAGCCATCAAAAAAATATGTATCATCGCCGGAGAAGCCTCGGGGGATCTTCATGGGGCTTCGCTGGTTCAGGCCTTGAGGCAATCGGGTGAACCCGTTTCTCTTTTCGGTTTAGGAGGGCCGCTCCTGGAGGAAATGGGTGTGGAGATGGTTTATCCACCCCCTCTCAATGTGGTGGGCTTTATCGAAGTGGTCTTTAGAATTTCTCACTTATTCAAGGCTTATCAAAAAGTCAAAAAAACCTGGGGTTATCAAAAACCGGATTTACTCATTTTGATCGATTATCCCGATATGAATCTTCGCCTGGCCAAAGCGGCTCACCAAGAGAATATCCCGGTCTTGTATTATATCAGCCCCCAAGTCTGGGCCTGGCGTTCCGGTCGGGTCAAGCACATCGCCCGTTATGTAGACCGGTTGGCGGTCATCTTGCCTTTTGAGGTGGATTTTTATCAATCCCATGGCGTTAGGGTTGAATTTGTCGGTCATCCGCTTCTAGACCGATTACCAAACGGGAAACCGGTCGACGAGGCTTTCCCCCCTGATCCCCTTTCCGGGACGACCCAGATCGGTCTATTCCCCGGCAGCCGACCAGCGGAAATTGAGGCCATATTACCGACGCTGTTAGAAACGGCCGCCCTCTTAACGCAACACTTTGGTCCAAGGTTCCGCTTTGTCATACCGGTAGCCGGAACCTTGGAAGCGGCACCTTTTCTGGATAAAATCCGACCTTATCAAGACCGGGGAGTTTCGCTGGAGCTCTCTTCCGGGGATTCTCAGAAAACCCTGGGACAGTGCCATCTGGCCATCGTGGCCTCAGGGACTGTGACCCTCGAGGCGGCACTCTTGGGGATTCCCATCTTAATCGTGTATAAGGTTTCCCCGGTCAATTACTGGATTGCCCGGCGTCTGATCCATGTCCCTTATGTGGGATTGGTCAATTGGGTGGCCGGGGAAAAAATTGTCCCCGAATATATTCAAGAAGAGGCTGTTCCAGAGGCCCTGATGAAGGGGATGATACGTTATCTGGAGGACGCCGAATATTATCGGAATATCCGTAGCCGGCTCTTCGAGGTTGGAGAGAAATTGGGCCATCCCGGGGCCTCTGCTCGAGTGGCGCAAATGGCCCGAGAGATGATGGGCTGAAATGACGACTGCCCAAAGACTGATTCAGCTCATAAAGCCCTACTGGATCCGGTTGTTGGCCGCCATGGTCTGCATGCTGATAGTAGCCGGAACCACTTCCTTGATGGCCTTTATGGTCCAACCGGTCCTGGATGATATTTTTATAGAGAAAAAAGTATCCACCCTTTCTTTCCTTCCATTTCTTATAATTTTATTGTATGTCGTTAAGGGATTTTTCGCCTATGGGCAATCCTATTTGATGAGTTTCGTAGGGGAGAAGATTGTGGCCGGTTTGAGAGAGGGGCTCTATTCCCACTTGCAAAAACTCTCGCTGGCCTATTTTGATCGAACAGCCACCGGCCTGCTCATGTCTCGGATTGTCAACGATGTCAACCTGATTCAGGGAGCTGTTTCCAGCGCGGTGACCGGCATTCTCAAAGATTTTTTTACCATCCTGGGACTGATCGGGGTCATCTTCTATCGCGATTGGCAACTGGCCATCCTGGCCATCCTGGTTCTCCCGATTATGGTTTTCCCTATTGTTAAATTCGGACGAAAACTCAGGAAAATCAGCACTCAAAGCCAGAAAACCATGGCCGATATTTCGATTCATCTCCATGAAACCTTAACCGGTAATCGGATCGTCAAGGCCTTTAACACGGAAGAATATGAGATTAATCGCTTTCGTCAGCGGATCCGGAAATTTTTTCAGTTGACCATGAAAGACGTATCGATTAAATCCATGTCTTCTCCCATCATGGAATTTCTGGGAGGTATCGGTATTTCGGCCATTATCTGGTATGGGGGATATCAGGTCATCAAAGGCTATTCCACGACCGGCACTTTTTTTTCCTTTTTAACCGCTCTATTGATGCTCTATGAGCCGATCAAACATTTGAGCGGGGTCAATAATATGATTCAACAAGGGATGGCCGCGGCCATCCGCGTTTTTGAGGTCTTGGACATCCCCACGGAAATTCATGATCACGAAGGGGCCGTAACCATTAACGGTATCCGGGAGGGGATTCGCTTAAAAAATGTATCCTTTGGATATGGAGACCAATGGGTCCTCCGGGATATCAATTTTGAAGTAAAGGTGGGGGAAATCATTGCCATTGTCGGAACCAGCGGCGGGGGGAAAACCACCCTGGTCAATCTGATCCCCCGGTTTTATGAGGCCAGTGAGGGAGAAATTTTAATCGACCATCGTTCAATTAAAACCATTACCCAGGCCTCTTTACGTCGACAGATCGGTATGGTGACCCAGCAGACCATCCTGTTTAACGATACGGTCCGGAACAATATCGCCTACGGCTCTCCGGAAAAGACGGAGGCGGATATCCTCCTGGCCGCGCAGGCCGCCTATGCTTATGATTTTATCCAGCGTCTTCCTGAAAAAATGAATACTTTAATCGGTGAACAGGGGGTGCGTCTTTCCGGAGGCGAGCGACAGCGCATTTCCATCGCCCGGGCCCTGCTCAAGGACGCCCCCATCCTGATCCTGGATGAAGCCACCTCTTCCCTGGATTCGGAATCGGAGGCGGAAGTCCAGCGGGCCTTGGAAAATCTGATGAAAGGGCGGACCACCTTTATCATCGCCCATCGCTTTTCCACCATCCGGAACGTGGACCGGATTCTTGTCCTGGCCGATGGCAGGGTTATTGAAGAAGGCAATCACGACCAGTTGATGGGCTTGAATGGGGAATATAAAAGGCTTTACGAAATACAGTTCCGGGACAATGAAACAAAAAATGACGGATAGAATAAAGCCCTCTCAAGAAATATGGGCTCTGTTTTCCATTATTGTATTTTTTTATCTGCTTCGACTTTTCATCAACGGACGGCTGGAACTTGCTCCTGATGAAGCCTATTATTGGTATTGGAGTAAACACCTAGATCTCAGTTACGCCGATCATCCTCCTATGGTTGCCTATGTTACGGCCTTTTTTACCGGTATCGGTGGAAATACAGAATTCTTCGTTCGTCTGGGAGGTCTTGTTTTTTCTACCGCCGCGCTGATTCTGATCTATCAAACAAGCCTTACCCTATTTCCCAATAACAAAAATCTGGGGTGGAAAATCTTGTTTATCTTCAATCTCAACCTTCTTTTTTCCGCAGGTTGCATTTTGCAGACGCCGGACTCCATGATGTTTTTTTTCTGGGCGGGGGCTGTTTTTTGGGGAAGCAAGATTATCGTGCAAGGAATCCGCTATTATTGGTACTGGTGGGGGATCGCCCTGGGGTTCGGCCTGTTAAGTAAATACACCATGATCTTAATTGTTCCCTGCACTTTTATCTTTCTTCTCCTCTCATCGCCACACCGATTCTGGCTTAAAAAAAAAGAGCCCTATTTAGCTTTATTGATGGCTCTTATTATATTTTCGCCTGTCATTTTCTGGAACTGGCAACATCATTGGGTTTCATTTCTATATCAATTACAGCAAGGGTTCAATCCCGAAAAAAGGGATATCCTCCAGATAGTTAATAAGTTATTGGCCTATATTGGTGAACAGGCCGGGGTTGTCACGCCACTGCTATTCATCGCTTTTGTTATTTACACGATTAAAGGGACCATGATTTCTTTGAGGGGAAATAAAAAGGAGTATCTTTACCTGAGCTCTTTATCCTGGCCGATTCTTTTATTTTTCGGGTTATCGACCGTACAGGGGAAAGTGGCGGGAGCCAACTGGCCGGCCCCGGCCTTTATCACCGGAACCATTCTGATGATTGGTGTCTACCATGAATATTTCAAAACGAGTAAGGGGCATCGATTTTTTATATACAGCGGTGTCGTTTTGGCGTTGATTTTAAGTATTATAGCCCATGTTCATTTAATCCGACCTATTATCCCGATCGCCCCCAATTTGGATCCAACGCAACAATTTCATGGGTGGAGGGCCTTAGGCACAAAAATAACTAAATACCTGGATGAAAATCCCGGTCAGGACCGGTATTTTCTTCTTGGTGATCGGGGAACTACCGTAGCTGAAGCCGTTTTTTACACGCAGAATCGTTTTGTCGGACTTGACTTCAACCGCCCCGAACGCTATCTCTTTCTCCATAATACAGAGTCCCTGCGAGCCCGGGAGGCTATTATCATTCTCCATAACCAAAACGCAGATGCTTTAAAACAGTACCATCCTTATTTTGAAGCTTGTCAAACGATTGGCCACCATCATTCTGTTTTTAGAAACACCCGAATTGATTCCCTTTCTTTTCAGTTGGCCATTGGAAAGGATTTTCGAGGCAACTGGAATCCTCTTTCCGAACTGCAGGAACAGAGATAATAATATTCCCATACAGGGATTGACTAATAGGGGGTCGGCCATTAAAATCAGTGCCGGTCAAAACGAAAAAGGCAGGCCAGTATAAATCCCGTGAGATAAGTCAGTAAGCCTGACCAGACCACGTCGGAAAGAAAATGTCCTCCCTGAACGATCCTCCCTGCGCCCATGAAAAAACCGAAACTAATTCCCAAGCCAAGAAAAGCGACAGCCACCTTCCGATGTGATTTCCTCAGGATGAAAAACGGAGCGAAGATAAAAAAACCAACAGAGGCGTGACCCGAAGGAAAAGATCCTCCCTGCCCGGCCTCCCCTGTTTCCCAGACCTGGTGGAAAGTTTTTGTGCCGCCAAAGTTTACAATATCGTCCGGGCGTGGACGCCCCCAGTGATCTTTGAAACCCACATTGACAACAAGCCCTGGGCCCAAAATCATAAATACTATCAGAAAAAGCCCTGTTTTTTTATAAGGCAATAATTCTTTACGGAAAAAGCTAAGCACAAATACAAAAAGGCCACCGACCGCAAGAATAATCCCCGGAATGTTTCCGTAATGGTATAAGAAAAACCAGGGCATTTCCTGGCCCATAAACCAGCCTTTTCCGGATGCATAGAAAAGTCTCGCTATTTTAAGATCCGCATCCGTCCAGCTGATGATCACAGATAAGATAACGGTCAGGACAATGGGAAAAACAAAGGACTCGAAAATACTTGTTTTTATTTCAGTTTCATGACTCATAACATTCTAATTCTAATAGTTTCCATCCGGAAATTGATATTTCCGGATCGGTCGACATTGTCGACCTCAAATAAAGGTCCCCATCCGGGGACCGAATGGAAACACCTGGATTTCCGGACGAAGCACTCGCCAGAAA
>CAZSTT010000004.1:0-9291 GCA_964609705.1 uncultured Thermodesulfobacteriota bacterium
AGGCCTGGGCCTCATAGAAATCAAGACCATGTTTTTTCTTATTGCTCAGGTTTTTTGGGGGATCGAACTCAAAGTTCATGGTATAATTACTATACCTATTATATACAAAAAATCAAAATGAAATAACAATGATAGACTCGTAAAAAGTCGTCATCCCGGTGAAAATCGGGGTCCAGGATAAGTATGAGTACTTTAAAACACTGGATTCCGGCTTTCGCCGGAATGACGTTTTGGGGATTTCGGCGACTTTTTACGAATCCATCAGCAATAAAAGGGTATGTAGTTTCTGAGTTAAGTAACCAGAACAAAAGAGGAATTAGTGGTAAGTATTAGTAATAAAGTATTTAACAGATTTTTTTTTTATTATTAGTGACAACACTCAAAGATGAAAGGGATAATTTTTCAACTCCTTTAAAGCAAACTACGGATGAAATCTCCTACCGCTCCGCAGCCTTCATATTCTACCAGCCTGATGGTTTGCGACCCGATGACGGCGATGTCCGCCTTGCCTTTTAAAAAGTCGATGTCGGATTTGTCTTTGACACCGAAACCAACGGCCAGAGGAAGCCCGGTGGCTTGGTGGCAGCGGGCCAGATAGCCGGCCAGGTCCGAAGAAAATGGGTATCGGCCCCGGTCACCCCTTTTCGACTCCGGCAATAGATAAATCCATCAAGACTCTGATCCTGTTTCAAAGGGATCGCCTCGGTCATGTTGAATCCAGTGAACAACTTCACCTTGCCCTATTATTTTGCTAGAATTCTTAAGCAAAATCTGCCCCAGAGGCTTTGAATATTTTGTATTGCCCCCGGAATTCGAAGGAGAGAGGAGCCGTCAAGTCTTATCAGTTTAATCGCTCGTTGTTGCTTTCCGAGACCAACTGGTATATGCTCCTGCTATCGTTGGATCACGGATAACGGAGTACCCTGATCAATATGAATATTCTAGGAATTTCAGCATACTATCACGACAGTGCCGCGGCCCTGGTGGTGGACGGGCGGATCGCGGCTGCTGCGCAGGAGGAACGGTTTACACGCAAGAAGCACGACTCGGACTTTCCCAGCCATGCGGTGGCCTATTGTCTAGAGGAGGCCAGACTCACGGCCCAAGCCCTCGATTTGGTGGTATTCTATGAAAAACCGCTGCTGCATTTCGAGCGCCTGCTGGAGACCTATATCCATTATGTTCCTCGCGGGTTTCGTCAGTTCTTGATGAGCATGCCCCTATGGTTGCGGCAAAAATTGTATTTACCCCGGCAGATGGACAAGGCCCTGCATCATGCCTACAAAGGACGCTATGTGTTTCTGGAACACCATGAGTCCCATGCGGCCAGTGCCTTTTTTCCCAGTCCATTTGAGGAAGCGGCCATTCTGACCTTTGACGGCGTGGGAGAATGGGCCACAACTAGTTTCGGCACGGGCCGTGGCAACCGCATCGAGCTGTCGAATGTCATCAATTTTCCGCATTCCCTGGGCTTGCTATATTCGGCCTTTACCTATTACACCGGTTTCCGAGTCAATTCCGGGGAATACAAACTCATGGGCCTGGCCCCCTATGGCGAGCCCAAATACACAGACCTGATCAAACAGGAGATGATCGACATCAAGGAAGACGGTTCGTTTCGTTTGAACATGGACTATTTTCCCTATGGCTACGATACGGTCATGATCAACCGCAAATTCGAAAAACTCTTTGGACGGCGCGCGCGTCGACCGGAGACGCCGATTTCCGAGTTGGACATGGATGTGGCCGCCTCGATTCAAAAAGTCACGGAAGGGGTCATGCTGTCTGCCGCACGTCACGTGCACGAGGTCACGGGCATGAAGAACCTGGTCCTAGCCGGTGGCGTGGCCCTGAACTGCGTAGGCAATGGGCGCATCCTGCGTGAAGGCCCTTTTGAGGAGATCTGGATCCAGCCTGCAGCCGGAGACGCGGGCGGCGCCTTGGGTGCAGCCTTATTCACCTGGTACCAGCTCCTGGATCACGAGCGGATCTGCACGGGCCAAGATGCACAGACCGGATCCCTACTGGGACCGTCCTTTAGCCATGAACAGATCCGGGCCATCCTGGACAAGAGGCGGGCGGTCTATCATTACCTCGCCTCGGATGAAGAACTGGTCACACGCCTGGCTGAACTCGTTGACTCGGGAAAGGTCATTGGCCTGTTTCAGGGACGCATGGAGTTCGGACCGCGAGCCCTGGGCAATCGCAGCATAATCGGCGATGCCCGTAACGAAGCCATGCAGTCGGTTATGAATTTAAAAATAAAGTTTCGCGAATCGTTTCGACCCTTTGCGCCCTGCGTCCTGGCCGAAGAGGCCCATCGGTACTTCGATATCCAACCAGGACAGGAAAGTCCCTATATGCTCCTCGTGGCCCCGGTGCGTGAAGACAAACGAACCCGAAACCATACGCCTACGGCCAAAGGGCTCGACCAGCTGAAAAGCAAACGAAGCGTGGTCCCGGCCATCACACACGTCGACTATTCCGCTCGCATCCAGACCGTGGATCCTTTGCGTCATGCACGTTTGTATGATATTATGAAGCGCTTCAAGGAGAAAACAGATTGTCCGGTGATCATAAATACCAGTTTCAATATCCGCGGTGAACCCATTGTGTGTACCCCAGAGCAGGCCTACCACTGTTTCCTGGCCACACAGATGGATGTGCTGGTGTTAGAGAATTTTGTTCTCTACAAAGAGGAACAGCCGGAGATTTCCTCGCAGGACATCAAAGACTACCAGGCGCAATTCAAGATGGATTAAAAGGAAATGCCCCATGGCCTTAATCCCTATCAACTTAAAACCAAGTAAAAAGGATCTGGCGGTTTTCGGCTTCGGCGGCTGTTTGATTTTGTGGGTCGCCGCCCTGGTCGTATTGTGGCGCGGCCACAACACCACCGCCTGGGTTCTCTTGGGGATCGGTTTGGTCCTGGCCCTCAGTCGTTTGCTCTCCCTGAAATGGACCAAGGGACTCTATCTGGTCTTTGTGGTTGTGACACTGCCCATCGGTTGGACCATCGGTCATGCCCTCATGTTTCTTTTCTTTTACGGCCTGCTCATGCCGGTGGGGCTGTTCTTTCGACTCATCGGTCGCGATGTCCTGCATCGCCGACTGAACCCCCAGGCCCCCTCCTATTGGACGGCCCACAAACCGGCCCAGGGCAAGAAACGTTACTTTCAGCAGTTTTAAAGAGGATAACTATGGCAACTAATAAAAATCCTTCACAATCCCAGGAAACCTTTGAACAACTGGCCCGGGCAGGGCGTTCATCTTTGCTCCAGGAGTTCTGGTCCTTTCTCAAGCACAATAAAAAATGGTGGCTGCTTCCCATCATTCTGATCCTCTTGCTCCTGGGTCTGGTGGCCTTGCTCGGCGGAACGGCTGTAGCGCCCTTTATCTATACCTTGTTTTAAAAGAAACCGAGATGCGAGCCGTACACAAGCGTTTACTGCTGTTACTTGGAACCTTTGTCTTCCTGGATATCGTACTCCGCCTCTTTGTCTTGCTGGGATTGATCCCTTACCAACGCTATCCCACCCTGGGCGGCGGGCCCGCTTATCTTGGTGATATTGATCCAGTGGTCGGTGTCTGGCATAACCCCAACGCCAGCATTCGGCATGTTACCAGTGACTTTGATGTCACCTACCGTTCCAACTCCTATGGTGCCCAGGACATCGAGCGAAGAAAGAAATCCGGTGCATCCCGTCGGGTGGTCGTCTTAGGGGATTCCTATGTTGAGGGATTCGGCGTAGCCAGGGAGGACCGTTTTACTGAATTGCTGGAAAAGCGGACCGGCATCGAACACCTCAATTTCGGCTCCTCCGGAGATTTCGGTTCCATTCAGGAATGGCTCCTCTACGATTACCTGGCCAGCACCTTTGACCACACGGATGTCTTTGTATTCATGCTCCCCTTTAATGACTTCTCGGACAACAATCCCCAGAACTTCCCTGCCAAGCGATACCGCCCCTATCTCCGCAAGACCGATACCGGTTTTGAAGTCTACTATCCGGTGACCTTTGAGCAGCGTCAGCTTGTCTTCCGTGACTGGGGCAAGATCATCAAGAACACCATTGATAACCACTGGTACCTGGCTAATCTGCTTCGCTGGACTACCCGTCAGATCAAGCAAAAGGGACAGGCAAAAAGCAAAGAACCGGTCACAGTCGGTAATCACTATGATCGCTTCCAGGACATCGACCTGGAACGTCTACTCTTCAGCTTCGAACAGATCGTCGAAAAAGCCGGTTCGTGCCGCGTGACCTTCTTCACCATCCCATCCAGGGATGACTACTATTGGGCCAAACAAAAGGGCTGCAACTTTCGCCTGACCCAGCGATTGACCAAATTTGCCGAACGTTTCCCCCATGTTCAGTACATAGACCTATTGCCCCTCTTTCTGGCGCATGCCCGGGAACATAAGCTGGATTACGACGATTACCATCACGCCCACGACGGACATTGGAGTGCCAAAGGTCATGCCTTGATCGCTGACCTGATTTACCAGGCGGTCTACCAAAAAACCGGTTCATAGCCCTGGCCGCGGTCGCGACATCCGATGTCATTAAGGAGGTGTAGCCTCGAAGAGGTGGTTTAGTCGTGGGACCGGGAGAAAAGGGGTCAAGTCGCCGTTTGACCAATTAAATAAAAACAGGGACACTTCCTCTAATTTCTATTCCATCCCTACCGCAAACTGCGGATGAAATCTCCTACCGCTCCGAAGCCTTCATTTTCTACCAGCCTGATGGTTTGCGACCCGATGACGGCGATGTCCGCCTTGCCTTTTAAAAAGTCGATGTCCGCTTTTTCTTTAATTCCAAAGCCCAGGGCCAAAGGAAGAGAGGTGGCCCGGCGGCATCGGGCCAGATAGCCGGTCAGGTCCGAAGAAAAATGGGTATCGGCCCCGGTCACCCCTTTTCGGCTCAAACAATAAATAAAACCCTGGGCCAGGGAAGCGATATATTGCATCCGGTCGTCGGGCGTGGTGGGGGAAAAGAAAAGGACCGGGGTCAGTCTATGTTTTTTCATCAGGTCGAGATACTCCTGACCTTCTTCCGGCGGAAGATCGGGGACAATGGCCCCCTGGAGATTTCTCTCTGCCAGCGTTTGAGCAAATCGTTCGACCCCATATTTAAAAAGAATATTGTAATAACTCATGATCAGAAAAGGGATATTAAAAGTCTCAGAAACTTCCCGGGCAAAATCCAGACACCCCTGAACCGTCACCCCCCTTTCCAGGGCCTGCTGATTGGCCTTAAGGATCACCGGTCCGTCGGCCATGGGTTCGGAAAAGGGGATTTGCAATTCCATAAGGTCCACACCGGCCTCGACCATGGCCTCGATAACCTGAAAACAGGGCTCCCAGGATGGATACCCAAGCACGATATGGGTCATGAGCAGGATATCTTTTTCGGCCATCCTTTTTTTGAGATAAGCGTCAAACGGTATATCCATGGGCTTTCTCCTGAATAAATTCTTTCCAGCTCGGATCCTCAAAGGCATCGGCAATGGTGAAGATGTCTTTGTCCCCCCGTCCTGACTGATTAATGATGATAATATCTTCCCGTCTTAGCTGTCCGGCCTCTTTAAAGGCCTGGACAAAGGCATGGGCCGACTCCAGGGCCGGGATCAATCCTTCTTTTTTCAGGGTCAGGGATAAGGCCTCGATGACTTCCCGGTCGGTGGCCGCTTCCACCCGGATCCGGCCCTGTTCTTTAAGGAAGGATAAAATCGGGGAGACCCCGACATAATCCAGTCCGGCGGCGACACTGTGGGTTTCTTTCATTTGTCCGTCGTCATCCTGCAGGAAGTAGGTTTTATACCCCTGGGCCACACCGATGGACCCGTCCCCGGAGGCCAGCCTGGAGGCGTGTTCCCCGCTGGTCAGTCCCTTTCCTCCGGCTTCCACCCCGACCAGCTCCACCGGATCATCCAGAAAGGCCTGGAAAATTCCCAGGGCATTAGACCCGCCTCCAACGCAGGCATAAACACGTTTAGGGAGTCGGCCCTCCCTTTCTAAAATCTGCTTGCGGGCTTCCTGACCGATAATGGACTGAAAATAGGAAACCATTTCCGGAAAAGGGTGGGGACCGCAGGCCGTGCCCAGCACATAATGGGTATCATCCATGTGGGTGATCCAGTCCCGGAAGGCCTCGTTGATGGCGTCTTTAAGTATGGCCGTTCCGTCTTTGACCGGAATGACTTCGGCCCCCAACCGCTGCATCCAGAAGACATTGGGCCTCTGCCTCTTAACATCCACCTCTCCCATATAAATGGTGCAGCGAAATCCGAATTTGGCGGCCATGGTGGCCGTAGCCACTCCGTGCTGGCCGGCCCCGGTTTCGGCAATGACCCGGGTCTTTTTCATCCGTTTGACCAAAAGCCCCTGGCCCATAACGTTGTTGGCCTTGTGGGCGCCGGTGTGATTCAGATCTTCCCTTTTAATGTAGAGGCGTGCCCCGCTAAAATGGTTGCTTAAATTTTCAGCAAAGGTCAAAGGCGTCGGCCGGCAGGAATAGGTGGACATGATCTCCAGATATTCCTGCCAGAAGGAAGGATCGTTTTTGGCCTTTTCGAAGGCTTCCACCAGTTCATCGAAGGTGGCCACCAGAATTTCGGGAATAAAGGCCCCGCCGAACGGTCCGTGATAACCTCGGTTTTTCATCTTTGTTCACTCCTTGGGTCTGACTCCTGGATTCTGCATTCTTTTATTTTTTCCATCAACTGTTTCATCAGAACCGGGTCTTTCTTCCCGGGCCGTTCCTCAATGCCGCTGTTGATGTCGACGGCATAAGGTTTGACTATGGTCATAGCCTCTTGAATATTTTCAGGCCCCAATCCACCGGCCAGGATTAGGGGGATCCCTGTTTCCTTGGCTTTTACTGCCAGGGACCAATCAAAAGTCATCCCCGTTCCCCCGGCCTTCCCCTTCTGAAAAGTATCCAGGAGTATGGCTCTGACGACTCCCCGGTACCTTCTAATATTTTCTATATCCCCACCGTTTTGAATACGAAAGGCTTTGATAGCATGAGGCCTCAGGTCCTGACATTGTTCCGGTGATTCCTCCCCGTGCAGTTGAATGAGATCAAGACCGCAAAACGATTGAATCCTTTTAATCCTTGCCGGGTCTTCGTTGACGAAAACACCAACGGTTTTGATAAGCGGCGGCAACTTATAGATTATGGCCTGAACGTCTTGAGGCGAAATACGCCTGGGACTTTCGGCGAAAATAAACCCGAGGGCGTCCGCTCCCAACTCGGCGGCGAGCAGGGCGTCTTCCAGATTGGTGATCCCGCAGATTTTAACCAGGATCATATTCCGGCCTCAATCATCTCTCTGGTCTTGGACTCAATATCATCACTTTTCATGAGGGATGAGCCGACCAGGACGGCATTGATTTTCGTTCCCTTTAAACCATTGATATCTTCAGGGGTGTGTAGTCCACTTTCTCCGACAATAATATGGCCTTCAGGAATCAGAGCGGCGAGATTATAGGTAGTCTGAAGGTTGATCTCGAAAGTGTCCAGGTTCCGGTTGTTAATGCCGATTATATCCGCCTTGGCCTCGAGAGCCGTTTCCAGGTCTTGCCGGTCATGAACCTCGACCAGGGCGGAAAGGTTGTTTTCCTGACAGACCTGGAGTATTTCTTTTAACTGGTTTTCGGATAGGATTCTGACGATCAGGAGGATGGCATCCGCACCCCAGGCCAGGGCCTCCCGGATCTGTATCTCATCGATAATGAAATCCTTCCGTAAAACAGGGAGGTTTGTCGCCTGCTTCACATCGGGCAGATTTTTCAGGTGTCCTTGAAAAAATTTTTGATCCGTTAACAAGGAGATGGCCGCCGCACCGGCCTGTTCATAAATCCGACCGATCTTTACCGGATCAGTCATTTCCCGAATCGTCCCGGCCGAAGGGGAGGCAAACTTGATCTCGGCGATAAGATTGATCCGGTCCGGCCGGGATATGGCGGACTTAAAATCACGGATTCCGGGCAACTCCCTTTGAACAGGCAAGGGAATTCCGTTCTTTTTAAGGTGTGCCACTTCCTGTTTTTTTTCTTTCAGTATTTCAATCAGTCGCGAATGCATGGAGGTCTCCGAAATAACAAATTCAACTTAAACCGTTATGTCTCTTAAGAACTATTGCCCCTAAAAGTTAGTCTTAGGGTTCAAGGGGCCAGGGGGTCAAGGATTCAAGTGAAAGGCATGGAAATAAAACACTTGAACCCTCGAATCCTAGAATCCTCGCCCCCTTTTTTTAAGTGTTAATCTTGTTTGTAAATTCAATCAACTGTTCAAGCTTATTTTTCGCCCGGCCCGAATCAATGACTTCCCGGGCACGCTGGATGCCGGACTTCAGATCCTGATCCAGTCCGGCGGCCACGAAAGCCGCGGCCGCGTTCAATAGAACCATATCCTTTCTGGCCCCCTCCTGTCCATCCAGGATATTTCGAATGATCCAGGCGTTTTCCTGGGCATCCCCGCCTTTGATGGCTTCAATCGCGGCCCTTTGAAACCCGTAATCCTCGGGGGTAATTTGATAGCTATAGACCTCTCCCTCTTTGAGATGAGAGATCCGGGTCGGGCTGCAGATGCTGATCTCATCAAAAGTGCCTTCCCCGCAAACCACAAAGGCCTCTTTTGATCCCAATTTGCCGAGGACCAGGGCCAACTTTTCGGTTAATTCGGGGGAGTAGACCCCGAGGACCTGGGCTGTCGCTCCGGCAGGGTTGGTCAGAGGTCCCAGCACATTAAATATGGTCCTCAATCCGATCTCCTTTCTCGGCCCGGCGGCAAATTTCATGGCGCCATGAAAGAGCGGGGCAAATAAAAATCCCAAACCGATTTCGCGTATACATCCTTCAACATCTGAAGGGTTGATGTCGAGTTTGACCCCCAGACTTTCCAAGACATCCGCACTTCCACATCTGCTGGAAACGGCCCGGTTGCCGTGTTTGGCGACCTTGATACCCCCTCCGGCGGCCACCAGGGCGGTAGCGGTGGAAACGTTAAAGGTGTTGGTCCCGTCTCCGCCGGTACCGCAAGTGTCCAGGATCGTTTCGGCGTCAATGTTGATTTCGTCCCGGTCAAGGCTCAATGATCTGTCGATCACATTGATCTTTGTCGCCTTCTCCCTCATCACCCTCGCTGCGCCGACGATTTCCTCCACCGTTTCCCCCTTCATGCGCAAGGCGGTGATAAAGGCCCCGATCTGGGCCGGAGTCGCTTCCCCGCTCATAATCTCATTCATGGCCGCTTCCATCTCCGCCTGGCTCAGGTCCTCTCTATT
>CAZSTT010000004.1:9391-13082 GCA_964609705.1 uncultured Thermodesulfobacteriota bacterium
ATCGGCAGGTCTTTATGGGCAATTCCCATAACCACCTGGTCATCGCTGACAGCCGTTTTTTCCAGACAGGAGGGCAGATCTTCCATCCTGGCAAAAATGGAGTGATAACGGCCGGCCTTAAAGGTCTCCGGGAATCCTTCAAAAATACCTTTTTGATTATTCCTGATCATCGAGGGTTTTCCGTGCATCGGATAATCCAGCAGGCTGAGTCTGCCGCCAAAGGCTTCCACCATCCCCTGCAGCCCCAGACAAACCCCGAATACCGGCAGGGACCGTTCGACGCAGGCCTTGACCAGGTCGGCCACCCCAAAATCGGAGGGCCGGCCCGGACCGGGGGAGAGAAAGACCATGTCCCACTTCTCCTGGTCCAGGATTTCAAAGGGGAAGCCGGCCCGCAAGGTCATAACCTGGGCCCCGGTCTGACGGACGTAATTGGCCAGGGTATGGACAAAAGAGTCCTGATGATCCACAAAAAGGATTTTGGGCACCTTTCCCTTCGGAAGGGAAGGAACAAAGGGAACCCGTTCCGGCGGTTTTTTCCCTAAAACAGCGTCGATAAAAGCAGCGGCCTTAAGGCGGGTCTCCTTTTCTTCCTCATCCGGATCCGAGTCCGCCAGGAGGGTGGCGCCGACCCTTACCCGGGCCACACCCTCCTTCAGATGGATGGTGCGAATGGTAATACCGGTATTCAGGTTGCCGTTAAAGCTGATAAACCCTACGGCGCCGCCATACCATTCCCGCGGCGAATTTTCCAGATCTTCAATGCGCTGCATGGCCGCCCTTTTGGGGGCTCCGGTCAAAGTGACCGCCCACATATGGGATAAAAAGGCGTCCAGAGAATCGCAATCCTGGCGCAAAGTCCCGGTCACATGATCGACCGTATGGAAGAGACGGGAATAAGTCTCAATAAGGCGACGGCCCTTCAGGTGCACGGTTCCGGGTTTACAGATGCGCGATTTGTCATTGCGATCCACATCAGTCACCATGGTCAGTTCCGATTCATCTTTCGTTGAATTGAGCAAGCACCGAATCTGGTCCGAATCTTCCATGGCGTCTTTTCCCCGGCTGATCGTCCCGGAAATGGGGCAGGTTTCCACAAAGTCGCCATCCACGCGGACGAACATTTCCGGAGATGAACCGACCAGTTGCTCGTCTCCCATATTGATTAAAAACTCGTAGGGGCTGGGGTTGACCTTCCGGACCACATGAAATAAATCTCCCGCCGTCCCGGCATAGCCGGTATAAAAAAGCTGACTGGGAACGACCTCGAAAAAGTCACCCTTGCGGCAGCCTTCCTGGACCTGAAGAACCTTGCCGGCATACTCTCCCGGGCCGTGATCCATCTCAATGGGACCGGGATTCCCCCTCTTAATCTCCATCACCTTACCTGTGCGCTCAAGCCCCACCGTGTCCCGCCCGTCAAAAATAAAATCATAGCATCTTCTTTGGGCCACCTCTTTACGGTGATCGACCAGGATCAGTTCATCGGGAAGGAAAAGATGGGCCTCTTTATATAAAGCCGGGCGTTTATGTTTCAATTGAATGGGTTCAAACTGAAAGGCCAGATCATACCCAAAAGCCCCATATAATCCGAGATGAGGATCGGTATCAGAACCGAACAGTTTAATAATAGTCCGGATGATGGAAAAAAAACTGGGTTGTTTGCTGCGCTCCTCTTCCGGGAAATAACCGGACATGGGAAGAATACCCCCCGTTATTTCACTTTCCGTTCTCTCCAGGTCAAGCAGGTGGGGATTTTGGGTTAAAGGCAGGTAAAGAAAATTCAGCAGAATTTTTCCCCGGTCATTCAGGGCGTCCAGGCGGAATTTCCGGCCGTAACAGATTATTTGAAGCGGGGGATTTATAAAGGCGATATCCCAGCGGCTGTATCTTCCGGGGTATTCATAGCCACTGGCAAAAACAGCGCCTCTGGATTGATCAATCCCCGCCAGAGGGATCTCCAGCGCGGATTCATAGGGCAAGACCTCAACACTTCGCAGGACCTTTATTCCATTGCCGGTTACATAGTAATCATTCATGATCAATCTCCTTGATTAGCCGGTTGCTGAGAAAGGCCCATCTACGGCGTTGCCCTCATCCCTCGTTATTGCGACGTACTTCCATGTACGACTCATTCCTCGGGATTTCGGGCGCCTTGTATCTGGGCCTTTTTGATCAACCGGCATAGAATTATTTTTCCGCTTCCTGTTGAAAGTGGTTTCAAAACCATTTTCTCTAATAAATAAAAAAGGCCGTGAGTTTTTGCTTCACGGCCTTTCAAACGTATCAATAAAAAAGCCGTGGAGACCTTGAGTGGTTCTCCACGGCTTTATGATTTCTATATCAGGTCAGCGGCGGACGAACCCCTCCCCTTGAGTCCTGCCACCACCACCAGTTGTTGTTATTTATCGAAATTTGATTCATAGTTCGGTTTCCTGAAAACAATATGCAATAGTTTATCAAAACTAAAAATCCGAGTCAATACTTTTTTTACTGTCTTTTTTTCAGCCTAAAGATTACCCCCGGCCGGTTGGAGACGAGTAGGATTCAAGACCCATGTTTTGAAACTATGCCTTTCGCCCACCAAGGCCTTTGGTGGACTTCAAGATCACTTTGGCTTTCTCTTTGGGTCGCAAGCTCCGTACGGCCGCGCCGGCCCGCCACATTTCTGAGTTACGCATCAGGCCCAGTTCCTTGGCCAGTACCTTCTGGTAATCCTTCCCACCGCAGGTCATGATGACGTGTTCGGCTTCCTGGCCGGAGGCAACGCGTTTGTAAAGATCTTTGAAAACAGGCGCGACCGCCTTCTTAAATTTCGGTTTCCAGTCCAGGGCTCCGCGCTGGGCGGTGACGGAGCAGTTGGAATACATCCAATCCATGCCGTTTTCGTCCACCAGCCGAATCAGGCTCTGGGTGAGTTCTTCAACCGTCTCGTTGAAGGCTTCGCTGGGGGAGTGACCATGCCGGCGAAGTTCGTCGTACTGGGCTTCCATGACCCCGGCCAGGCAGCCCATGAGCACCCCCCTTTCGCCGACCAGATCGCTGTTGGTTTCATGGGCGAAAGTGGTCGGGAAAAGATAACCTGATCCGATGGCGATGCCGACCGCCAGACATCGTTCTTCGGCTCTTCCGGTATAATCCTGCAGGACCGCATAGCTGGAGTTGATTCCGGCTCCGGATAGGAAGTTTCTTCGGACATTAAGGCCCGATCCCTTGGGAGCGACCATGATGACATCCACATCCTTCGGCGGGACTACCCCTGATTTTTTCTTATAGGTAATGGAAAAGCCGTGAGAGAAATAGAGGGCGTCTCCCGTTTTGAGGTTGGCTTTTATGGTGGGCCACACTGCCCGTTGAGCGGCGTCGGAAATAAGCATCTGGATAATCGTGCCCCGTTTGACCGCTTCGGCGATGGGAAAAAGGGTTTTTCCCGGAACCCAGCCATCGGCGACGGCCCGATCCCAATCCTTCTTAAGGTCCGGAGACTGACCAATGATGACCTTGAAGCCGTTGTCTTTCATATTGAGGGCCTGAGCGGGCCCCTGAACGCCATACCCGATCACGGCGATGATTTCTTTTTTCAAAACTTTTCGGGCCCTGGTCAAAGGAAATTCCTTCCGGGTGATCACGGTTTCCTTGACGCCGCCAAAATCAATTCTTGCCATAACGTCTTCCTCCTCTAATTTGAATG
>CAZSTT010000004.1:13182-48721 GCA_964609705.1 uncultured Thermodesulfobacteriota bacterium
GAACGATAACTGCCCAGAAGGCCGGCTTTAAAATAATCCTTGGTCACCAGGAAACAGAGATGGACCGGAGAAAGCATCATCCCCATAAAGCCGAAGACATAAGCCAGGGCGGCATAGGAAAGAAAATTAAAAAGGGGAGTTGGGGGAAAGAGGGGGATGATCAAAGGGAAGGAAGTCCCCACAAATCCAATACCGATTCCGGTAATGAGTCCGGAGAGAAAGGGCATAATGACAATGACCAGCAGCATGGGAATCCGGAAAGTCATCAATTCGGTCCTGATGTCGACCACGGCCCGGCTGTCTTTCATAATGCCCTGGAAAATCATGATGGCCGCCACCAATAATAAAATGGAGAGGATGCTCCGGTCATAAACCGCCGCCGCCAACTGCCTGAGGGAAATCCGGTTGACCACACCGACCCAGATCAGGGATACCAGAAGACCGGGAAGAATAGAGATAACCCCGGGCAGACCGATCTTGACCCCGGCCCAATTCAGCAGAAAGGTCAACCCTTCCAGGAAGAGGATGACCAGGACCACAATCAGAATGGGCATGATCTCCCAAAAAAAAGTTTTCAACTCTGAAGAGGAGAAGACTTTCTTCGGTTGTAATGATTCCGACCGGATGGGTTTCAAAATGAAGACGACGCCGGCCAGAATCATGACCAGGGTCATGGGGATCATGACGGCTATAAACTGCCAGGTGGCCACCTTCAGCAAGGCCACGGCCAGAACCACCGCCGGATAAAGGGGCCACCAATATTCCCAGATGTGCCGGAACCAATAATTGACCGCCGTTTGCTGTTCGCCGGACAAGGCGCACTTGTTAAAAGTGGTTTCGACCATGGGCGCCGAAAAAAGCGCGCCTCCGGGCATGGGCAGGAGCCCGATTAAGGCCGGCAGCACCGATCCGGCGGTGCGTTCATCGCCCGATAGCCCGGCAAAGCCCTCGACAATCCGGTCCATATGGCGGCTCTCTTTCATCAGGCGGCTGATGATCAGGATAGAACCGACAATCAGGAACAAGCTGATGGTCTGGAGTTGTGAGAGACTTTGGAGTGTGCTCCCGATCACCTCACCGGGAGCCAGTTTCATCCACAAACCCAGCACCAGAGAACCGATAAGGAGGCAAAGACTCAACCCCAGGCGTAATCGGTTGAGAATGAGGATCAGGCCGAAGACGCCCAGTATTTTTACCAGGGCGGGAATGGAATAAAATATCACAATCGCCAGGCCGCCCGCGCCCCTTCTTCGACGGCCTCAAAAATCCGCCGGGGTTGGAAGGCATCGCCGATGACTGAAAAAGGAATTTTTAAAGACTCCAAGATCTCTTTTAACTCGTCCCTGGGCTTCAACCCCACGGCCAGAACCACCTGATCGATGGGAGACAGGGTCGAGGGCTCCCCTTTGGTTTCAATTTCAACACTCCCGTCGCCGATGGACTTTAAGACCGTGCCAAAGAGGAGACGGCATTTTTTTTCCTGAAGGCGCTGGTGCAGCATATATCCGTGAGAGGTGATCTTCCGTACCGGTGACCGCTCCAGGATTTCAACCAAGGTCACTTCCTTTCCCTGGGCGCTGAGAAAATCAGCGGTTTCCATCCCGATCAGGCCTCCGCCGACCACCAGAATGTGATTTTTAGGCGTAACCGTACCGCTCAGGATCTGCCAGGCATCGCAGACATTGGGTTTTTCAGACCCTGGGATATAGGGGATTATCTTTTCCCCACCGGTAGCCAGGATCACATAATCCGGGTTTTGATCCCTCAATAACTCTTCATTAACCCATGTGCCGCTTTTGATGGTTACTCCGGTTTGTCTGACTTGATCGATCTGCCAATCGATCCATTCTCCGTAGATTTTTTTATAGGGCGGTATCCGGGCGTAACGGAGCTGGCCGCCCAGTTCCTTCTCCTGCTCGAAAAGGGTTACCTGGTGACCCAATCGGGCGGCTTCGAAGGCCGCGGTGAGACCTCCGGGGCCTGAGCCTACTACCAAGACCTTCTTCGGCTTTGCTGCCGGACCCTGGGGATAAATGGTTTCCTGGCCGGTCTCCGGATTGATGGAACAGCGGATATTGCCTTCCCCGAGTATCTCCCGTTCGATGCAGCCCTGGTTACAGGCGATACATTTTCGTATTTCCGCGGTTCGACCGGCCTTGGCTTTGATCAGAAAATCCGGGTCGGCCAGAAATTGACGTCCGAAGGCCACCAGGTCCGCATCCCCGCGACCGATCACCTCATCAGCCAGGGCCGGGTCACTAAACCGTCCGACCGCGATAACCGGTACCGAAACAACCTCTTTCATTTTTTTTGCCAGACCGACATTGAAACCCGGCTCATATTCGGCGGTGGCCTGGGTGATAGCTCCGGGGCTCCCGTGAGTGCCTATGGAAGCATGAATGATATCGGCCCCGGCCCGGACCATATCGGGGAGGATGGTCTGCATATCCTCGATGGTGTAGCCCCCCCGGATGTATTCTTCTCCCGAGAGCCGAAGGGAAATGGGAAAATCCGGGCCGATGCAGCGCCGGACTTTTTCAATGACTTCGATAACAAATCGGGATCGTTCTTTCAGGGTGGCCCCGCCGTATTCGTCGGTCCGACGATTGGATATGGCCGATAGAAATTGGGTCAGCAGGTAGCCGTGAGCCCCATGGATCTCCACCGCATCGAAGCCGGCCTCCCGGGCCCGACCCGCGGCCGATCCGAAGGCCAGGATAACTTCTTGGATGTCTTCCAGAGTCATCTCCCGGGGCGTCTTTCGGAAGACGATACTTGGGACCGGCGAGGGCGCCACGGCCTTCCCTTGTTCCAGGAGAAAGCTACTCTCCCTGCCGGCATGATGGATCTGCATGGCGATCTTGGCCCCGGCCTCATGGGCCACGGCCACCAGTTTGGAAAGTCCCGGGATGAACCGGTCCTCATAGGCGCCCAACTGGTTCGGAGAGGCAATGCCTCCCGGGTGAGCCGCGGTTATTTCGGTGATGATCAACCCCGGCTGACCCTGGGCCCGGCGTTTCAGATAGGCCAGGTTTTCCGGGCTGACGGACCCGTCATCCCGGCCCAGGTTAGTCCCCATAGGGGGCATCACCACCCGGTTGGCCAGGGACATGGATTTAATGGTCAGGGGTGACAGAATATGGTTTAGTGGGCTCATCGTTATCTCCTTCAAAGAAAATTAGTTGTTAAAAGGTGATGGTCAGATAGAAAGGTTTTATCCTGCCATAAGATCCTGGAGGCCGTCAAACAGAAAAATAAAAACAAGGCGGAAATGGCCAATCAATATCCTGTTTAAATTTTATTAACGCCTTCCTTTTGAACCTGACCGGCTGTCCGTTCAGGGGGTTCTTTTTGATTAACAATGGGGGGCGGTGATATGGGTCCAGATATTTCCAACGGCCTCATAAGCCGGAGAATCACCGGGTAGTTCCAGTAGCGGTTTTCCCTCCAGATCAAATTGGGTGAGGCCGGGGTCTTCAGGGACGAACCCGAAGAGATCCAGACCGGTTTTTAAGATATGGGGCTGAAGTTGTTTTTCCTGGCCGTTGACGCGGTTTAACACCAGCCCTAACTTTTGATATTTAAATATTTTTTTATGGGAGGTGATGACGTCTTTTATGAGGGCTGCGGTTTGCAGTCCCCGATTGGAAATATCGGAGACGATCACCACCGTATCCACGCTTTTCATCACCTGGCGGTTGATCTGCTCCACTCCGGCCTCCCCGTCCATGATAACCACATCGTAATTTTCCGCCAGCATTTCGATCCCGCTTCTCAGGAAATCATTGACCGGACAATAACAACCCAGGGATTCCGGCCGGCCCATAACCAGAAAGCTGAAACGGTCCGCTTCAATTAAGGCTTCAAACAGCATATATTCCAGAGAACGGGCCAGATTGGTTGTTTCCTTTTTTCCGGCCTTTCGCGCCTCCTGGATGATTCTTTCTCGAATATCGTTGACGGTTTTCTTGGGGGATAAGCCCAGCACCGAAGATAAATTCATGGTCGGGTCGGCATCAATAACCAATAAGCGTTGGTTATTAGTTTCCATAAGATACTTGGTCAGCAGGGCCACCAGGGCGGTTTTGCCGCTCCCCCCTTTTCCGCAAACCGCTACCAGTTTTTTCTCCATGATTCTTTTTCCTCTTAGTCCGAGAATAGCGACCGTCGCTAAACGAGTTCTATTTTCATGCTTGAAGGTGCCACGCCCCCAAAGGCGGGGCATGGCGGGTTACTCCAGAGCGTATCCCGGATTTTCTTCTTCTCGGACAGTAACCAACCGGTCACCTTTCCGGATCCGGATCACATCCCGGATGGTATCGCAAACAACCTGTTCGGAACAGGAATTACAATCCAGTTCCCGGGTGCATTCAAATGCTCCGTCTGAACCGACGGTATAGGTTTCCAGCTTTCTCTGTTTGATCCGGGCCTGTTCCACCAAATCATCCAATTCGTTGACATCATTTTTCGAACCGGTAACAAAGAAAATCTCACAGGCCGCTACCGGGTCGCATTGTTGTTTTATGGCGGTGATCAATCTTTCTCCCAGTCGCTTCAGCGAAAACCCGGAGCGGCAGGCTTCCTTGCTGACCCTGGCCCATATCAGATTCGGGACGCTTCGGATCATATACCCGTCGGTTTGAGCGTAGCGGTGGGCTATCCGATCCATGGTTGAAGCCGTATTTTCAATTTCAAGGGTTGCTTGAGACGGGGCTTCGATTTCATTGGGACTTTTCAGCGCGGCGATGATGATTTGGGCAAAGGGCAACACAGGTTCCTGCGTTTCGGAGATTTCGGGACCGACGAGATGGATGCACCTGTCCGAGACCAAATCCAAACGATGGGTGGCCAGTGTGGCGGAACAGGACCCCTGGGAAGGATGTCCCAACTCCACCTGGGTGTCTTCCTTCAGGACAATCCTTCCGTTTCTCCTTCCGGACTGATCGTCCGATAAAATAGGGAGAGTGATTCCCGGCGGAAGGAAGAAGCGGCGGGATTGTCCGTTCTTGGTTTTAGCCTCAAACCAGGCTTTTATTTCTAAGATAGCATCATCAAACAGGTCCATCAGGCACCGGCTTTATAAGGATAATAGCGCCGGACCACGTCAAACTGGGCCAGTTGATGCCCTCCCAGCCAAAGTTGGATCTCCTTGACGTCCCGCCAGTATTTTTCAACATGATAGTCCCGGATATATCCATAGGAACCCATCAGTTCCATGAGCCGGCCGATGGTGGTGTTGGCCATATGGCAGGCATGGTTTTTGGCCGCGCTGGCATGGCTGATCATGGCCGGGGAGTGGACTTCTCCAAATTGGTCGGGGTGACTCAGCATATAGGCCACCTGGAGATAATAGGCCCGGGCCGTCTCAATGCCGGTAATGGCATCGGCCAGGATACCGGCGGCAATAGAATGCTCCCGGATCGGTTTGCCTCCCACTTCCCGTTCTCCGGTATAGCGCAGGCATTCTTCAAAGGCCCCCCGGGCGCAGCCCACGGCCGCAGCGGCGCTGACCACCCTTCCGATAGAGACATTACGTTTCAGAATAATGGCATCTTCGCCGGCTCCGGCCGCCCGGTAGGACAACGGGACCCGGACATCGTCGAAAAAGATATCGCAATTGCGGTCCGACTGCAGACCGGCCTTGATTTCGAATTTGCCGAAGCTGAGGCCCTTGGCATTGTCGGGCACATAAATCAGGGCAATGCCCTCCTCTCCCTTTTCTGGAGCTGTTTGGCAGACCACGCAATAGAAAGAGGAGATACCGGCATTACTCGGGAATCGTTTGGCCCCGTTGATCACCCAGCTGTCTCCGTCTTGAACGGCACGGGTCTTAATGGTCCGTCCGTGCATCTCTGGCAGATTTTCCACATCGCAACCGCTGGCCGGTTCGGTCATGGCAAAGCAGGCAAAGGTGGGCTGTTTCTCCTGCTGGCGTTTCTGAAAGGCTTCAATGACTTGCCGGTTTCGGCCGTACTGGGCGCCGGCCATAGCCCAGCTGTTAATGCCGGCCACCAGTCCGATTCCGGCATCCCCCCGGGCAAATTCTTCTATAACAGCGCAAGCCATGGGAAGGGACGGACCTTCGACATCCGATCCTTCTTCGGGCAGGTTCACATTAAAGACCCCCAGGGCGGACATCTTGATCAGCAAATCGTTGATGAGCTTGTGTTCGGTATCGGCATCGAACCGGTCTCTAAGGGGCATGATCTCGGTTTCCACAAATTTGCGAACCACATCAACAATCATTGCCCCGCCTTCATCCACAAAAAGCGGAAAATATTTCATGACGAATGGTCTCCTTTTCTTTTTTTATTGTTCCATAAGAAGCCTACAACATCTCTAAAAAAGCCTGAATGCGGGTGCTCAACTGCCCGGATTTTACCGTGTTGTATTCACGTTCCAATTCCATCACCGGAATACTGGTATCCTGACGCAATCGATCGGCCAGCAACTTTCGACTGCCGGCAAAGTGATCGCAGAATTTAAGACGGGCAGAAACGACTCCTTGCACGCCGTTTTGGTCAATGACCGTTTTTAAGATTCTATAGCTTTGCTCGGTGCCGTCCAGTACGGCCGGGCAGGGAAGGCGGGAGATATACCGCTGGGCAATGGCTTCCCATGGATCTTCGGCCGTATCTCCGATTAATCCCCCATAATGACGCAGTCCGAAACACAAGCCGTCAGCAACGATATGGGCCCCCCGGCTTTCAATAAATTCAATAAAATCGGGAGAATCACAGGCTCCTCCGATAATAAGCAGGCGGGGGACCTGATGATCCGGCAAGTCTCTTTTTTCGAGCTCCGGCAGAAGGGCCTCCAGCTTTTGGTTGAAGGTTTCCCGGGGTATGGTCATGCCGGTCAGGGCAATGTTCATAAATTCCAGGCCTGTCAATAGAGGTGGATCTTTTTTCCTCAGGTCATTTATCCGGTTCATGAGGCTGCGCGTTTTGTTGTAGGTCGAGATCGTTTCTCGTAAGTTATCCTCGGAGATTGAAACCTTAAAAGCCCGTTCCAGCTGCTCAGCCAATTTTATCATTTCCTGCATCAGCCATTCTTTTCCACCCGGACCCAGGGTATGGTTCACTCGAAAATAGTAAAAGAACTTAAGGAGGGATTTGTCCTCGATTTCACTGACCAGCCGGAGATGATGATCACAGGTATTGGCGGTTACCAGTCCGTCGAGAAACTCCAGTTGGCCGGTCAGGAGCGATTCCAGGACCGCCCGGGTATAAGAACAATTGATCCTATGCAGGTGGGCGTCGGCGTTTTTGGTGTTGGGCAGACCGGAAACGCGGATTCTCAGGGGCAGCAGGCCGGCCGCATGGACCATTTCTTCCGGAATACCGGAACACAGAAGGCCGAGGATACCTCCCCCTTTGGCCTTCCAGGCGAGGACTTCCGGGTTGGATAGGGATTGGGCCATGGCTTCAAAATATTCCAGATGTTCCATCGGTGCCCTCCTTATTTCTACAGTGAAGTAAAAAACTCTTCAATCTGGTTTTTCAGGTTCTCGGCCGATACCACCCGGTCATCGTTATAATCCATTTCCAGGAAAAGGGCGGGGATACCCTCCTTTTGGAAAAAATGGCGGAGGATGCCGCCGGCGCCGCAAATGCTGTTGCAGCCGACGTGTTGGGTATAGATCACCGCGTTACAGCGATATTGATGATAAAGTTTCATAGTGTATTCGATCATTTTCCGGGAATCAAAGCGCATGAGCGACATGGTCATGTCCAGCCCCTGCCAGGCATAGCCCTCGAACATGGTTTCGTCGTTGCTGGTATCGATGGGGCGTAAAATGGCTGATCCGGTCAGCATATTGGTGACTACGGACACTTTAAGTTCCTGTTCCATCCAGGAGAAGAATAATGGGTCGAAGGTCGGAGGAACATGACCCCAGATCACCCGGTGTTTTTCTTCAATCGGATGGGGGATGCCCTCCTTCAAACGCCGCATGACCTCATGATGAAAAACCTGCAGGCTGTCTGTTGCTTTGGGATCTCCGGCAGCGGCCAGAAACATCTCCCAGGGGAACCCCCTCACGGACGCAGGAACCGGCATCGGCGTGGTCGTATAAGTATCGAAAACATCCAGCATGAGTTCGTAGGCCCGGTTGGATTCTTCAATGATCTCCCGGAAGCGGTCCAAGTTAAATTTTTTACCGGTCATTTCTTCCAAAAAGGGGACCAGTTCCTTCCGAATCTGTTGTCCGTACCAACGGGCCGATTCCCTTTCATAGGTGGTGGGAAGTTCCAGAAACAGGGCGGGTACGCCCAGAGCTTTTTGCATGATGGGATAGGCGATCCGGGTCCCGTCACAGGGACCGGAGCAGGTTACAAAAAAAGAATTTTTCGGAAATTCTCCGCTGAGAGCGGCTCCCACCAGAAATCGGTCGGTGGAACAAACGTCAGAGGGCAGCCCGGCCGATTCGGCGGCATCGAGAAATTCATGAACCACCTGTTTTTGGCTGGCGGTGAACCGCACTGGAAAGGTTTCCAGGCAAAGGGGAATACAGTCAAAGGCATAAAATAACTGGGGGGTCAATCCAAATTCAAAAAGGGCGATGGTTTTTTCCGGATGATTCGCGGCCTCGGTCAAATCTTCCAGGCGGGTGACCAGACCCTCCACCCGCATGGCCTGGAGTTTCATATCCGCATCATCCAGGGCTCGAAGAAATTCAAGAGCCGGCTTTCCGAATTCATTGACCAGGCGCCGGGTTTTTTCAAAGGTTTTTCCCATAAGCCCACTCCTTTCCAACCGACCAGGGGCCTACTCCAATGATAGGGTTAGGTCTTGAAGAGTCCGAAGAATGTTTATTTCGACCCTCTCTCTTCGGCCAAAAGGGCCGCGCCAAAGGCGGCTACAGCCCGGGGGTCCAGGTTGTATTCGACAAAGGATGTTCCGAGTTCCTTCTCAATATCACGAACGGCAATCTTGTTTTTAGCTAACCCGCCGACAATAGCCATGGGCTGGTCCAGGGTAACCCGTCTAACCACGGCGGCGACCTTGCCGGCGACGGACTGAGAAATCCCGGCAAAGATGTCCAGTCGATCTTTCCCCTCATTGACGTGGGTAATAACTTCGCTTTCGGCAAAAACCCCGCATTGGCTGGTAATCGGCAAGGCCTTGTTGGACGACAGGGCAGCCGTGCTCAATTCTTCAATCGGCATCTCCAGGGCCTGGGCCATGACTTCCAGAAACTTACCGGTTCCCGCGGCACATTTTTCATTGGCAGCCGAAGCGGTGACCTTACCCGCACTATCCATATTAAAGGCCTTGATGCTGCTGCCGCCGGCATCGATGGCGGTCCTGATTTTCGGGTTCAGCGTCCTTAATGCCCGGCTGAGGCAGACCAGCTCCGGGAGGTCTTTATCGGCAAAAGGGACCGCTTTTTTCCCGAAACCGGTCGATAAACAATAAGCGATCCGGTCCAGGGTTAAACCGGCTTTCTGCAAAGCGATATCCATGACGGCCAGGGCCGCTTTTTTGGGAAGACTGGTGTAGGCCAGTATTTCAGCCGCCAGGATGTTGCCGTTTTCAATAAGTACCGCCTTGGCGGATATGGTTCCCAAATCACATCCGGCATAAATCAATGGGTTTCACCTCCTTCCGTCTTTCTTTTAAGTTTTCCGGATCGTTCTGCCGCGAACACGGCCGCTCCCAGGGCCCCGACAATTTGCGGGTCTTCGTTTAACGGCACAAAGCGGATATCCAGCATCTTTTCCAGGTTTTTGACGACCCCGTTGTTTTTACAGACCCCGCCGGTAATGGTGATGCCCGGTTTAACACCCACCCGGCCTACCAGCATTTTAACCCGTCTGGCCATGGATTCGTTGATTCCGGCGGCGATATCCGCCGGCTCTTTATCTTCCATCAGATAATGCATGATTTCCAACTCAGAAAATATGCTGCATTGACTGGTAATGGTAATCGTCTGACCGGCTTTTTCCGCCAGGGCGGCTAATTCGCTGAAATGAACCCCCAGATATTTAGACATCAGTTCCAGCGATCGTCCGGTACCGGCGGCACATTTATCATTCATCACAAAATCCTGAAGGACCCCATATTCATCCACTCGTATGACCTTGCAATCCTGACCGCCGATGTCGATAATGGTCCTAATACCGGAGTCCAGGAAATGAGCCCCCTTGCCGTGACAGGAAATTTCACTGATATTGTGATTGGCGAAGGGTATGGATTCACGCCCGTATCCAGTGGAGACGGTATAGTCGATATCGTCATAGGTAAGCCGGGTTGAGGCCAGGGCTTTGTCCATTACCTCCCGGGCGGATTGTTCCGCCTTGGGTCTGACCCGAATAATTTCTGAGGCTACTATTTTTCCATCGTTCAAAATAACCGCTTCGGCCGTCAATGAACCTACATCACATCCGGCGACAATCATTAAATTTTATCTCCCTTTCCTTGGTTCAAAAAATGGGTTATTAACCCTTAAGGGCAATAGGCAATAGGCTACAGGTAAAAAAGAATAAAAAAAACAGTAAAACCTATTGCCCTTGCCGATTGCCCAGAGGTAGACTTGATCGGTTTCAGAGATCAAAAGACAAGGGGATCAATCCCATTTTCTTATTACCAAGTTGAACTTTAAACGATCGTTTCAAAGAATTCTTCCAGCTGCTCCTTGATAACCTCCATGGGGGTGGTTCGGGAATCCCAACCGTCGGCTTCCATTCTAAGAATAGGAACACCGAGTTCCTTTTGAATCCGGTCGGCTACTATCCGATAAATACCCCAAACCTGCTTGCAGGCCGTATGGCCGGTAAAAACCACACAGTCGGCCTTATATTTTTCCACATAATACAGCAGGTCCGAGATCCATCCCCCGTGGAAATTATTACTTCCTTTCAACTGCCGGGTCATGGGCAGATTCATATTGATGGCCGCCAGTCCCGAAAGCATGGTATCCATATTGGCGGTGTCGATATAGGGCACATGATCGTTGAAAATAAGCATATCCATAATATAGGAAACGCCCATCTCTTCCTGAAACCATCCGTAAAAAGAGGTGTCGAAATAAAGACCGGTATACATAAACATAAAGCGGATACGTTCTTCCGGTAATACATGTTTGCCTTTTTTAAAGCGGTCCAATGATCGGTCATAAGCCATTTGATAAAAATCCACGGCATCCTGGGTTCCCAGTTTGGTCAGTTTTGTGCCTAAGTGGTTCATATTATAATAATTTGGAACCGGGTTGGGCACATGACGTTTTAAGTCGCTGATCTCCATGGCCAGTTCATTGGCTTTATTGGACAAGGAACAGACTTCGCGGAGACGGTCTTCGTCGAGTTTGTTTCCTGAAACATCTTCCAGGATTTTCACGACTTCTTTAAAGCCCTGTTCATAATATTTGAAGGACCTTTTGTCATGGTAATAAGGCACATCAACAAAAAGAGTGGGAATCTCAAATTTTTCTCCCATGTATTCAAAAACCTTCGTGTTCGGATCGCAACCGCCCAAAGCGCCGTTGACTAATAAATCGGGTTTTCCCAGAACGCCGGCTTCAAGCATGCCGACCACCGCCCGTTGGGCGGAACACATAGTCTCCGGCAGTCCCCGTTCCACGGCCAGATCCAGGTAGGGGTGAATGCCCTCCTCCAGGGTCATGGTCATGGTATCCAATATTTCGACACCTACGGGGATCATATCCAGGGCGTAAAATATCTCCGGAGAAAAATTAAAAGGGATAAAGACCACTTTTTTGCCCAGGTCTTTGGCAGTCAGAACGCTTTCCCAATAATTGCCCATGCCCCGATTGAAAACATTGGAAATCATCCGTGTGTCGGGGTCCTTGGCCATGGTGATAAACATCGATCGCCGGCGTTCGGGTAAACTGTCCAGCAATAATTGGACTTCCGGGGATTCGAAATTTAAATCCTCCGGGATAACAGAACCCATCCTGAAGGCCTCCACCATTCTTTCCAGTGCCTTTGGTTGTGTCGTCATGGTCATCACCCGATCCTTTCCAGAAAAGCCTGCACTCTGGTCCTTATCCGCCCGGCATCGGCCAGAGGACCGTATTGTCTTTCCAATTCAATGACAGGGATATTATCTTTCTCCAGGTTGGTTTTTAAAAGGGCATTATCCGTCCCGTGCTGATCGCAGAACTTGATGTATTCCAAGATGGCCCCATCGGCCCGGCTTCGCTTGATCTGATCCCTGACAAACTCAAGTCTTCGTTTAAATTCTCCGGCCATTCTGGGACAGGGTTCATGATGGTAATATCTTCGGCACAGGGCCTCAAAAGGCTCCTCAGTTTCATCGGTCAAATTCCAGATGCCCCTGGCGCCGAAACACAAGGCGTCGGAAACGACAATCGCCCCGAGACTTTCCACATTCTCGATGAACTCCGGATCATCCAGTTCGCTTCCGGCTACGACCAGCCTGGTTTTGTTGTTTTTTTTCTGAGGCTCGGTGCCGGTCGTCGTTAGAATTTCATTCAAAAGCCGGTTGAAGCTTTCTTTTGGCATCAGATGGGAGGCGATAGTCAGAGTCAGGGCTTCAGCGCCGGTAAAGGGGGGATTTTCTCCGGTCCTCAGGTCATAGACTTTTCTAAGCAGCCGGCGAGTCTCATTATAAACGGCTACGGCCTTTTTTAAGTTTTCCGAAGTCACCTTAACGCTAAACCGGGTTTCAAAGGCGGATTTTAATTTTGCAACTTCCTCCTTAAACCATTGATAGCCGGCTTCGGAAAGGCGATGAGGCACTGGCAGGATATACATAAAGGGAAGGGCCGCGGTTTCATGGGTCGCCCAGTTTTCATAGCACCTCCGGATGTGATCGCAGCCATTGACAAATATCGCCCCGTCCAAAAAGTCAAATTTCGAATCCAGGGCCGCTTCCAGGCAGCAGCGGGCAAAACTGCAATTGACCCGGGATAAATAAGAATCCGCCTTGGACGAATCGGTAACTCCCCGGCCGGTAATCCGGTAGGGCAAAATATCCACCGCATACAGAAGTTCTTCCGGAAGGTAGGTGCAGGCATAGCCCATGACCTTTTTCCCCTGCGACCTCCAATCCCGGATATAAGGATTATCCAGGGATCTGCAAATTTTTGACAATTCTTCCATGGCCTTCACGGTAATACCTCCTTTTGAAAAGATTGAAGCAGCCCGGCCTCCCGGCATTCAGGGCAGGCCCAGAGTGATAAATCCCATGAATGTTTTCTGACAACACCTCCCCTGCGGTAATTAAACATTATCAGGGAATTGTCCATTATTTCCAGGGGCAAATACTCTTTGGGGGTACCGATTAAAGTCGAATCGGGATGGGATGGGAGGAATCGGGAGAAGATTGGGTTTCGGGTTGAAAAAGACTCGGGGGAACGGCAACCCGCAGTAATTTTTCCGCGTCGGACTTTCATAAAACAATCCTCCAAAGATTATGGAAGAACCATTTTCAGATTTAAGTCCTATATTACTTCTTGCCTTGAACTTTTTTTATTTTTTGGACCTAGCTTACACTCTTTTCAAAAAAAAAGGAATTATTATCGAAGGATCATTTGAAATTTTTACGGTAAGAAGGGTAAGTGAGGGCAAGGGGGTTCTTTGGCTTTTCTGCCGAGTTGAAAGGTGACAACTAGGGATCCTATCTCTTGATTTTCCTGGAGGGGGAATGCAAATAGTTTTCATCCCGCATACCTTCAACCACCGGAAGGCCATCCATCTCCGGCGACTGGAAGTTGAAAAGCACTTCCAGGATAATCATGACGATCCGGTAGGTCACCCCCCAAAGCACTTCCTGGCCTTCTTCATCCTCATGTAGGAATCCGGGAAAATCCTGAAGGGCTTCCTCTCCATCCACATAAGATTCGAAGCGCATTCGAAAGCGGACATATTTTTCAGGGTTCAATAAATCCTTGATCGGGATGGTGACCACCTTTTCCACTTCCCGGTTGAGGAAGAATCGTTTCTGATGCCGGACCCAGACCACCATGGGGTAAAGGAATCTTCTGAAGGATTGCAGGGACTGGGGAGGCATGGGACCGAGAAACTGGGTTCGGAAGGGATTGAGACGCATTTCCTCGGCGCATTCCCTCAGGCCGGTGGCCAGTAGAAGGGCCAGGCGATCGGCTTCCTTTCTTCTCTGGGTCTTCCATTGCCTCCAGTAAGGCCAGCGGCCCAGGGGGAAAAAGGGCCATCCCAGAAATTTAGCCGCCAGGGAGTCGATATGATGAATTCCTCCCCCCGGGAAGCAGAGGTCCCCGGCCTGCCTCACCCACTTCGATCGTTTATTGAAGACGAAGCAGAGTTCTTTTTCCTTCCCCGATCCTTTAAGACATTCACTGAAAAGACAAAGGACCACGGAAGAACCGGCCGAATTGTATAACTGATCCGAATAAAGGCAGGCGTCCCGGTTCCACTTCTCCAGGGTTTCGGTAACCTGGTTTACAAATTGTTTGGGGTCCTTGGTTAACAGAGCGCTCATTTTTCCATTTTCTATTGTGATTTTTTTAAACCTGTAATATCTTTTATCAAATATCGTTTGGTTATGCCAATTTTTTCGACTGAAAGGAAGCGGAAGATGAAACCAGAAGAATGGAACCCTGGAAATATTTTAGGTCTTTCCGGTAATTATTGGGCGGCCTGTGCTCTTCAGGCCGGGGTCAAATTGGGGGTTTTCAGCCACCTCGGCAACCAGAGCCTTAGCGGTGAGGAAATCGCAGGGCGACTTAAGGGAGATTCCCGGGGGGTCACCACCCTGCTTAATGCCTTGACGGCCATGAATCTTTTAACCAAGCAGGAAGGACTTTATGCCAACACCCCCTTCAGTTCCTCCTTCTTATCCAGGGAATCCCCTCAATATCTTGGCTACATGATCATGCATCATCATCATCTGATGCCCTCCTGGGCGAAGCTGGATGAGGCGGTTATCAGCGGCCGGCCGATTCGGGGCCGGGCCTCTTTTGAGGACGAGACGGTTCGGGAAAGCTTTCTGATGGGGATGTTCAATATGGCGATGATGCTGGCCCCGCACCTGGCCTCGGTGATTGATCTTTCCGGGAAAAAGCATCTGCTTGACCTGGGCGGCGGTCCCGGGACCTATGCCATTCATTTCTGTATGAAAAATCCCGGGCTCAAAGCCTCGGTCTATGATCTCAAAACCACCCGGCCTTTTGCCGAAAAGACCATCGCCCGATTCGGACTGAACGAGAGAATCGTTTTTCAGGACGGCAATTATGTGCAGGAAGAAATCCGGGGGACCTTCGATGCGGCCTGGCTGTCTCAGATCCTTCACGGCGAGGGCCCGGAGGAGGCTCAGCGGATTATTCAAAAAGCGGTCTCGGTTCTTGAACCGGGAGGACAAATTTTCGTCCACGAATTCCTGTTAAACAAGACGATGGACGGCCCTCTGCTTCCGGCCCTTTTTTCTTTGAACATGCTCCTGGGCACGGATCACGGCCAGTCCTATTCGGAGCAGCAGGTCATGGATATGCTGGCTCAGGCCGGGGCTAAGGAAATCCGCCGCCTGCCTCTGCAGACCCCCAACGATTCCGGGGTGATTGTGGGGACGGTTTAGGGGACCGGCCGTTATAAAGGGACGGCTTCCTGGAGATACCATTCGATGCGCGACAGGGTCTTGATCAGGATGTTTTTCATCTGGGGCCAGCGCAGCGGAGGAAGTTCCAGGATAAAGCTGGCGCATTCCCCGGGGACCAGTTTCCCGGCCAGGAAACCCACCAGGATAATCACCCCGAAGATGATCAAGGCCCAGGCAATGAAGATCCAGGCCGGGAATCCGGCCAGCATGCCGAAAATGACCGCCAATTGGGCCGAGCAAGGGACCCCCAAAGCCAACAGCAGGGTGACGATGATTTTATCCCTCCGGGTCTCTAATATTCTGGTGGTCATGGTGGCCATGGTGTCACATCCCAGGCCCAGGATCATGGGTAACACGGCTTTGCCGTTAAGCCCCATAATATTGAAAATCCGGTTGCTCATTACCGCCAGTCTGGGTAATTAACCGGAGTTTCAATCTTGTTCTCTAAGAAATTTCCGGTTTTTAATTGTTCCGGCTGGTCCGGTCTTGCTACACCGAACTGATAAAAATCTTATCCCTATCGTCCTTGACTCTGAATGGGGAGGGAGAACTTCAATGATAAAAGAGGCCTTTCCCTTGCCGTCCGGGTAGGCACCGGATTTCTTTGGGTGAGCGGTGGAGAAGACGGACCTTCACCGGTCAATTCCGGTATCAAATTCCACAGGGAAACAAAAAGTTTAAGCATCTCCCTTTGTAGCGGAGGCACAACAAGAGTCAAACGGAGATCTGACCCCTTTTTTAATCACCCTTCAGCTTGATCACTCGAAAGGCTTCCGCGTATTTCAGGCCGTGTTTTTTGCCGGTATCCGCCGATCGCTGCCGGATCATGGCTTCCAGCCCCCGGAAGTCGTCGAGTTGGCTGTGATGTTCGGTCAGGGCTTTGATCTTTAAATCCATCGTGCCGGTGATGTCGATCCAGGTATCGACTTGGGATAAATCACGCACATAAACCCCGTGTACCTCATGGGCCTGGCCTTCTTCAGGCCACAGTAATTCCATTGAAGTACAGGGGAAGATGGCATCGATCGTGGCCAGCGCCGCCGCCCGGTGATCGGGATGGTTGATGCGGTTGCCCCAGAATACTTGATGCGGATCGCCGCAGAAGACGACTTCGGGCTGGTATTTTCGAATCAGATGGACGAGTTCCCGCCTCAAGGTCAGGTCGGCCACCAGACGGCTATCGTCGTGGCGAAGGAATTCAATATTGCGCACGCCAAGCACCGTGCAGGCGTTGCGCTGCTCCTGTTCACGCAAAGCGGCTATGGACTCCGGGGAGTACTTTAAATCGTGGGTGCCGACATTTCCGCTGGTGCAGAGCACAAAAGTGATTTCGCATCCCGCCCTGGCCCACTTGGCTACCGTGCCGCTGCAGGAGAACTCGGTGTCGTCGGGATGGGCAAAAATCGTCATCGCCGACTTCGGAATCCATTCACTATCAAACTTGGCCATTAGGAATCAATTTCCTCCTTTTTTTCCATTTCCGCCCTTTTTACACTGGGAGGATTCCAGCCGACGACCGAGCCGGATTTAATCTTTGACAAATAGGGGGAAAGGGTCGTGCCGGGGAGGGTCCGGACATTATCCTCGATCTTGATAGGACCGATCCCCGTCCCGGCCCCTATGGTGCAATGATTCCCGATTTCTATCAATCCGAACCGAAATTTCCCCGATCCTTCATAGCCATGGACGGTAAGACGGCTGAAGGCCCCCAATAAAGTGTTTTTACCTATGAAAATAAGTTCTGGGCGGAAATGATCCAGCCAGACCATCTGCATGATTTCCGTGCCTTTCCCGATATGGACACCCATCCAGCGAAAAAATTTATTTTTACCCGGGGTCCCTTTCAGGAAAAAGGAAATCCCTGTCAGAAAGAGCAACAGGACCCTTCGGCGAAAGGGAAGGTTGAGGGTCCGCCAATTTATGGCGGTTGGTTCTTCTTGAGACCCCAGGCCATAAAGGGTGTAATGCCTGCGCACGGGGAATAAAAACTTTTCCAGATTTTCTTTCCCTTCCCGGGTCTTCGGGTTCAAGGTTTGGACATCAATCCCCTTCCCCCCGGAGGTTTTACTGATATAGATGGACCGGTTCCGCCTGTCCCCCATTTTGATGGCCCGTTCGATAATCTCGGTGGTGACCATTTTTATGACGTCTTCCGGGGTCTTGTTTCGGTATTTTTTCATTCGGTGTCCCAGTGCCCAATTTCACGAGCGCAGAATATCCTGTGTTGTCGCCGCCTATTAGCTCTTCTGCCCCTTATCTGGGCGGAAGGAAAATTGTAATAAAAAGGACGGCCCGATTATGGCAAAAAGCCGGGCCGGCCGTTGAAGATTTAAAAAAGATGTATTTCTTTAATCCGGCGGTCTAAAGCGGAGAGGTACAGTTTGGACATCGGGTGGCTTTGATCGGGATTACGGAAAAACAATGGGGGCAATCTTTAGTGGTCGGCGCAGCCGGTGCCGGTTCTTTTTTCAGTCTATTGATTTGACGGATCATCATGAAGATGACAAAGGCCACGATTAAAAAATCAATCACGGTATTGATAAAACTGCCATAATTAATGGTTACTACTCCGGCTTTTTTAGCCTCTTCCAGAGTGGCAAAGGATTGGCTGGAAAGGGAGATAAAAAGTTTGCTGAAATCCATCTTACCTAAAAGCAGGCCGATCGGAGGCATCAAAACATCATTGACGAATGAGGTTATAATCTTGCCAAAGGCCGCTCCGATAATGATACCCACGGCCATGTCCATCACGTTTCCCTTCATGGCAAATTCTTTAAACTCTTTCCACATGATAAACCTCCTTTTCAAATTTAACGGTTAACTTCCAATCTCCGGTTGGGTAAAGTGACTCCCTTGTTTCTCATTAAAAAGTTCTTTCAGCATCATATCCACCAGAATCCAGGTCATCCCATTCCTTTTCAAAAATGGGATTAATTTAATAAATAGGTTGATCAAAAATCGATCAGTAATACTATTGCCATATAACTTAATGTCTGTCAAATCAATCCCGGGATGAACATCTTGGTGGTTTTTCGGTAGCGGGTATATTCCTCCCCGAATCTGGCCAAGTTTTCCTTTTCTTCCGTCTTGGCGGTGGTTACCAGAAAGGCCGATATCCCCAGGGCCAAAATCCCGCTCCCTATCGTTGTATGTTTAAAAAAGGCCCCCCAAGCCATCAATAACAGGGAGGCGTAAAGAGGATGACGGATATATCGGTAGGCGCCAATGGTCACAATATTAGCGGTGTTTTCAAATCCCCAATCGGAGGATCCTTGAACTGCGGCCTGGGGTTTACCGATTACCCGGAGGAGGTAAAATCCGTGGATGGCCAGAATAAGGGAGGCCGACAATAAAACCCAGGAAATCAGTTGAGGAACGGAAAAAGGATTTTCGAACCAAAACCCGAAGTTGTTCAATAAAAGGGCCAGCAGCAGCTCAAAGGCAAAAAAGCGGTGGAAACCGTGGGAATGAGGTTTGGGCAAAGATTTCCAGGAAATAAAAACAACCCCCACAGAAGCCAATCCAAAAACAATCCATTTGACCATTATTGGCTCACACATCAATAGGAAATTTTGACATCAAGTTTGAATCCCAGCCTCGGCAACAAACAGTTCGAATGGTTGGTTCAGTATTAAAGTCTTCGTCTCCAAAGGTTTCAACATGAGAACGAATGGCAGATTCAAGATCATACAGGGCTTCTTCATAGGCATTCCCCTGTCCAACAACAACCCCCTTAATTCCCAAGGGATAGGCAACATAGCTGCCGGGATGTTTTCCTACAACGATCTTATATTGTTTTATAAAATCCCCTTATTGATTCTTAGATAATCATACCACGCTTCTTGAATTTTAACCAGCATATCCTGGCGGCGGCGTTCAGGCAACGTTCAAAGTCAAAAGAAGAACGTAGACTTTGAATGTTTAATCGAGCACTCCGTAATTTGTCCGTTGCAGGCAGGACTTGAAAAAGAAAACAGGGGCGGCGTCCCTCGTTCCCTCAGTTGATATCGTAAATTGTTTTAACAGCGTAATACAAGGCCATGAACCCAAATAGTATCAGGCAAAGATTTGAAAAAAGAATCAGCCAATTTTTTAATGGATCGCTTATTCTCTTTTTTAATTTACTGACGATAAATATAAGTGGAACAAACCAAATCAACACTCCCAGCATAATAAAAGATACCGTTACTATCCCATACTTTTTATAATTTGGAAATTTATGATTCCAAATTAAGAAGAAATTCCCGGCCACAACCATCCAACCCACGATGGTCAAGGGGTTAGATAGGGTGATTACAATCCCGGAAATAAAGGTGGCCAGAGGACTGGATTGAAAACCGGGTTTACTTTCTTCGATCCCTTGGTTCTTGCTTGTTGAGTTTATCGATGAGATTCCAAGAATGATCAATATCATTCCACAAACAATCCAAAGCGTGATTTTTAAATAGTGATTATTGGAAATGAGATTGGCAACCCCAAGATAAACAAGGGTTATATAAAAGATATCCGACAGGCAGGATCCCAAGGTGAAAATGGCGCTGTTTCTGAATCCATATTGAAGGGCTCTTTGACAAGCTACAATAGTAACTGCGCCCGGAGGAACCGCAACAACTATACCTAATAAAACTGCTGATACTAAATATTCAAGTAACATCTTGACTCAAATCTATTTTCGTCCTTTCGCAGAAAAATGGGTGACCCCAGTGACTCCTGTAGTTTTTGTTCGGGGCTTAACGAGTACCGTACAAGATGATATCCTGGTCAAGTCGTTACCCCATGGACGGCCCTCTTTCAGTAGGGTAATTCAGCACCAGCATCTCATTCTATAAGAATCATAGGTCAAATGGAGACTCGACCCCTTTATTACTGTAGTTTTTTGAATTATCTGCAAACCTTTTCTGTCAACCTTTATCCGGTGGTTATCCCCTAATATTAAAAAGTATTTGACAAAATTACCATGATGTGTACTAATACACACATGGATAGCCGGAAAATTATAAAGATGCTCGAATCGGATGGTTGGTACAAGGTTGATCAATCCGGCTCACACCTTCAGTTCCGGCACCCATCGAAAAAGGGGCGGGTTACAGTTCCGCATTCCCAAAAAGATATTCCAATGGGCACACTTAAAAGTATTGAACGCCAATCAGGAATTATATTCAAATAGGTGACCAACATGGCTAATTATATTGCGGTCGTTCATAAAGATCGAAAGAGTGATTTCGGGATATCCTTTCCTGATTTTCCGGGTTGTGTAACCGCAGGAAAAACAATCGATGAAGCCAAGGATATGGCCCACGAGGCCCTTTCTTTCCATATAAAAGGTATGATTAAAGATGGTGAGAATATACCAGCTCCATCAAAACTTGAAGACATCATGGATGATCCTGACTATTCAGATTCCGCCGCGATCCTCATCGTTTCTGTGACTGAGACCAAACCTCGATCCGTTCGGGTAAACATAACTTTACCGGAAGATACGTTGCGTAAAATTGATAAGGCTGCCCAAAAAAAGGGTATGTCTCGATCTTCTTACCTGGTTCATGCTGCTCAAAATGCTATCTCGTCTATTCAAAACGATCATTCATTATAAAAACTTCTTCATATTATCTCATGCTCTTTTTGTATCGCCGTAAAATAAAGGAAAAGGCGGATGAGGGACGGATCGAGGGAACGGGCGTGGGCCAGCATTTCCCGGTAGGCCAGTAATTGTTTCCGGTACAACACATCCTGCTCTTGTAAAAAGGTTTCCACCACCATCCCTTCCGGCAGCGGGGTGGTCTTATAATCGACCAGGAACCATTCCCGGCCGTTAAAAATGATGCGGTCAATCACCCCGCTGCGCAGCGTGTGTTCTTCCACCTGATCTTCCAGAGCCCATTCGCAGGCGGAAAAAGGATGATCGGTGCGGAGAATATTGGCGCAGAAGGGCTCTTGTTGACAGTTGCTTATTTCCTCCAAGATAGGGCCGGCCATAGCCTGGGACATTTCAAGATCTATGCCTTCGGCCGTCAGCGCCCGGACCAGGGCTTTTCCCGTGGGAAGGCCCTTTCCCATCCCCAGGTGTTCCAGTATTCGATGGATAACCGTGCCTCGGGCCATTCCATAAGGCCCTTGGAATTCTTCCTGCAGGAAATCGGCCGTCCGGTCCGCTTCCTCCGGAAACAGATCCTCTTCATGGAGTCCCGAAGGCAGGATCATTCGATAGGGAATCGGCTCCGATTCAAAGGGCAGGGAAAGGATCTCTTCCCTGCTTAATGGTTGGATCGGTTCCTTAGCTTTCTCGGGTCTTTGGGGGTCATAACGGATCTCCAGGAAATTTTCTTTCCCGGGATGGTTTAAGAGGTACTCCAGAAGGGAATGTTTCGGGGCCTTTTCCTTCTCCTCCTCCCGGGAATAAAGACCGCTCAGGAAAAGGTTCTTTTTGGCCCTGGTCAGGGCCACATAATAGAGCCGTTTGGCCTCTCCCAGTGCCCGTTCTTTTTTTAAATTCTTCAGTAATCCCAAAACCCCCGGATCATTTTGGGTCCGGCGGTCCGGTTTTAAAGCAATAAGGTGTTCTTCCCTTTCTCCCGGGAGCCGCTCTATCAGATAAGGAAGATCCGATCGTTGACTCCCTTCCAAGGGATTGCGGTCCAGGTGGGGGAGGAAGACGGTATCAAACTCCAGGCCTTTGGCATGATGGACGGTCATGATCGTCACCGGGGAACGGGAGGCCAGTGGGTCCGGCGGGGCATAGGCCGAAGCCAGGAGTAATTCCAGGTGGGACAGGGTTTCTTCCGGCAAACCTTTTTCGGCCAGAAAAAGAAGGTGTAAAAATTGGCGGCAGTTTCGAACGCCGGCTAAACCGTAACGCTCGGCCACCAGCCGTGGGCCTGATAATTCTTCCCAGATTTTCTGCACCAGCCGATGCATAGGGAGACGGCCGACCTGGTTCTGATAACTTCCCAAAACCTGTCCCAGATTTTTAACGGACTCCCGGGCCTGGGGCATTTGAGAGAAGGCCAATATTTTTTCGGCCATGGAGGTCATTGGAATTTGCGAGATAAGGAGCAAATCGGCCAATCCGATCCAACACCAGGCCGAGCGCACCAAAGAGGCCCAGGCCAGATCATCCTGGGGACGAACCAAAGACCGGGTCAGGGCCAGCAGGTCCTGAACCTCCGGCCGGGCCTCAAGATTAAGGCCTTCCCGGACCTGGACCTGTAATCCCTGTTCATATAGGGCCTTCAGATAAAAGGGCAGATGGGTCCGGGCGAAAAGGAGAATGCCTATGGATCCGGACCGGGGGTCCCGGACGGTCCGGCTTACCGTCCCGGCTAACCAGTCGGCTTCTTTGAGACGGGACTCACTGGAATCCTCTTCTTGAGTGAAGAGGGTCAGCTTAATGGTGCCGGGGTCCCTGGTTAATATTTCCGGGGCCGGTTGAGCTTTCAGGAAAGGGACCTCATCCGCTTCCAGGTTGGGCTGAGTCATAATAGTTTTGGAGAAAAGATCGTTGGTGAAGTCGATCAGGTTTTTTCGAGACCGGAAATTGGTGCTGATATAAAGAGGTTTCAAAGGCAAGAGGCCCTGCCCCGGAAGGGGAAGGCCGTTCCGGGCCTTCATGAAAAGGGAGACCTCGGCCTTGCGGAAGCCATAAATGGATTGTTTGGGATCTCCGACGATAAAAAGGGTCCGCCCGTCGCCCGGGTTCCATCCGGCGCAAAGGTATTGGATAAGCAGCCACTGGTTCAGGCTGGTATCCTGAAATTCATCCACCAGGATATGGCTGAGGCGCTGGTCGAGAATGAGTTGCAGATCCGTGGGGGTCTCATCGCTTCCCAGGACCCTCAAGGCGGCCTGTTCCAGTTCGACAAAGTCGATGACCCCTTGTTTCCGGCATAACCCCCGATAATGATCCACCACCTGACTGACCAGAAGGATCAAATCAAAAAGCAAACCCACATCGACCGGTGATGTATCCGGCAAAGGAAATGATTTGATCTTGTGCAGCCGTTCCAAAACCGGTTGAGTCAGGGATTCCAGATAATCCGCCCAGGGAGTGTTTTTAAATCCGGAATAAAAACCGTTTTTCGGGCCGAATTGTTTTCGGGCCGTACCGCTTTTGGTAGTACTTAGCTCGGCAATTACCTGCCAGGCCGGAAGATCCTCCCAGCCGCTGCCCGGTAAAACACCGGTCATTTGCCCGGCAGCGGCCACTCCTTTGAGGACCAGATGATCATAAAAAAGACTCCAGTGCCGCCCAAGATCGGTGGATTCCAGGTAACCCTTTAAGGCCTGCAGATGACGGCCTATTAAAAATCCCAAGCGATCTCTTAACAACAGATCCAGGCGAGCCGGGTCGGGGTGTCCCTTGACCACCTTTAACAGGTCCGACAAGAGGTCTCGTTGAGCGGTTAATTGAGCCAGATCGGAGGCCAGGGCCTGCCAGTTGTTATTGAAATAAAGCAGGATTTTTTCCAGTGCTTTTCGATTCGGATTCAGGGGGGGCAAGGCCATCAGGAGCTGTTGGGTGCGGCGGAGGGATTCCCGGATCAATTCATCCTGTTCCTCCTCGGCCAGGATGGCAGCTTCCAGAGGGACCTGGGCTTCGACCGGGGCCTGTTTGATAATTTGATTGCAGAAACTGTGAAAGGTTGTGATCTGGAGGCCGTCAGAGGCCCGGATAAGATGCTGGTGAGCCCTATGTTTCTTTAAGGCCTTTCGGGCGACAGCAAAAAGGTCATCCATCCAGGCCGAACCAGGAGCAGTCTCCCGCTCGGCCTGGAGAAGGATCGTCTGGATTCTTTCCTGCATTTCATGGGCTGCTTTATTGGTAAAAGTCAGGGCCAGGATTTCCCGGGGATGGTTAACTTGAGCCAACAGGTGGATAAAACGGGCGGTCAAAAGAGAAGTCTTCCCCGCCCCGGCCGGAGATTCCACATGGAAGCTTGCTTCGGGTGAGAGGGCCTCCTGGCGTATGGAGAGATCGGGTAGTGCCTCAGTCATTTTTTAATCCGAAAAAAACAGGTTCAAAGTTCAAACTGCAAAATGTAAAGTGCAAAAGGAAAATGGGTGGTGGAGTCTAATGTTCAATATTCAAGGTTCGAAGTCCAACAGGTTGCTGCCATCAGCTTTGAGCTGACTTCCAAAAGGTGCACAGAGTCTTATAAGAGCAATAAGTGCAGGCCCCTTGATTCTTTCCTTTAGGTTCCGGTCGGGGGTCGGGCGAGAAATCATTGGCCTTTAATTTTTCCCCAATCCGCCCGATTTCATTTTCCCAATCCGGCAAACAGGCCTCCCAGGCCGAAGTCTCCGGCCAGAGGTCTTTCATGATCATTTCTCCTTCTGATTTAAGAGCGATATATCCGGCCCTGGAACTCCCCGAGGATTTTTTTTGCAATTCGTCCATGGTTTTTAAGGCCAGGAGGTACAAGGGTAACTGGGGGGCCAGGAAATTCTTATGGATGTCGCTGGAAGGAGGAAGAGCGCCTGTCTTGTAATCCCAACAACAGACTTCCCCCAGGGGTTCGTTGAGGTCGAGGCGGTCGATGCGGCCTTGTACGGAAAAAGACCAGGATGGAAAATGGAGATCAAAAAAAGAGATCTCCTCCTTCTCCCAGCGCCAGCCTCTTTCCCAATGTTCCTTTTCCGTTTCCATCCAGATGCGCAGGAGCCCGCTTAGACTTTCTCCTTCACCGATCAGCCGTATTTTTTCTACCAGCCAGTGAGGATTGGAGGTTTTATCCCCGAGCGATTCATCCACACATTGAGTAATTACGGTTTCCATCGTTTTTTGATCGGTCAGCGGAATTCCCCGGGAGCGCAGGGTCCTGGTTATCGTGGCCAGAATTTTATGCAGGGTCTCTCCCTTTTCCAAAGGAGAAATCCCGATGACGATTTCATCCAGAGGAGAAATTCGCAGCCGTTGTTCGACAAAATATTTAAAGGGACAGGCCAGAAGAGTTTCCACTGCGGTCACGGAAAGATTGGAGCCCGGAGGGGGGATTTCGACTCCGCCGGACCGGCAGGGAAAAGAATTCCGAGCGGTTTCCGAAGTCGGGGGACTTCCCGGGACCGGAGCAAAGGAAATATCCAGGGGCGGATGGGCCAGGGGATAATTTTGCATCCCCTGAAGGGTTTGTTTAAGCCATTCGGCCCGGGGCCAAACCTTTCCGGGGACGGCCCAGTAGTTTCGCCCCCCTTTTTCAGACTGGGATGGCCAAAAAGGAGAAGGAGGAACAGGGTCTCCCTTTTCTTCTTCCGGCCGGGTCAGCACCATTTTGGGGGAGGCGGTTTTGAGATGAGAGAAGGAAACCCGGGCAAAATCAAACTGGCTTTGTAAAGTCGCCCCCTGGACCAGTTTTCGTTCTTCGGGGCCCAGAAAGGGAAAGGTTCGGATCGGCTGCGGCAGGCTCCCCTGGGAAAGGCCGGCCAGAAAGAGGTGATCAAAGGCCAGTCCTCTGGACTCGATCAGACCCAGGACCTGTATCCCGGATTGCTCATAACCGGGTTCATTAACCAGGGTTTGACTGAGCAGGTATTTCAACCAGGCAAAAAACTGAGGCCCGTCCAGATCTTCGTTTCTTAAATCGCGGCTTAGATCCTGAAGGGATTGCCGAAGGTGTTGGTAGATCCCTTCTTCGCCCGACAGGGCTAGGGCCGGAAAGCCGAGGAGTTGCCAGCAATGCAACAGGGAATCCACCCAATCGGCCACGGCTTGGCGCGGTTGATTTAAAATTGTTAAGAGGGAGACCAGGCTTTCTTCCGAGGGGTTCATAAAAGATAAGCCGGGGAAATGGTCATGTTTAAGGCCGTTAAGAAGGGCTTCCAGACCAGAATCCAGGGAATGCCTGCGCCAGATCAAGTCCGCCTGGGCCAGTTGGGGGTGTTGGCCTCTCCAGATTCGATAATAGGGGGAGAGGAGCAGAGAAAGAAACAGGGTTCGGGATTCCCCTTCCAGAAAAAAGCGTAAAGGCAGGATCCCGGCCTGAATCAAAGGGTGATCCCACAATGATTGTCCCAGGGAAATGTTGTAATTCCCCGATTCCTCCAAAATGGAAGGACCGATCAGTTCCCGGAAAGCGGAAGATATTAAAGGGGTATATTGGGAGAGATTGGGCACCATAATCCCGATACGATGCAGAGGAGACTGCTGAGCGGCTAATAAAACCTGCTCAGCAATCCAGGCCACCTCTTCTTCCTGATCGGGCAGACTAACGGCTGATAGGACCGGCTCCTGGGCCGCCCTGGTTAAACAGGAAACCGCCCCCCATCGTTTTTTTAACATTTTGAGCAGGTCCGATTCGATCGGGGCCGGGAATTCAAAACCTGTCAATAAAATCTTTTCCGAAAAAAATACAGCCTCAATAATCTTGGGGTCCAGTATTTTTTTCGGAAGGACCGAGGGATGAATGAATCCCTGTTCGGAAAGCAATTGTTCAAACCGTCGAAAGATCTTTTCCCGCCAGTGGAGGAGGGGGGTTGGGTAACCGTTTCCCAGGGGAGGAATTTTATCTCTAATCCGGACGCGATAGGTTTCATCCAGCAATTGAAAAAGCTGGATATTTGCGGAAAGCCCCTCGGGCAGGTCGAAGTTCTGGACCGTTTGCTCCCAAGTTTTCAGAATCTTCAGGGGAGGGGCCAGGGTTTCTTCCGGCCAGGAATTTCGCCAGGATTCCTGGAGCCAGGCATTCAGGCTCAGGATTTTAGGCGGCAGCCAGCCGGTACGGCCTTTTCCTATCCGGTCCAGGCGGAAGCGGTGGCGCAATTGCCTGGCCAACCGGCCGCCGGAGGTCAGGATCAGGGTCTGTTCATCCACCGCGGTGATAATTTTGGCTTGCAGGGCTTCCGTAGTAGAAGCTATCCAGTCAGACATTTTTCCCAAAGAGGAGGTTGTTTAATTCATTCAGTTTTGTTTTGGGCCGTCATTCTTTGAAGGCGATACCGGAGGTTTCGGTCATTTTCTCAATTATCCTTGCCTGGTCATGTCTCGCTATGAGGAATTATTGTCTGATTAAAAGGGTCCCGTAGGATATAGCGACATAGCCAAGAAAGAGTATCGAGTTATATCCCGATGCGGCCCAAAACATTCCATCGATAATTCTTAGTTTTTTTTGGGTTTTGGGGTTGTCCAGGGTTAAATCATAGAAGTATTTTGCCGTTCCGGTCTTCCAGGCCTTATACCTGGAAAAGAGGGTAACCCCGCCAACGATACCACAAGAAAGGGCCAGGATACCGGGAACCGATTGCCTGATCCAAAAAGAGACAATGGATGACGCCACTAAACCGATATTGAGACCCAGCAATAACAAAGTTTCTCTCCGCCTGATGTCATTATTGATCTTCTATTCCCGGAATTATAATTTAGGTCAAACTTTACGGTAATTTTCATCCGGAAGCCTCGGATTTCCGGATGGGAACTTCTTAGAAATCTGAAGGTTTAGTCCCCTGATCCCTCACTTTTTGATCGATTCTTTTTTCTTCCTGACCGATGAGCCCCTCTTCTATCCTAACCACCTTTTCCAGGGTGGCAGGTTCATAATAAAACACACCCTTCTCTATTACAAAAACATAGAGTTGGTCTGTTTTATATTCAAGGTAGGAAAACCCCCGGGTGGTGCTGAAACTTCGAAAAACTTTTCCTTCAGGGTATTGTTCTTTCAATTTCCTGATCGCCGTTTCCGGAAAAAGCTCCGGATAGTCTTTAAAAAAAATCGTTTTCCCAAAAAATTTTCCTTCATAAGCATATCCATATAGACGGCCGGTTGCCGAAGAATCGGTGGCGCTGAGCAGGGCCACCAACTTTCCTTTTCTAATCTTGAGGGACTTGGTCGGTGCATATTGGAATTCAATTTCCGATCGATCCTGGTCTTCTTTGATCTGCCCGGTTTTATTTTTTTCTTTGACGGCCCGGTTTAATTCTTCCAGATTCAAACCCCAGGGCAGGACCGTCCATTCAATTTCGGAACTCAAACCCATTCCTGAAAAAAACAGGAGAAAACCGATGCCTACTATAAGCCGGATTTTCCCCGGTTTTTTCTTCCCGACTTTGCCTGTTTTTTCCCCTTTCATGATCGACCTCTGATAATACGAAGTGGTAACATCAATTATGATGCCACCAGAATACTTCATTCCAGGCGACCATGCAACTGCAAGTTGAATCTCCCGCTGAATTTCAAATTCTCTTACCCCTCCCACCCGGATCAAGTCATCCTCTATTCTTAAATCAGGTTGATTTTTAAATTAGACTTGAGAAACACGGGCTTTTCGATTATGATAACTATTTTATATTTTAGTGCAAAAATAGGGTTTTCAACGCCCTTAACCTCAATTGGGGCCTTGTGGGGGCGGGTTTCAATCAAACCCGCGCCTACGGGTCATTTTCATGTTTCGTGGTGTCACGGCCTGCCTCGTGCAGGCATTACGCCTCCTAAGCGGGGCATAACGGTTTAGATTGAAGCCTAAATGAATAAACCCATTATTGCCATCACCATGGGAGATCCAGCCGGGGTTGGACCGGAGATTATCCTCAAAACCCTGGATGATCCGAAGGTCAAAAAAGCCTGCCGTCTCTTGATCTTCGGGGACCGGCAGGTCCTGGAATCAACCGCCGGGAGATTGGGGAAATCTTTTTCAATTAATTCGATTGAAAGGTTCGACCGGACAGCCGGCTGGGAAGAATCCGTTGGTCTGTACGAAGCTTCCCGTTTGCCTGCCGATGAGGTGATCCCCGGCCGACCCGATCCCCGGTGGGGGGCACCGGTCTTGGAATATATCCGTCTGGCCGCCAGATCGGCTTTAAAAGGCCAGGTGGCGGCCATGGTCACCTGTCCCATCAGCAAGGAAATAATTCGCCGACTGCGGCCTTCCTTTACCGGTCATACTGAATACCTGGCCCATCAATCCAAAACCCGGTCCTTTGGCATGATGCTGACCGGGCAGCGTTTAAAGGTCAGCCTGGTGACCATTCACCTTTCCCTTAAAAAAGCCCTTCGGGTACTGGATACGGAAAAAATTATAAAAACCATTGAATTGACTTATCAAACTTTAACCAGCCGGTTTGGTCTGGGAGACCCCCGGATAGCCGTCGCCGGTCTTAATCCCCACGCCGGAGAACAAGGGGCCTTCGGTTCGGAAGAGGAAAAGATTGTCTCCCCGGCCATCCGGAAGGCGCAAAGCCAGGGAATGCAGGTCTCCGGCCCTCATCCTCCGGATACCCTTTTTTATTGGGCCGCGCAGGGGCGTTATGACGCCGTTGTGGCCTTATACCACGATCAGGGTCTTATCCCAATAAAGCTCCTTCATTTCGATAACGCCGTTAATATCACCATGGGCCTGCCTTTTATTCGCACCTCCGTGGACCACGGCACGGCTTTTGATATCGCCGGTAAAGGCCTGGCCAATCCGGACAGCCTGATCCAGGCCGTGCTATTGGCCGGTGATTTTTCCGGAAGGGAACCCAAATGGCTTTAAACCAAATCCTAGTCAAAGGGGCCAGAGAGCATAATCTTAAAAATATTGATGTGACCATCCCCCGGGATAAACTGGTAGTCATCACCGGTCTTTCGGGGTCCGGCAAATCCACCCTGGCCTTTGATACCATCTATGCCGAAGGCCAACGGCGTTATGTGGAATCCCTTTCGGCCTACGCCCGCCAGTTTCTGGAGCAGATGGACAAGCCTGACGTGGATTATATCGAAGGGCTATCCCCGGCCATCTCCATTGAGCAGAAAACCACCAGTAAAAATCCCCGCTCCACCGTGGGTACAGTGACCGAGATTTACGATTTTCTCCGGGTCCTGTTTGCCCGGATCGGAGAACCCTATTGCTGGCAGTGCGGGCAAAAAATCTCTTCCCAATCGGTTCAGGAAATCGTCGATCAGTTGATGAACTTTCCGGCGGGAGCCCGGATTCAACTTCTTTCCCCCCTGGTCACCGGACGCAAGGGGGAGCATCAAAAACTGCTGGACCAGTTAAAAAGAGAGGGGTTTGTCCGGGTCCGGATCAATGGTGAATTCAGGGAACTGGAGGAAACCATCATCCTGGATAAGAAGAAAAAACATACCCTGGAAGTCGTAGTGGACCGGCTGGTGATCAAGGAGGGATTGCACCGCCGCTTAACCGATTCAGTGGAACTGGCCCTGAAACTCTCCCAGGGGTTCCTGCGGGTCCTTTTGCCCGGTGGAGAAGAGAGTCTTTTCAGCGAGCGTTTTTCCTGTGACCGGTGCGACATCAGCCTGCCGGAATTGAACCCCCAGCTCTTTTCCTTCAACAACCCCCAGGGGGCCTGCCCGACCTGCGACGGCCTGGGGACCAAAATGTATTTTGATCCGGATCTGATCGTGCCCAATCCGAACCTCAATCTTCGGGAAGGGGCTGTGGTTCCCTGGGAAAACCGCTCCTCGGTCTATTTTCAACAGATGCTCGAAGCCCTGTTCAGCCATTATCATTTTGATTTCTATACTCCCTTTAAGGACCTGCCGGCCAAGGTCAAGGAGGTCCTGCTCTATGGGTCCGGGAAGGAACCGATTCGCTTTTATTTCGAAAGAGAAGGCCGAAGACATTTTTATGAAAGGCCTTTTGAAGGGGTCATCCCCAACCTGGACCGGCGTTACCGGGAAACCGACTCCGCCATGATCCGGGAGGAGTTGGAGCGATTCATGAACGTCCGCCCCTGTCCCACCTGTAAAGGGACGCGGTTAAAAAAGGAAAGCCTGGCCGTCAAGATCCAGGATCTGTCCATTCATCAGGTTACGGACTTTTCAGTCAAAGAGGCCAAGGTCTGGTTTGAGACCCTCCAACTGAATGTCAGGCAGACCCAGATCGCCCGTCGGATACTTAAAGAAATTAATGATCGCCTGGAATTTATGGCCAACGTAGGGCTGGATTACCTGACCCTCAACCGGACTTCGGCCACCCTGTCCGGCGGAGAAGGACAGCGCATCCGGCTGGCCACCCAGATCGGCTCCCAATTGATGGGGGTCCTTTATGTCTTGGATGAACCGAGCATAGGCCTCCATCCCCGGGATAATCTCCGGCTTCTCCAGACCTTGAAAACCCTTCGGGATATCGGGAATACGGTCCTGGTGGTTGAACATGATGCCAACACCATTCTTTCCTCCGATTATGTTATTGACATGGGACCCGGGGCCGGAGAACATGGGGGGCAGGTGGTTTTCAGTGGTACCCCGGAGCAATTGCTTCAAGACCCTTCCTCGCTGACCGGGCAATATCTGTCCGGAAGGCGGACTATTCCGATTCCTTCCCAGCGCCGTCCTCATAAAAAAGGGCATATCCAGATCAAGGGGGCCTCGGAAAACAATCTTAAGCAGATCGATGTCTCCATCCCACTGGGGGTCTTTACCTGTGTGACCGGTGTCTCCGGTTCCGGCAAGAGCACTTTAATTATCGATACCCTTTATCAGACCCTGGCCCAGCGTCTTTACCGATCCAAAAACCGGGCCGGCCGGGTTCAGGAAATGAAAGGGGTCAAGCTCATCGACAAGGTCATCAATATTGATCAATCGCCGATCGGACGGACCCCCAGATCCAATCCGGCCACCTACACCGGGCTCTTTACCACCATCCGGGATCTGTTTGCCAGAACGACCGAGGCCCGGTCACGGGGTTATAAACCCGGCCGCTTCAGTTTTAATGTCCGGGGAGGACGTTGTCCGGCCTGCAATGGAGACGGCCTGATGAAGATAGAAATGCATTTTCTGCCGGATGTTTATGTGACCTGTGAGGTCTGTCAGGGCAGCCGTTATAACCGGGATACCCTGGAAGTCCTTTATAAGGGGATGAATATCGCCCAGGTCCTCGACCTTACGGTAGATCAGGCCCTGGCGGTTTTTGAGGCCATCCCGACCCTAAGGGAAAAGCTGGAAACCTTAAGTCAGGTGGGCCTGGGTTATATCCGGGTGGGGCAACCGGCCACCACCCTTTCCGGCGGAGAGGCCCAGCGGATCAAACTATCCCGCGAATTGAGCAAACGATCCACCGGAAAGACTCTCTATATCCTCGACGAACCAACTACCGGTCTGCATTTTTCCGACATACAAAAATTATTAGAGGTCCTGGGCAGCCTGGTGGAAATGGGCAATACCGTGGTCGTCATTGAACACAATCTGGATGTCATCAAAACCGCCGACTATATCATTGACCTGGGCCCGGAGGGAGGAGACGGGGGGGGGCAAGTCGTCGGCTTTGGAATCCCTGAGGCTATGGCGGAAAATCCCAAATCCTATACCGGCCGGTTTTTAAAGCAGGTGCTTGGAAATTCCGGGGCCTCCGGGGATTGAAGGCATTGAGGTTTCCGAGGACAGATTGCCTAAACGATAGGCCAGTCTGTCCAGTTTTACCGTAAAGTCGATATGATGTACCAGAAATCCTTCCGGGACATGCAGTTGAACCGGGGCAAAATTCAAGATCCCCCGTATGGGGGTTTTAGTCACCAGATCGGCTACTTCCTGGGCCTTGGCTGCCGGGGTCGTGATTACCGCGATTTCGATGTTCCGGTCCAGGGCGATTTTCTCCAGATCCGACATGGGAGAGATAGGGAATCCCTGGGATAACATCCGGCCGATTTTCTGAGGATCGTTATCAAAAGCAGCAACGAAGTTATATCCCTGTCTGGGAAAGTTACTGTGGTCGATCAAGGCAAATCCCATATTCCCCATGCCGATGACACCCAGATGCCAGGATTTGTTCAGACCCAGGATCCTTTTGATTTCAAAAAGGAGTTCCTTGACCATATAACCGACACCTCGGACCCCGAATTCCCCGAAGTAGGCAAGATCCTTTCTGATTTGAGCGGAGTTGACTTCACAGAACTGAGCCAGTTTTTCAGAAGATATCACGCTCAGGCCCTGCTCGTCCAGTTCTTCCAGGGCACGAGAATAACGGGAGAGGCGAGTAATGGTTGCAGTTGGTATCTTAGAAAATTTCAAAACAGGCCCCTTAGAGAATATGTGAATTATAACACATGACTGCTCAAAAAAAGAGGGCTGCCGGCCACAACCAGCAGCCCCCCTTTTTATTAGTAATTATAAAGGTAAGCCGATCATCTTGGCAATCGGTGTCGCCATAGGATAGGCATACAACAGGATCAAAGAAACGACCAGGGCGTAGATACAGAGGGACTCGATCATGGCCAGACCGATAATCATGGTCACCGTGATCTTACCGGAGGCTTCCGGGTTCCTTGCTACCCCTTCCACAGCGCTCTTTAATCCCAGACCTTGACCGATCCCTGTTCCCAGGGCGGCAATGGCAATACCCAACCCGGCAGCCAGCACCACGCCGTAATAGACGTTAAGACCGGCGGCGGCAACCTGGGGATTGGTTTCGGCAAAAGCCAGAGCCACCATGCTGAGCAGAGCGACCATCGTCAATAGAGCAACTTTTTTTACCATCAATTCATCCTCCTTTCTTAAAGATTTGCCTTCTTCCTAAAAAGTAAAACAAGGGTTCAGGGTTTCAATCCCGCCTTTGGCGGGATTGAAACCTTGTTTATTATTTAATGTGCTTCCTCCAAAGCTGTAGAAAAATAAATCATGGACAACAAAACAAAGACAAAGGCCTGGATGAAACTGGTGAACAAGGCCAGGAACATCATCGGCAAAGGGGCCAGGAATTTTCCGGCCAGAAAAATGAGGATGAACAGAACCATATCCTCCCCCATGATGTTGCCGAACAACCGCAGGGTCAGTGAAAGCACCCGCGAAAGGTGACTGATGATTTCAATAATAAACATCAACGGAGCCAGCCACACGATAGGTCCGAGGAATTGTTTGATATATTTAAACCCATGCTTTTTAATGCCGATGATATGGGTCATAACGAAAACAACCAAAGCACAGGCAAGAGTCGTGTTGATGCTGGCCGTAGGGGAATAGAAGCCCGGGAGCAAGCCTATAACATTGGAGAGGAAGATAAAAATTCCCAATGTCGCGAGTATAGGGAAAAACGGTCGCCCGTGCTCGCCCATTGTTTCCACCTGAAAATTTTCAATGCCGGAAATGACCATTTCAAAAAAATTCTGACCGCCGGCCGGGACCATTTTTATCGACTTTACAGCCAGAAGGGAAAACACGATCAAAAGCAGCATGATCAGCCAGGTATAAGTAACATGGGGATAGGCGTGAGCGAAATGGCCTAACCCAATGGCCTCAAAAAACTTGGTAATAAAAAGAATCGGATGCTCCATGAATTAACCGGCCTCCTTAAAAAGGATTTTCTTCATTTCATAAAAACCAACAAGGGTCAAGTTGATGACGACTACCGACAAACCGACTACCAGCCCCAGGGGATCAACCAACCGTTTGGCTATTAATAGGTACAAAATCAAGCCGGTACCCAGCAGGCGCAAATAATATTTAATGATAACCGATTTGGGACTGGCCAGGCGATCGGGGATAAAGGCCTTTTTCAAAATCCGGTACAGGAGGTGAAAATTAATCAGTACAATCAGACCTCCCATGGCCACACCCAAAGAGAACAAAGGAGACATCCAAATCAGACTGCCCAGAAGCAACAGGGAAAAAACGGCCCCGTTCATCAACCGGATCTTGTTTAGAAAAGGGTCTTCAGGCGCCCCTTTGCTCCCCCTGGATAATCCTTCAATCATTTAAGGTCTTTTTCAGCCCTTTTCATAATGACATAGATGTTTCTAAAACCGGCGACGATCCCCAGAATCATGAAAATAAGAAAGAACAGCGGGCTGGTCTGAAACCATTTGTCCAAATAATAACCGATGGCAATAGCAATGACTATGGCCAGGACTATGGAGATTCCCATAGTACTGACCAGCGCTAATAACTTAATGTATTTTCTGGTTTCTTCCTGCACGAAGCCTCATCCCGCTTCAAATAATAATGATACGGCAGGCTTCCAACCCATCTATATTTTTGATATTCCGATGATTGTGTAAAAGATCACACTCCTCTAACATGGGAAGGAATCAAAGTCAACTTTTTTTTGTTTATCCGGTTTATTC
>CAZSTT010000005.1:0-1369 GCA_964609705.1 uncultured Thermodesulfobacteriota bacterium
CTTCTTTGATCATCTCCACCTCGTTCATTTTACGATCAGCGAACCAGCGTGTTACCATATGACAAAAGGTCCCCAGCAGCAGATTGCGGAATACCCTCGGGTTCACCTCAGAACGAAAAATCCCTTTGGTTATTCCCTCTTCGATGACTTCTTCCAGTATTCGGTAATAATCCCGAAAGGCTTTGAAGGCTTCCGAATGGTAAAATCCTTTATTCAAAAAAAGGTTGCGAACATAAATCCTCAAGAAATGAGGGTCGGCCATGAAGCTCGAGAAGTGATACTTAATTAACTTCTTAAGTTTAGTGATGACCGAGTCGGGATGAAAATCGCTGGACAGATCTTTCCGGTATTGTTCAAAACGTCTCTTGGGGATGGAGAAAAGAAGGACGTCTTTATTTTCAAAATATTCATAAACCGTCCCGTCCCCCACACCGGCCATCCGGGCGATCTCGGTCATCTTGGCTTTATCGAATCCTTTATTGGCAAAAACCTTTTCGGCCGATTCGAGAATGATGAAAGATTTGTCGGGAATGGTTTTTTCCATCTCCTGTTTGGGGACCAGGATACATTCCACCAGCGCCGCCGCATCCTCAAAATCGAACATGGGATTTTCGACCTCATTCAACTCGTGGAAACAGATGGTGGTCATGTCCAGGGTTCCCAGGACCATGTCCCGCATCAGGGATATGGCCAAATCCCCCCGGAAGACGCCTTCCCCGACTCCCTGTTCCAAAATGGTGTTTAATCGGTCCAGGTATTTTTGAATTAAAAGGGAGGCCGGTGACGAATAAAACCGGGAGGAAGAGCGGCACTCAAATAAAAGAATTCGGGAATAAGCGGGATAGGCGTTATGGTACCAAAGATTCCCCCACATCATCTTTCTGAGCTGGCTTTTAGGATCAATGAGTCCCTGAAGATCCCTGTCTAAGAGGGCCAGACCCTCTTGGAGTCTTTCCTCGATAATGGAGAACAGGAGATCCTCTTTTCCTTTGAAATACCGGTAGATAATAGAGTCATTGATCCCGGCTTGAGAGGCTATCTCGGATATGGTGGCTTCTTTGAATCCTTTATTGGATATGATTTCTTCGGCCGCGGCCAGGATCCTCTGTTTTTTATCGGCTCCCGGGTTTTGGAGGGGTGTTGAAAAATGATGGATGACTTGAACCTGGCCATCAGGCATAGAAGGCGCTTTCCCTTTCTCACTGCTCTAGATAGATCAATCAATCCTCGCGGTCCGATAGATCTCTATTTAGAACTCTTGGCAATAGGGCTTGATGTCTTATTTGAACATTTTCAACTCTTGAAGGCCATTAGAGCAAAGACGAGAATGCAAGTCAAGAAAAAAAATAAGTTGAATTGCATTTACAAA
>CAZSTT010000005.1:1469-13811 GCA_964609705.1 uncultured Thermodesulfobacteriota bacterium
CCAATGAAAAGCCCATTCATCCCCTCGACCGAACAGCCGCTCAAAACGATGGAACCGGCCTGGCGGTTTATTTTTTCCAGATACAAACTGCTCATGGCTTCCCCTGACGGCACGCCGTCCATTCCTCTGCTTCCCGACCTAAAGACCCTGGGTATCTTCCCGCTGGAAGAAATCTATCTGGGGACTCTGGAGGGAAGACCCTGTTATGCCGCGGCTGTTGCCGATATGGATCAGGTTACGCCCCCTCCGGAAACGGCTTTCCAGGATCTGCGTTCATTATATGGCAGGATCGACCAGGAAATGCTCTATCTGGCCTTCAGGGCCATTCATCTCCTGGACTGGTCCCAAAAAACAAGGTTCTGCAAAAGATGCGGGAGAGAACTCATCGTTCAGGAGGCGGAAAGGGCCAAAAAATGTCCGGACTGCGGCCACCAGAGCTTTCCCCGCATCTCCCCGGCGGTCATCGTTCTGGTGGAACGGGATAACACCTGTTTATTGGCCCGCTCCCCCCGTTTTCAGGATGGTTTTTACAGTGTCCTGGCCGGATTTGCCGAACCGGGAGAAACCCTGGAAGAAACAGTGGCCCGTGAGATCCTGGAAGAAACCGGTATCGAGGTAAAAGAGATTCGTTATTTCGGGAGCCAGCCCTGGCCCTTTCCGGACTCCCTGATGATCGGTTTCACCGCCGAATATGCCGGAGGGGAAATCCGGGTGGACGGCACCGAGATTCTGGAGGCCGACTGGTTTCCATATAACCAATTACCCAAACTTCCGGGCAGGATCAGCATCGCCAGAAGGCTGATCGACTGGTTTGTAGACAAGCATCAAAAGGAGGAAAAGGAAGACCGTGGGACAACTACTTTGGAGTAATGGAATAATGATCCGGGAAAAATCATTACTCCAATACTCCATCACTTAATATAGATAGAAAAAGGAGGACCGGCTTAATCCGGCCCCCTTTTGTTCACTTACAGAGGTCTCAAAAGGAATCTTTTTCCGAGGCTCAATCCACCACTTCCTATGACTGTCTTTAGGCCGGAATCTGGGCCCCGCGGTCGGCGGCCTCCGGGATATGATCCAAAGGTCGGACGGCCTTCATTTTCAAGGCCGATTGTTCACATCCAAGAACGCAGACCCCGCAGCCGAAGCATTTTTCAGGATCGACCACGGCTTTAAGCTTTTTAGAGCCGGGTACCCGGGTCATTTCGATGGCGTCAAACATGCAGCGTTCCACACAGGTTTGACAGCCGCTGCAAAGATCCTGATCGGCTTCAGCCTGAAAGCGGCTTTTTTCCCACATTTTTCCAATATCGGCCTCGTGGGTGTCAATCGGGTGCCAGATCATACAACAGTCGATACAGCAGTTACACATCACGGTCATTCCCGTCAGGCTCCGGTCATTTCTCCAGTTATGGACCAACCCGTCCTGTTCGATCTCATCCACCAGCTTTATGGCCTCTTCATTGCTCAGCTTTCGGCCGGTCCCCCGGGCGATTGCATATTCCGCCCCTCGATTGAATTGCAGACAATTGACATCATGGGAGTGTTCACAGGTCAAATCCAGAATATTGCGGCGTTTCCGGCAGGAGCAGGAGTTTACGGTTATGACCTTCTGGGCCTTGATGATTTCTCTCAAATCTTCATAGGGTTGAATATCCGGCAGGTCTTTAATGGAGCCATAAGCGGGTATGATCCGTGTGGGCGGCCGCTCCAATCCGTTAAACCGTTTAACCTGATTGGGGTACCATTCATTTTCGCAGAAATCTTCCCATAAGCGATAGAATTCCTTTCGGGCCTCGGGATCATAGATCTTCTCTTCCAGATCTAAAATGGATTGAGTGGCATCGTGAAATTGTCCCATAGACCGGGCAAAGCGGGGGTTTTCCCTGGTTTGAAAATTCTTAGGGAAAACCACACCCTTTAAGAAAAGGGTTTCGATCTCTGCCTTCACTGTCTCCAGGGGGATAGTGAGTTTGGAGGCCAGTGCCTCGGGTGAATCCGGTAACAGAACCACCAGGTCGGCCTGCTGTGGAGTCATAAGAAATTCCAGGATATGCCTAAATCGGTCTGATTCCCCGTATCCCAGCCGCTTGGCTAACTCGGTGTAGGCCTCTGAAGTGCCCATATAAAGATACTCCTTTCTCTGAATTTGAAAAGTGGTGTTACGCCCCCAGGCAGGGCCTAACGGTTATCAATTATTAAGGGTCTCATAATTGTCTTGACATAAAACGTTTAAGTTCGCTTTAGCTTTTGGACCGAAGGGGATTTATTTTTGGGTCGGTCGACTCCGTCGACCTAAAAAAAGGCTTCCAAAGGAAGCCGGGGTCCATCCTAAACTTGGTAGCTTCTTTGCCGGGCAAATTATTTAACTAAGTCGAGAGCAGGCCTTCACCGGGGCTCGAAACGGGCTATGGAGTATGCCCTGCCTCGAATCAAACTTTGCTGGACTGGCCGGGATAGGGCGATAAATTACCCTTTGGACAATCCCCAAAAATAAATCCCCCTCGGTCCTATTTAATCAATATTAATATGAGACCCTTAATAAATTCGAAAATTGAGATTTTTCCCCGTCCGGGTTTTTTTGTCAAGAGTTCTTTTTCACCTGTTATTTTTGACCTGTTCTTTTTGAACTTGAAATTCCTTTGACACTTAAGAAAAGTTTTTCTATACTTATCTCAAAACGATAAAGTCCCCAATCAATTTAGGAGGAAGTCATGCTAAAAACCAAGCTTACGGAGTTACTCGGAGTCAAACACCCCATCATTCAAGCCGGAATGGGCCCTTTCAGCAACAACAATCTATGTGTAGCGGCCGCCAATGCGGGCGTGCTCGGATTGCTTTCCACCAGCGGTATCTTTAACAAGACGGAACAACCCTGGATTTACAATGCCTTTGTGGAAACCGCAGAGGCGACCATGGATGATGATATGTCTACGGTACTGGAAAAGGTATTAAAGCGAACCTATCGCTTAACTAAAGACCAGGGGGGCATTTTCGGCATTAATGTCATGGTGTCGGCGGAATTGGTGCCCCTTTCGACCGTCCTCATCGACACGGCCATCAGGGTCGTTAATGAAAACCCTGAGTTGAAAAATCATTTCAAGGTCATCTTTACTTCGGCCGGTGACCCGGTCTCCTGGGGGGAAAAAATTAAAGGGGCCGGATTCAAATGGCTCCATGTCGTCCCCTCAGTTAAAGGGGCCCTCCGATGCGCTAAAGCCGGGGTGGACTTAATTGTGGCCTCCGGACATGAAGGGGGCTTTCATACTTCCTGGGAACCGGTCCATTCCATGACCTTGTTGCCTTCCGTGGTCGAGGCCTTGTCCGGAACCAATATCCCGGTGGCCGGTGCCGGCGGGTTCTGCGACGGGAAAACGCTGGCCGCGGCCCTGGCCCTGGGCGCCGCCGGGGCCCAAATGGGGACCCGTTTCCTGGCGACCCAGGAGAGTGATTTCCATCCCCTGTGGAAAGAGCAGGTGGTAAAAACCCCGGACCGAGGAACCCTGGTGGCCCGCGGTATGGTTGGACCCGCCCGTTGGTTGAAGACCCCTTCCAGCCTGGAACATCAAAGAAATACCTTACTGAAAGCCCCATCCATCTATTTAGACACGCCGGATGATTATAATTCACCCGGCTCCCAGGAACTGGTGGCTTATGAAAGAGAAGGAATCAAGGCCGTCTGTACCGGGGACCAGGAAAAAGCCATGATGGCCGGCGGTGAATGCGCCCAGAGGGTGCAGGATCTGCCCAAGGTCCAGGACCTGGTGGACAGGATTATGAAGGAAGCAACGGACATCATGCAAAATGCCTGCAAAATGGTAATCGATTAATTTGTATCAGCCCCCCGGTTCCGCCGGGGGGCCCTTTTTAGGAACGGGATAAAAAAATGCCGGAGTACCAGCAAATCATTTATGACCGACAGGGGTCGGTGGTGCGGGTTAAAATGAACCGACCCCGATTTCGCAATGCCCAGTCCCGGGTATTGCTGGAAGAACTGGACCGTGCTTTTCAGGAAGCCGTGGCCGATCATGAGATCCGGGTGATTATCCTTTCCGGCGAAGGGGATCATTTCAGTTCAGGCCACGATCTGGGCACGCCCCCGCAAAAGAAGGACGAGGCCCAACGTCCCTACCCTTCCGGAATTCTGGGACAATATCAAAAACAATGGGAACAGTTTCACGATATGGGCCTCCGCTGGCGGGACCTGCCCAAACCGACCATAGCCGAGGTCCATGGTTATTGTATTTTTGGGGGATGGCTCATCGCCTCGGCCATGGACCTAATCATCGCTTCGGAGGACGCCCTGTTTCTTCCTTCAATGCTTCAGTATTTCAGTGTACCCTGGGATATCGGGGTAAGAAAAGCCAAAGAAATTCTGTTTCAGACCCGATTTGTTACCGCCCGGGAGGCCTGTGACCTGGGTTTTGTTAATTCAGTGGTTCCCCCGGATAAACTGAAATCAGAGACCCAAAAACTGGCCGAACGGATTGCCGAATCGGATCCCATCTTTACCCGTCTAGCCAAACTCTCCATCAATCAGGTTCAGGATGCCGCCGGATTCCGCGTGGCCGTCCAATCGGCCTTTTCCAACTACATGATTTTTCATCAGGCCGGTCTGGTCCGGACTGAAGAAGAAAAACAGGAAGGGAAACGAAGCCTTTCCAGAGTAGACCGCGCTCTCAAACACCTGAAAGAAGAGTAGGTTGTATTTCTAAACCCTTGAAGATTTCCTCTCACTTTTTTTTAAAGCCCCCCCCCGATCTTTCTCTCCCTCCCGCCTAAGTGAATGAAAGAACAAAGTTTTTTCTTGACCTTTCTTTTCGGGCTCATTTATTATCCTAAAGACAAAAAGCATTCCCTTGAGTCTTTTGCAAAAGCCGAGATACTATGAATTTCTCATTTAATAGGTCTGCCATCCCGGCTGACATCTTTTGATTTCAGCCAACCGTCAGGCAAGATGCCTGACCTATTATAAAAGGAATCGACTTCTGCAAGAACCTCTCTATCAAACCATAGAAGGAGGATCATCCGATGAGTGATCGAGAAGTGATGGATGTTGATGTGCTTTTTGTCGGAGGAGGGATCGCCTCTTTATCAGGGGCTTTCCATTTATCCAATTTAATAAAACAGCATAATGAAAAAATAACCCAGGGAGGAACCGGCCAAAAAATATCGGATGAATTTATGATTGCCGTGCTGGAAAAAGGGGCCTATGTGGGAGCCCACAGTATTTCCGGGGCCGTCATGAATCCGATAGCCTTGAAAGAGCTTATCCCGGACTTCGTTGAACAGGGAGCCCCCCTGGAAGGCGAAGTCAAGAAGGAAACAATTTTTTTTCTGACCCAAACAGGAAAAATCAAAGCCCCTGTCACCCCTCCCCCGCTGGATAATCATGGAAATTATGTAGTATCGCTGTCAAGATTGGTGGAATGGCTGGGGCAGAAAGTGGAAGAACAGGGCGTGACCATCTTTCCGGGATTTGCCGGCACCGAGGCCCTTTATGAAGAGGATAAGGTTATCGGAGTCCGCACCGGGGACAAAGGGATTGATGCCGATGGCAGCCAAAAATCAAATTTTGAACCGGGTATCGATTTAAAGGCCAAGGTTACCGTGGTCGGCGACGGCTCCCGGGGCAACCTGACCAAAATGCTCATTCAAAAATTTAAATTGGATCAGGGCAAAAACGGTCAAGGCTATGAGGTAGGTGTCAAAGAGATCTGGGAACTGCCCGACGACCGGATCAAGCCGGGCGATGTGATCGAAACCATGGGCTATCCCCTGAAAACCGACACTTTCGGCGGAGGCTTTATTTATGGAATGCGGGACAACCGGATCGCCCTTGGTCTGTTGACCAGTTTGGACTACCCGGACCCGTTTATGGATCCCCATCGGGAGTTTCAGAAACTAAAGCTTCATCCCTATATCGCCGACATCTTACAGGGTGGCAAGATGGTCCAGTACGGCGCCAAAACCGTTCCGGTGAGTGGTTTTTTTTCCATGCCCGAACCGGTATTCAATGGGGGGCTTCTGGTAGGCGATGCCGCCTGCCTGTTTAACGGCATGAAAATCAAGGGAATTCATTATGCCATGAAATCCGGAATGCTGGCCGCCGAAACCATCATGGATTGCCTTATCCCCGATGATTTTTCCTTAAACCGGCTTCAAGGTTATCGTTCCCGGCTTGAAAAAAGTTATATTTACAGCGACCTCCTGAAAGTCCGTAATTTCCATCAGGCTTTTCAAAAAGGTTTTTGGCCGGGCATGATCAAAGTCGGATTTCAGTTTCTTCTTGGAGGAAAGGTCCTGAAGGACCGGCTTCCGGCCGGGCCCGATTTCGAGCATATGAAAAAGATTGTTGATTATTACGGAACCCAGAGTCCGCCTGAGGAAAAAAAAGGCGATATTAAATATGACGGGATTCAAACTTTTGATAAAGTCAGCGATGTGTATTACGCCGGAGCCACCCATGAGGAAAAACAACCGGCCCATCTTAAAGTGTTAAGTCTGGACACCTGTTATAACCGCTGCACCAAGGAATATGGAAATCCCTGCGTAAGATTCTGTCCGGCCGGGGTCTATGAAATGGAGGCTGAAGAAAACACCGGCAAACAGAAACTGATTATTAATTTTTCCAACTGCGTCCATTGCAAGACCTGTGATGTAAAAGACCCTTACGAAAATATCACCTGGGTGCCTCCGGAAGGCGGAGGCGGCCCCAAATATACGATGACTTAAGGACCTTGAAAGCAAAAAAGCCTGCATCCTGCAGGCTTTTTTGCTTTCAAGGAGACGGATGATGAGTCCGGTGACCTCGTCCGGCAAAACCGGACGAACTTTAAAAGTCAGAATATAATTTTCTACGCCTGGGAATAGGCAATTTCGGGGTGGTCGTCACCACGATTACTTTTCTCGGAACCCAGATACCGGCAAGGATAGTCCCTTCATAGACCATCCAAGCGCCTTCCTTAAGGGCCGTTAACCACCCCTTCAACCGTTTTATCCCCAATTTATCCCTAACAAAATGGGGAATGGACCTGATGGCTGAGTTTATCACTTCCCTGCCCCCCTCCTGATGTTTCTTCCCTTTGATCTTTTATCGGCACCCACTCCTAAATTCTTTAGTAACCGTTAAAAAAAACCGACAATAGATCATCGAGGGTTTACAGGTCTCTTGGGCAAGCGGTTTCCTATTATCCTAAGCTTCCTGACTCAAAAGGCTTTTCGCGATCTAATTGTTTCAAAACACCCCCATCGTTAGCAGGGAAACGAATATGGAAATAAAGAACTCAAAAGAAAAAACAAAAAAACGGAAACCATCAACCTCACTGCCGTTTTCTGACGAACAGCACCTGAAAGGACTGATCGATCTGATATCCGAAGGATACTGGGAACAGGACTCCGATTTTCGTTTTACTCTTTTTGAAGATGCCGAAAACAGAATTTTTCATGGGAAAAGCCCTCTGGGACGACGGCCCTGGGAAACGGGACTCGAAATCAATGGCGGATGGGAGTGCCATCGGTTTTTACTCGAAACTCACCAACCTTTTCGCGATGCCGTCATGGTCCGGTCGCTTTCAGACGGGACACAGAACTATATCCGAATGAGCGGTGTGCCGATATTCGACAGCCAGGGCCGGTTCAAGGGCTACCGGGGAATCGGGAAGGACTTCACCGAACGGAAAGAAACCGAAGAGGCCCTGAAAAAAAGTGAAGAGAGATACCGCTCTATTCTGGACAACACCCTGGAAGGGTATTTTGAGATTGACCTGACCGGAAATTTTACCTTTGTCAACGATGCCGAATGCAAAGATCTGGGATATACCCGGGAAGAATTGATCGGAATGAGCTATAAAAAATATACCGATGAAATTTCCGGCCAAAAATTATACGATCTTTTCCTCGGCGTATTTAATACCGGAAAAATGGTTAAAGCCTATGACGGAGAATTTATCAAGAAAGACGGGACTAAAGGATTCAACCAAATTTCAGTATCTTTGATAAGAAACCCGGAAGGCCGGCCAATCGGATTTCGGGGGCTTTCCCGGGATATCACCGAACGCAAGAAAATGGAAGAAACGATTCGGCAATCGGAGGAGAGATATCGGACCATCATCGAAGAGATGGAGGAATGGTATCTTGAAACCGATCTGGAAGGGAATATCACTTTTTTTAATGAAGTCTTTTCCTATACTTTGGGCTATGCCAACGCCGCTCTGACGGGGCTGAATTTTCGCTCTTTCGTTAAGGAAGAAGAAGTGGATTCCATTTATGAATTATTTAATCAAGTCTTTAAAACCGGCCGGCCGTCGAGAAACTTCCCTTATGAATTTGTCCGGCCGGACGGTACCATCACTTCGGCCGAATTCTCAATTTTTCCCAAACAGGACGGGGCCGGCCGGATCATCGGATTTCGCGGAGTCGGACATGATATCACGGAACGCAAACGCGCCGAAGCCCGGGTTCAATACCTGGCCACCCATGATGCCCTGACGGACCTCCCCAACCGTCTGATGTTCAGCCAGCTTCTTAACCACGCCCTGCAGTCCTCCCGACGGTTCCAAAGGCAATTCGCCCTCTTTTTTATTGACCTGGACCGCTTCAAGGTCATTAATGATTCCTTGGGACACGACGCCGGTGATCTGCTTTTGCAAAAAATAGCCAAGACCTTTCAAGGGGTGCTGCGGGAAATGGATGTAATCGCCCGCCTGGGGGGAGATGAATTCGTAATACTGATTGAAGAAGTCAAGGACCGGTCTGACGTGGCTTTCGTCGCCCAAAGAATCCTTTCCGCGGCCATGAAACCCATGGTTATTGCGGGTCAGGAATGTCGGGTAACCGCCAGCATCGGTATCAGTCTTTACCCCCGGGACGGGCAGGACGAACAGTCCCTCATGAAAAATGCCGACATTGCCATGTATCAGGCTAAGGAAGAAGGCAAGAACAACTACCAGTTTTTTTCCCCGGAGATGAAGTCGCAATCCTTCGAGCGTTTGTCCCTGGAGACCAACCTCCGTCAGGCCCTGGAACGGAAGGAATTCTCCCTGCACTACCAACCCAAGCTGGACTTGAAAACGGGGGCCATCACCGGGGTGGAGGCCCTGCTGCGTTGGCAAAACCAGGAACTGGGCCATGTTTCGCCCATGCGGCTCATCCCGGTGGCCGAAGAAACTGGGCTGATCGTGCCGATTGGTCGATGGGTGTTAAAAACCGCCTGCAGGCAAAACGTGGTCTGGCAGCACCAAGGCCTTCCGGAAATTTGCCTGGCGGTCAACCTGTCGGTTCGTCAGATCATGGATGAAAGCCTCCTGGGAGATATACGGGAGGCCTTAAGGGAATCCGGGTTAAAGCCTCATCTGCTGGAACTGGAAATCACCGAGAGTCTCTTGATGAAAAATCCTGAACGGGTGGTTCAAATTCTGAACGAAATAAAAAAACTGGGCGTTCGCCTGGCCATCGATGACTTCGGCACCGGCTATTCTTCGCTCGGCCAGCTCAAACGATTCCCGATCGACACCCTCAAAGTGGACCGATCCTTTATCCGCGATATCTCCAAGAATTCTGAGGACCAGGGAATTACCGAAGCGATTATTGCCATGGGCAAGACCTTAAGTCTGACTGTTGTCGCTGAAGGGGTGGAAACCGAGGAGCAGGAGGCCTTTTTGCGGTCTCACGCCTGCGACGAGATGCAGGGATATTACTTCAGCAAACCCACCCCGCCCGACCGATTCGCTGAGCTGCTAAGAGGCCACATTCCCTCCTCTCAATAATTTCCGGTTCCGGCCGATTGAATTTAAACCTGACTGAATTCCTCCATAAGACTACCAGGCGGGCCTGGTCGGACCGGATTCAAAAAAGGCCATAGAAATTTTTATTCAATTAATTTATGATGGACTCGTAATAAATCGCAGGAAGCCCGAATTCGTCATTCCGGTCGGTCGGTTTTACCGACCTTAATTAAGAGACTTCCTGTCCGACTCCCTCCGGGAGTCTCCCTAAAAGCTCGACGATTCGGCTTCCAAATAGGAAGCCTTTTCAAAAGCTCGACATAGTCGAGCGGACCGAGCGTCAGGAAGTCGAACGAAAGCCGGAATCCAATGTTTTTAATAATCTGCTGGACCCCGGCTTTCGCAGGGGTGACGGCTTTTTACGAAGCCGTCATCTATAATACCAACCATCTAATAACCCAGGAGATATGTCAGATGTTCAAGGTCTTTATCGACGGCCGGGAAGGAACGACGGGCCTGCAGATTGTTGAAAGATTGAAATCCAGAACCGATATCCGTCTTCTTGAAATAGCGGATCAGGATCGTAAAAATCCGCTGGTCAAAAAAAATATATTGAATGAGGCGGATATAGTGCTTCTTTGCCTTCCTGACGAGGCCTCAAGAGAATCGGTCCATCTGATCGAAAACCCTAAAACCAAGGTCATCGATTCCAGCACGGCCTTTCGGACCGCAGAGGGCTGGACTTACGGGATCCCGGAATTGAATAAACAGCAGCGGGAGCGGATTAAGGATACCAAACGCCTGGCCAACCCGGGTTGTCATGCCACCGGGTTTGTCATGGCCCTTTACCCGCTCATCGCCGGGGGGATCATGCCGCTGGACTACCCGGTCTTTGCCCAGTCCGTAACCGGTTACAGCGGCGGGGGAAAAAAACTGATCGCGCTTTATGAATCGGGGGACATCCCGGAAGAGCCACTAAAAGGGCCCCGGCATTACGCTTTAAACCTCAATCATAAACACCTGGCTGAAATGCAAAAGGTCACCGGACTGCAATATCCGCCTTTTTTCACGCCGATTGTCGGGCCGTTTTATCAAGGCATGGTGGTCTCCATCCCTTTGATCTCCCGGATGATCCCTCAAAAAATTACCGCCCGGAAGGTTCGGGAGATTTTGGCCGAATATTACCAGTCGGAACCTTTTGTCCGGGTACTCCCTTTCGAATCCGGTCCTTTCCTGGACAATGGATTCCTTTCCCCGCTGGACTGCAACCAGACCAACAGGATCGACCTGTTTGTCTTTGGTAATGAACACCAGATCCTTTTAGCCGCCCGGTTGGACAATCTGGGCAAAGGGGCTTCGGGGGCGGCGGTTCAGAACATGAATATCATGCTGGGAGTGGCGGAAGGAACGGGGTTGAAAACCTGATCTTCAGGCAAAACACCTGCTCTCTTCAGGCTTCTATCTCAGGCCGGTTTTTTTTGGGCAAGGAAAAATAAAAGGTCGCGCCCTGGTCCACGGCCCCTTCGGCCCGAACCCGGCCTCCGTGGCGTTGAATGATCCTCCGGACATTGGCCAGCCCCAGGCCGGTGCCTTCAAATTCATCCTGGTGGTGGAGGCGTTGAAAGAGATTGAAAAGTTTTTTCTTGTATTGCATGTCAAATCCGGCCCCGTTATCTTTGACATAGAAAATATCTTCATCATCCTGACCGGCCAGGTGCCCGATCTCGATTTCAGTTCTGGGTTTACCCCGGGTATATTTAACGGCGTTGGATATCAGATTCTCAAAGACGATCTTCAGCATGGTGGGATCGCCATAAACCTCGGGCAGGGGAGCAACGGACCAGTCAATCTCCCTTTCTCTGGTCTCCGCTTGAACCCCCCTGATGAGCTCCTGGACCAGAATATTGGGGTTCAGGCGGGATTGGAGCATATCCACCCGGCCCATGCGGGAAAAAGACAGGACGTCATCCAACAGCCTTCCCATCTTGACTGCCGAATCTGAAATTACATTGAGATAATAGCGGCTTTTTTCATCCAGGCCCTCCCCCATTTGCCTGGTAAGCAGATTGGCAAACCCGGTCAGATGGCGCAGGGGCGCCCTTAAATCATGGGAAATGGAATAACTGAAACCCTCCAGCTCCTTATTAAGGGCTTCCAGTTCGGCGGTGCGGTCAGAGACCCGCTGCTCCAGGCCGGCATTCAGCCTTTTTATCTCTTCCTCGGCTTTTTTGCGATCGGAGATATCGGTATGCTGAATGATGACGTTCCTTAGTTCTCCTTTATCGTCAATGATCGGATAGGACCAGTTATGAAACCAGACCTTTTTTTTCTCTGTGACTTGAATATTCTGGGATTCCGCAGCGATACCGATATCAAAATGAACCTCCCATTCAGCCGTCTGCTTCTCGTTGAAAACCTTTTCCAGATGGGGTAACACCCCCCCCTGCCTGATCCCTTCATCCTTGAAAATATTGTATACCTTACCTTCAATGTGTTCGGGGCGAACCCCGAAAATTTGGCTTAATTTGGGGTTGATTCGTTCACACCAGCCGTCTTTATCCAGAATCTGGGTACTGATGGAGGATTGCGCAAACAGTTGCTCAAAAAATATTTTTTG
>CAZSTT010000005.1:13911-24658 GCA_964609705.1 uncultured Thermodesulfobacteriota bacterium
ATTTCCATCAGTTTTGGGGACACATAAGAGAGACAGCCATCCATTCCCACCTGGCAGACCCCGTCGGGCGAGGTCTCCACCAGCTTCCGGTATTGTTCCTGACTCTCCTTCAGCAGCTTCGTTCTTTCTTCGACCGTCTGTTCCAGAAGCTCTTGATGCCTCCGGAGAATATCTTCGGCCTGTTTAACCCGGAGGGCCGCCTTGACCTGGGCCGCCAGGAGGTTTTCTTCCACCGGTTTGGAAAGAAATCCCTCCGCCCCGCACTCCAAACCCCTGGCCTTGGTTTCATCATCCGTTCTGACGGCGGAGATCAGGATTACCGGGATAGGAGCGGTTCTTTCATCTCCTTTCAACTTTCGACAGACTTCATACCCATTTTGTTCCGGCATAACCAGATCCAGAAGAATGACATCAGGCTGTTCCGAAAGGGCCTTGGACAGGCCCTCCGCTCCGGATAAGGCCGTAATAACCCTGCAGCCGGGAATAACCATCTTTAACAGGGCCGACAGGCTGATCAGGTTGTCTTCTTTGTCATCAATCAAAAGTATATTGGGCATACCGTCTCCTCTCACCCCTCTCTAATCCACTTTTTGATGATCGTCAATAAGGCCTCCGATTCAAATGGCTTGGAAAGATAATCATCACAGCCTGCGGCCAAAAATCTCTCCCGATCTCCCTTCATGGCCTGGGCGGTTACGGCAATCACCGGGATCGATCGGGTTTCTTCTTTCCTGATCTTCCGGACCACCTCCGCGCCTTCCAAACCGGGCAGGGCCATGTCCAGCAGGACCAGAGCCATTGGATCGGACCGAATCTTCATCAGAGCTTCCCCCCCATCCCTGGCCTTGATCAGTTCATAGCGATCCCGCAGGATGGCCTCCATAACCACGACCTGATCCTGACTGTCATCCACTACCAGGACCTTTGGCTTTTCTCCGGGTTTTATTATATCCCGATGGGTCTTTCCCCTTCGACCCACATCGTCCGGTTGACTTTCCTCCCGGGCGGGAGACGGTTCGCCGGTCTTAGGTGCTTTTTCAAGCATGGCCCGGAGGCGTTCGAGGAAACCCAGGCGGTCGATATCGCCTTTTTGGATGAATTGATGGATGTTATTACCCTTGAGCTTCTCCCGATCCTCTGAGGTCAGTTCCTTGGCTGAAAGAACCAGCACCGGTATTCCGGAGGTCCTTTTGGCCGTCCGGATTTCCGCCAGCACCTCAAATCCGTTCATCTCCGGCATCATCAGATCCAGAATAATGCCTGCCGGAATATTTTGCTGGAGATAGGCCAGGGCCTCCCTTCCGTTTCGGACCACGTCCACGGCATACCCTTCATTTTCAAGAAATTTTTTCACCTGGAGGACCGCCACTTCATTGTCTTCCGCCAGGAGAAGTCTTCCGGATCCTGAAACCGGTTGCCCGGTTGGAGATGATTTCATAGGGTATTGCGGCCATTCTTCCCCTGATCCGACTTCCCTGATCCGGGTTTGAAAGGTCATCGATCCCGATCGGGATATGGGGCCTGTCCAGGAAGCGGGAAGGCATACCGTAAAGGTCGATCCTTTCCCCGTTTCACTGGTCACCGAAATTTCTCCCCCTAATAATTCCGTGGCCTTCTTGGCGATGGCCAGGCCAAGACCGGTGCCCTCATACTTTCTCGAGTACGATCCGTCAACCTGCCTGAATTCTTCAAAAATGATGGAAAGATCCTTCCGGTCTATTCCGATTCCCGTATCGGCCACCTGGACCTTAAAATTTTCCCCCTCCCGGCGGACTGAAACCGTCACCTTCCCCTGTTCGGTAAATTTTACCGCATTGCTGATCAGGTTCTGGAGAATCTGGTGGACCCGGGCTTCTTCACTTTGGATATAAGGGAGTGAAGGAGGGATCTGGGCTGTCAATTCCAATCCTTTGGCTTCGGCAATCGGTAAAAGTCTTTCCACCACCGATTCTATGGCGGATCCCAGGGAAAAATCTTTCGGGGCCACTTCCATTTTCCCTGTCTCAATTTTGGCCAGGTCCAGAATGTCATTGATCAGGCCCAGCAGAGTCTCCCCGTTTCTTCGGATGATATCGAAGTAGCCTTGTTCCTCCTCGGCGAGCCTGGCTCTGGCTTCCTGGCGCAAAACGCTGGAAAGGGCCAGGATGGAATTGAGAGGGGTTCGGAGTTCGTGACTCATGTTGGAAAGAAATTGGCTTTTCAGCCTGTTGGCTTCCTGAATCTGTTCATTTTGAATTTCCAGTTGCTGGTTTTGCTCCTGAAGCTCTTCGGCCTGACTCCGGAGCTCCTCCGCCTGGCTTTGGAGTTCTTCGGACTGGGCCTGGAGTTCCTGATTCATCGAACCCAATTCCTCATTGAGCCTCCGGTTTTCTTCGTTGGCCAGATGATGGTTATAGGCCGTATTGATGATCGGCCAGACCAGATTCAAAATCTTCAGGCTCTCCGGATCGTAAGCATCCAGGCGGGCCAAAAGGGCCACGGCCCGGGTGTCCTGATCGGTGATCAGAGGAATGGTAATCATTTCCCGGGGAAGAATCGTGCCGGCAAAGGTCTTAAAAGTAAAAAAGCTGTCGCTGGGAATTTCCTGGAGATGATGAATGGTCCGGGTTACCAGGACCTTCCCGAATTGACCCTCCAGGGCTTGACCGTCGAAAGTGACCAGGGTCTGCGAATTCATTCCCAGGGAAAACAGGGGTTCAAAGATCTTTTGGTCTAATCTTTGGGAATAGACGGCCCCCATGGGGGACCCGGTGATCTCCATTAGTTTCATCAAAAGGGATTCAAAAAAAACGGCCAGGGAATTGGCCGAAACCATGGTTCCAATCAGCTCGGAGACCCCGGACTCCACCTTCAGCCGATTGGTTAACGTATCGGTCAGTTGATTGAATTTTCCAGCCAGATAACCCAGTTCATCATTTTTAAGGACGACGTTCCTGGCGCTGAAATCCCCTCCTTCGATTTTTTGGGCCACTCCGGCCATTTCCCGGATGGGTAAGGAAAGGCTCCTGGCCAGGATTGCGGCCAGGAGGCCGATGAGAATCCCCACGCCGACCGACAATCCCAGGATATTCCAAAGGAGGTTATTAACCGGTTTATACACTTCCTCCAAATCCTGCTTGGCCACGAATCCCCAGCCCATTTCCGGAATATAAGTATGGGCGGCCAGGACCATTTTTCCCCGGTAATCCCGGGCTTCCACCACCCCGGTATTCCCCTGGGAAGCCAGAACGGCAGCAAAGCCTTTCATTTTTAATCGGAGGGGGGCCTTTTCAAACCAGCGCAACTCATTCAAGGCCAGCAGTTGTTTATTGACGATCAGCGTCTCTCCGCTTTCCCCCATGCCGGTCCGGTCCTGAAGCCATCGATAAAGGGACTTTTCAAGATCAATATAGGCAACCAGAATACCGGCCACATGTTTTCCCTGATGGGTCAAACAATAGACCGGTGCGGCCAGGGCCAAAACCGGCTTATCCGAAAAGGGGGAGAAATGAATATCTTGAACCATAATTTCCCGGCCCTGGAGCACTTTTTTTAAATAAGGCTCTCCGGAAAAATCTCTCCCTTCCATATCATCCTTGGTGGAGATCTCTATTCTTCCGGAAACGGGGTTGATGATAAAAAAAGTCTTATAATCGTTAAAACTGGTTTTGACGCTTTGCAGGTACTCTCGAATCTCCCGGATGGTCGTCCCCTCTTCCCGATTCCGACCCTGTTTATTGAAGAGGAACTCCATTCCCTTAATCTTCGGCGCTTGACTCAGGACCATCAGGTCGCCCTTCTTGTCCGCCAGCCAAGCACTGATCTGGTTGACTTTCATCTCCCGGATGGCCGTCAGCTTGCGAAAAGCCTCTTCTTTGATATCCCGGGTTCTCTGGCCATAGATGATCAGGCTGACCCCGAAAAGGGGTATCAGGGAAATAACCAGAAACCAGAAAATAAAACGATTTCGCACGCTGGAAAAATGGGGCCGGAAATTCATCTTAGCTCCTTTTTCATTCTTCAAATTTTCCGATAAATATGACAACAATCATTCACCCTTTGAAAAAGACATAGGCTATTGGAGGGGGGAGATTCGGCCTCTCCCAGGACCAGATAGCCGCCTTTATTCAAGGAACGATAAAGGCGGTCAAAAACCTGTTGTTGGGTCTCGACATTGAAAAAAATCAGGACGTTCCGGCAGAGGATCAGGTCGAAATCCCCGAATACGCTCTCCGGGGGAACCTGGGATTTAGGGTCCAGAAGACTGAAGAGGCTGAAATCGACCAGGGATCTGATTTCGGGGGCCAGCTGAAACCAGTCTCCCTGACGATGAAAATATTTTTCCAGTATCCCGAATTTAACCCCTTGGAGGCTTTCCTTTCGATAACGACCCTCTTGGGCGCGGTTGAGGCATTCCGGATCGATATCGGTGGCAAAAAAATCGACCGTTCCCCGGAAATTTTCTTTCCTGAACAGTTCATGGATCAGGATGGCTATGGAGTAGGGTTCCTCACCGTTGGCACATCCGGCCGACCAGATACGAAAGGATGAGAGGGGGACTTTCCCCTTTTCGGTCAGGATAGCCGGCAATAGGCGATCCCCGAGATATTCGAAGGTCAGGGTGTCCCGAAAGAACCGGCTCACATTGATGGTCAGGGCCCCCAGAAGACCATCCAGTTCTTCCGGGTGAAGGAGAAGATACTGCCAATAGGCCTGAGAATCCCGGCAGTTTGCCAAAGCCAATCTCTGTTCGAGTCGCCGTTTAATCATGGCCGCTCGATATCCGGAAAAATCAAAACCCCTTTGATCCTTCAAGAATTTCAAAATCTTAAGATCTTCAGGAAGCATAGGACCCCTTATCTTCTCGGCAATGAGAAATAAAAGGTGGCTCCCAGATTCACAGCCCCTTCAGCCCAAACCCGTCCTCCGTGACGTAGAATGATTCTGCGGACATTGGCCAGACCCAGGCCGGTGCCCTCAAATTCATCCTCGTGGTGGAGGCGTTGAAAGAGATTGAAAAGTTTATTACTGTATTCCATATCAAAACCGGCCCCGTTGTCCCTGACATAAAAAATATCTTCATCCCTCTGACCGGCCTGGTGCCCGATCTCAATTCTGGCCTTGGGTTGGGCCCGGGTATATTTAACGGCATTGGCAATCAGGTTCTCAAAGACGATTTTCAGCATGGTCGGATCGCCATAGACCTCGGGCAGGGGGGCAAGAGACCAGGCCATCTCCCTTTCGCCAGTCTCCAACCGGACCCCCTGGATGAGCTCCTCCACCAGTCCATTGAGGTTCAGGCAGGACTGGCGCATATCCGTCCGGCCCATACGGGAAAAGGACAGGACGTCATCCAACAGCCTTCCCATCTTGACCGCCGAATCTGAAATCACCTCCAGATAATGACGGCTTTTTTCATCCAGTCCCTCCCCCATCTGCTTGGTGAGCAGACTGGCGAAGCCGGTCAAATGGCGCAGGGGGGCCCTTAAATCATGAGAGATGGAATAACTGAAACCTTCCAATTCCTGGTTAAGGGCTTCCAGTTCAGCGGTTCGCTCCCGGACCCGCTGCTCCAGTTCGGCATTCAGGCGGCGAACTTCCTCTTCGGCCCGTTTAAGCTCGGTGATGTCGTTGAAGGAAACAATCCTTTTGCCTGTTCCGGGGATCATGGCTACGGTGTTATAGGTATGCTTAACCCGGCCGTTCTTGTCCTTGATCCTTGATTCATATTCCCTCGGGGCTTCTCCCGGATGCTCCCTTCGAAGAGAGTGAAACCGCAACAGTTTTTCCACATCTTCCGGTGTTGCAAAATTCTCCGATTTCATCTTCCCTTCGATTTCTTCCTTGGAATAACCGGATATTTTTTCAAACTCGGAGTTGGCCAGGGAGATGGTCCGGTCATCCTCCACAATAAGCAAAGCGGTCCCGGTATGTTCAAAAAGGGTCCGGTACTTTTCTTCGGATTCCTTCAATTGTTCTTCAATTCTTTTCCGTTCGGTCAGGTCCCGGCCGTTGGCCAGGACGGCCGGCTTCCCCTGGTAATCAACCAGACGGGCGTGTATTTCCAAAGGGAGGATGGTTCCGTCTTTCCTGAAATTTTCCGTCTCAAAAACCGCCTGTCCCTTATCCACCAGTTCCTTGATTCTAACCGGGATAAGGGCCGAGGAGCCGGGGACGGTCAAATCCCGAAGGGACATTTGTACCATTTCCTCCTTGCTGTAACCGCGCAGGGTATGGGCCGCTTCATTGATGTAAAGCAACCGTCCATCCAGATCATGAAGCACGACACTATCGGAAACCGAATCGAGGAGCATGGACTGGATTAACAGTTCTTCCTCCGCCTTATGCCGATCGGTGATATCATAGACAATGGAAAAAAGGAGGGACTGTCCCTGCAAATGGATGGGGGAAGAATGGACCTCCACCGTTCTGATTTCACCATTGGCCAGTTTATGGGGAAAAACAAACCGCAAAGCATTCCCCGATTTGGCTTTTTGACGATCGGAGGCGATTTTTTCAGGGGGAAGGATATTAATCTCGGAAATATTCATGGAACAAAGTTGTTCCGGTGAAAATCCATAAAAGTCAACCGCCGCCTGGTTCCCGTTGATAATCGCTCCCGAATCCGGTTCGATCAGCAGCATAATGGAGGAATGGGTTTCAAACATGAGTCGGAAACGTTCTTCGCTTTGACGCAGCTTTTGCTCGGCGCTGCGGATACGGAAAAAAGCCCCGCTGACAATCATCAGGGATAAGAGCAAAACAACGACAATCATGGAAACAGGGAAAAGGAGATCCCGGTTTTTCGCCCAAAAGGAAACGGGCCGATTAATGAGGTAGCTATGGGGGGGCAGGGCCTTTTCCGGGATCTGGAAACGGCTTAATTGCCGGTAATCGAACATAGGTTTTACTGGGCTAAATTTAACCGGAATGGAGCCAGGGTCCCGGCCCTGTAATACGGCCAGGACGATCTTGGCCGCTTCTTCTCCCTGGAGACGTCCGGAGAGCAGAAGGCCGCCGACGATCCCATGGCCGAAACGGGCCTCGGTAACCCCATAGGTCGGAACGGAAACAGTCGAGCTGATGAGCCTGGTTCCCTCTTCCCGCGAAAAAAAACGGCCTTTCCCATCGGAAAGATAAGCAATAAGCAAAACCAGGGTATCTGAAGAAAGCCGTTTCAGTTGTTTTTCCAGGTCAGGCCAGGGCTCATCGGCATTAAATTCGAGCTGAACCTGATCTTTAAAAGCCGGGATAAGACCTTCGGCCTGGCGCCGGATGGCCAGGCCGGTCGAGGTAAAATCATTAATGATCAGGATTTTCTTAACCGCCGGATGCAGTTTCAAAGCGGTTCGAATGGTGCCTTCTATCTCCAAATACTCGGAAATCCCGGTTATTTTTTCCTGCCCCTGAATCATTTCCGGCCGGAAGTCGTTTATTCCGGCGAAGACCACGGGCACCTTGGGAAACAGTTCTTTTCTTATCTTTAAGATAAGTTCCAGGGCCGGATTGTCCAGGACCAGGATCAAATGCATCGCCTGGCCCTGGTATTTCCTGATCAGATATTCTTTGAGAACCTGCTCATGGTCGGCCGAGGAAAACCGTTTGGTATCCAAATATTCGACCGCCGGGACCATATCGGGATAGGACTTTTTGAGTACCGAGAGAACTCCCGTCATTTCACTGTCGGCCCAATAATCTCCGGGGTGATACGAATTAAGAATCAGGATTTTGGGATCGGTTCCCTTGCCCGAAGCCGGCCAGGAAAGCAGGCCGGCCATAAGGACCGACAACAGGAAAAAAATCAATAAGCCTCTTGGGCGGAACCAGAAATTATTGACAGGTATTTTCATCTTTTCTTTCCCTTAACCCCGTCCCTTTGGCAATGAAAAATAAAAGGTGGCTCCCAGATCCACAGCCCCTTCAGCCCAAACCCGGCCTCCGTGGCGCAGAATAATTCTGCGAACATTGGCCAGCCCCAGGCCGGTGCCCTCAAATTCATCCTCGTGGTGAAGGCGTTGGAAGAGATTGAAAAGTTTACTACTATATTCCATATCAAAACCGGCCCCGTTATCCCTGACATAAAAAATATCCTCATTCCCCTGATCGGCCTGGTGCCCGATCGCTATTTCGGCCTTGGGTTTGCCCCGGGTATATTTAACGGCATTGGCTATCAGGTTCTCAAAGACGATCTTCAGCATGGTCGGATCGCCGTAGACCTCTGGCAGGGGAGTGATGGACCAGACCATCTCCCTTTCCCCGGTCTCCGGCTGGATTCCCTTGATGAGCTCCGCCACCAGGACATTGAGGTTCAGACGGGACTGGCGCATATCCGTCCGGCCCATGCGGGAAAAGGACAGGACGTCATCCAACAGCCTTCCCATCTTGACCGCCGAATCTGAAATTACTTCCAGATAATGACGGCCCTTTTCAGTCAGTCCCTCTTTCATTTCCCCGGCAAGCAAACCGGCAAACCCGGTCAAATGGCGCAGGGGGGCCCTCAAATCATGGGAAATGGAATAACTGAAACCTTCCAGTTCCTGGTTAAGGGCTTCCAACTCGGTGGTTCGCTCCACAACCCGCTGTTCCAGTTCATCGTTCAACCGGTGGATTTCTTCTTCCGCCTGCTTACGTTCGGTAATATCCGAGAAGGACACAGCGAACCTGCCCTTCTCCGGACGATAGGCAACCCCTTCGAAATGTTTTTGGTTGACTGGAGAGTACATGGAATAATGCACCGATTTTCCATTAAGGACAACCGGAGCAAAAACTTGAAGCCAGTGCTTCAACTCCTCAGGTGGCAGAATCTCGCTCGCTTTCCGGCCGATCACTTCAGCGCCTAGCGTGTTCAAGAACTCCTCGAAAGCGCGATTCACTTCAAGGGTGATATAATCGATCACCTCGCCTTGTTCGTCACAGACGATTTCATGGAGGGCAGCACCTTCCTTCATTTCCGTAAAAAGCTTGCGATACTTTTCCTCACTTTTCCGTAGCGCCTCTTCGGCCAGCTTGCGCTCGGAGATGTCCGAGAAGGATATGACCACGGCCTTGGGTTTCGTCTCACTCTGTCTAAAGATCGGGTTGGTATTGACACTGATCCAGGAAAACTCGTCCTGGCCACGGACGACTTTCATAATAAAATCTCGGCAGGGATTCCCTGTAGTTAGTGTATTCATAGATGGATGTTCAGCGCCAGAAAGCACTGCCCCATCTTCTCGATACGTGTTCCATTCACGGCTCACCGATGTCTGCAAAAGGGCCTCTTCTGCACTGGTGCCGAAAATTCTTTCGGCTTCTTTGTTCCAGGTAAGAATCGATCCGTCGGCTTCCTGGAGTATGATTCCGCCGGGAACGGATGAAATTACGGTCCGGTATCGTTCCTCGCTCTCTCTCAACGCTTCCTCGGTCTGTTTACGCTCGGTGATGTCGATCCAGGCCCCGATAATTTCTACGGGATCGCCGTCCTTATTGCGGATCAGGATCAGCCGGTCATACATCCAGATATATTCTCCGTTTTTACGCAAAAAGCGGTACTCATGGGTGTGATACCCTTTTTCAAAAATCAAAGGAAGTTCGGCAAGAACACGGCGGACGTCTTGGGGATGAATATGATCGGCCCAGAACCCGGGGGTGTTCAGAATTTCATTGACCTCATATCCGAGATAATCCCTGACGTTTTCGCTCACGAAGGTCGCCCCGAAATCACCAAAAGGTTTACAGGAATAGATCATGACGGGTGCGGAAGTCATCAGAAAATCCATCCGGGTTTTCAGCGACCTCAATTCCTCTTCGGCCCGCTTGCGCTCGGTGACGTCCATGTACGTTCCCAGAACGCCAAATATCTCCCCCTTTGAGTTTCGTAGTGGAATCTTACTCGTAAGCAGGGAGATGGTGTTCCCTTCGGGGGTCGTCTGGGGTTCTTCGAAGAGGAATTTGGAGCAGCCGCTCTCAATGACCTGGCGGTCATCAGCGCGATACAATTCCGCCTGATCCCGCCAATCCATCTGGTAATCATCTTTCCCGATGAGGTCCCCCGGATCGGCAAACCCGGCATCGCGGGCGAATACCGTGTTACAGCCCAGGTAAACAAGATTTTTGTCTTTCCAGAATACCCTCACGGGTATGGCGTTAAGAATCCCTTCGATGAACATATTCGACTCGCGCAGTGCCTCCTGCGCCTGCTTGCGCTCGTTAATGTCGCTGACCACGATACGGCATACCGTCCCCTCCTCCGCATCTTGATAGGTGGCGGCTTCCACCCGTGCCCAAAAAGGAAAATAAATCATCTTAATCAGTTGTATTTCCCATCCCAGGGGCAGGCCTGTTTCAAAGAGCTGTCTACAGTACCGATCGTGGATGGCCCGGTCTTTCGGGAGGACGAAACGGGAGAAGGGCTGCCCGATCAGGGCGCTTCTTTCCAGGCCCAGCAAACCGGCCGCGGGGAGATTGGCTTCCAGAATGATCCCCTTTTTGTTCAGGGTCAGGTATCCGACCGGGGTCAGATGATAAAGGTCAAAGTACTTGGCATTCGACTTCTCCAGCTCCTGTTGCGTCCGGACCAGTTCCTCGTTCTGCATCTCCAGCTCGATCTGGTGCACCCGCAGTTCATGGAGCGTCCGCTGCGTTTCTTCAGGCAAAAGGGCCGCTTTTTCCCCGGCGATCTTTTCAGCCTGCAGGCGGATCTTTGCGAACTTTTCGGAACGGTCATCTTGGCTGTTCATGGTCCCTCTCGATCATTCTTCGGAATGGTTTTTGAATCCCATCAGTATTT
>CAZSTT010000005.1:24758-35035 GCA_964609705.1 uncultured Thermodesulfobacteriota bacterium
ACGGCAGCGATGGCCGCCCTGGGCATGGTATCTATCTCCGCCGTTTCCGGGTCTTGAACAACCACGAAACCTCCTTCGGCTTTTATCTTCTTTACCCCCTCACTGCCATCCCGGTTCGCGCCGGTCAAAATGATGCCCATAAGGTTTTCCCGGTAAACATCGGCTGCGGTTTCAAACAGGACATCTATGGAAGGGCGGGTGTAATTCACGGCTTCAGCCCTGGACAGAGCCATGGTCCGGTCCCATTCTATCAGCAGGTGATAATCGGGAGGGGCCAGATAGACCATACCCGGTTTCACGGTTTCTTTGTCCTCGGCCTGCTTGACGCTCAGGCGGCTTATGCGATTCAGGTAGTGAGCCAGAAAGTCATCGGAGGTCTTATGAACATGATAAACAATGAATATGGGCCGGTTGAAATGTTCCGGCACCCGGGGAAGGATTTTTTTCAAGGCCTCCAGCCCCCCGGCTGAAACTCCGACCGCAATGGCCTCGTAATTTCTAGTAACAATCAAACTATCTTTTTCGATAAATTTTTTCATCCGCCCTCAGGTCTTCAAAGTCATCGGAGTATTTGGAAAACCTTACGGTTTCTTTGCTCCCCAAACAAAGGAATCCGCCTGACGGCAGGCTTTCCCGGAAAAGCCCTATCACCACGTCTTGAAGTTTCCGGTCGAAATAGATGAACACATTGCGGCAGATGATAAGGTCCATTTCTCCGAAGGAGGCATCCGTGACCAGATTATGATCGGCAAAGACAACCGGGGTTGTTAAATATTTATTCAAAACCGCATAGTCGTATCGGGCGGTGTAGTATTCGGCAAAAGAATGGTTGCCTCCGGCCCTCTGGTAATTTTCGGTATACTCTTTCATCTTTTCCAGAGGATAAATCCCTTCTTTGGCTTTCCTTAAGATATTTTCATTAATGTCCGTGGCATAGATTTGTGTTTTTTCCAAAAGACCTTCCTCTTTCAACAGGATGGCCGTTGAATAGACTTCCTCGCCGGTGGCGCAACCGGCATGCCAGAGCTTGATATAGGGAAGATTCCTTATCACCGGCAAAACAGACTCCCGGAGTGCCTGATAAAAGGAGGGATCTCGGAACATTTCGGTCACGTTAATTGAAAAATCCATCAACACCGTCTCAAAAAACTTTTCATCGTAAAGAATTCGGTGTTGGAGCTCGGAAACGGATTGAATTCCGTCCAGGGAACAGCGGTGCATAATTCTGCGCTTTATGGAAGCCTTGGCATAATTCCGGAAGTCATATCCGTATTTCCGATAAATGGCCTCGAGCAGCAGTTCAATTTCTATCTTTTGATTTTCAATGTCGGTCATGGATTCTTATTGGTACAACCAAACCCGGAGCATGGACAGCAATTTATGACTGTCTACCGGCTTGGCCAGGTAATCACTGGCCCCGGCCTCGATACACCTGGCCCGGTCCCCTTTCATGGCCTTGGCCGTCAGGGCGATAATGGGAAGTTTCCGGTATTTTCCCTGTTTCCTGATCTCCTGGATCGCTTCATAGCCGTCCATCTCCGGCATCATGATGTCCATCAGCACCAGATCAACATCCCCCTGTTCCGTCAGACGGGAAAGGGATTCCCGCCCATTTTTGGCCGTAAGGACCTTGAGGCCCTTTTCCTCAAGAATATGGGTCAAGGCAAAAACGTTCCGCATATCGTCATCAACCAGCAGCACGGATTTGCCGGCCAGGATGGATTCTTTGTCGTGGACCAGTTTCAGCAGGCGTCTTTTTTCATCCGGCAGATCGGCCTCCACCCGATGCAGAAATAAGGTGGTTTCATCCAGAAGCTTTTCAGGAGAAGGAGCCTCCTTGAGAATTATTTTTCCCGAGTGGTTGTCGAGGAGCGCCTTTTCTTTTTCGGATAGACCTTGGCCCGTATAAAGGATAATGGGCAATTCAGAGAGCCTCTCGTCCCCCCTGACCTTATCCAACAGCTCGGTTCCGGGCATATCCGGGAGTTTTAGATCCAGAATCATACACTGGTAATGGCCTGTTTGCAGGCGCTCATAAGCCTCCGATCCGGTGCTGACCGAGGTAATTTCGAGGTCCTGCCCCTGGAGTAATTGAATGATGGCTTCTCTCTGTTCCTCCCGGCCTTCCACCACCAGCAGCTTTTTGATTTTCCGGGTGATCGTCTGCTCTATTTTTCCGAAAACATTCCGGATATTCTCCAAGCTCACCGGCTTGGTTAAATACCCGATGGCCCCCATCTGCAGGGCATTCCGGGACTGATCGGAGGCGGAGATCAGGTGTACCGGAATATGACGGGTAAGGGGGGAGTCTTTCAGTCGGGTCAGGACCTCCCAGCCGTCAATGCCCGGCAGACCGATGTCCAGGATAATGGCACTCGGTCTATACAAATCGGCGAAGTGGAGGCCGGTTTCTCCTTCACCGGCCAGTAAGACCTTGAAATCCCGCTCCCGGGCCAGATCACCCAAAAGACCCGCAAATTTGGGATCATCTTCAATAATGAGCAGACACCGGTCACCCCCCGCCAGATTTCTCCGGTCATCTCGAATCTGATCCAACTCCCTGGATTCGTCCGACAGGGCGCCGATGGGAGACTTTTCCGACTCCGACTCCGCCTCCGTCACCGGCGGGAGGGAAGGGAGAATCCGATGCTTGGAAACTTCTTTCGATGGCCTATCCATCTCCTCGGGAAGATACAAAGTGAAGATGCTGCCCTGACCCGGCTCGCTTTCAAGGCCGATCTCCCCTTTCAGACAATGGGCCAGTTCCCTGGAGATGGAAAGCCCCAGGCCGGTTCCCCCGTATTTTCGGCTGGTGGTTCCATCCTCCTGCTGGAAGGCCTCAAAAATTATTTTTTGTTTTTCTTTTTTAATCCCGACCCCGGTATCGGACACGGAAAAGGCCACCGTCTTTTCCAACAATAAATCGTCTTCTGAAAAAACCATTTCCGGATTCGGCCGCCCGATAGTGAGATTGACACTTCCCTGTTGAGTAAATTTGACGGCATTGGAAATGAGATTTTTGATGATCTGCTCCAGCCGTTGAGGATCGGTGCGAATCATTTCCGGCGCCTTCTCTTCGAGGTTGACTGAAAAGCCTATCCCCTTTTCTTCCGCTATTTTTTCATAATACCGTAAAATTTTCTCCGCAAATTTCTTCAGCTTCACCTCGGAGACGTTGATTTCAATCCGGCCGGACTCCACTTTGGAAAGATCGAGCACATCATTGATAAGACTCAATAAATCATTGCCGGACGCATGGATGGTTTCCGCAAATTCAACCTGTTTGCTACTGAGGGTTTTCCCTTTGTTTTCCGCCAGCAGCTTTGACAGCAATAAAATGCTGTTTAAGGGAGTTCTGAGCTCATGAGACATATTGGCCAGAAACTCGGACTTGTATTTACCGGTCAGCTCCAGATCCTTTGCTTTTTGCTCGATAATCCGCCGGGCCTTTTCAATCTCTTCGTTTTTTTTCAGGATCTCCTGTTTTTGCTTTTCCCGCGACTGGGCCTGTTCCACCAGCTCTTCGTTGGTGGCCTTAAGCTCCTCCTGCTGGGTTTGCAGAAGCTCCTCGGAGGCCCGGAGCGCCCGGGTCTGTTCTTCGAGCTCTTCATTGGCCGCCCGGAGCTCTTCCTGCTGCGCCTGCAGCTCTTCGGCCAGCTCCTGGGTTTTTGCCAGCAATCGGGCCATTTGCCCTCGGGAGACCACCGACTGTAGGGCGATGGCGATATTTTCAGCGGCCTCGGCCATAAAAGACAGATCCTTTTCCGAAAATTCCTTAAAGGCGGCCAGTTCAATGATTCCCACCAGCTTATCATTGAGCAGCAGGGGGTAGACCAGAATGTTTTTCGGCGCCCCTGAACCGAGCCCGGACCGGATGCTGATGTAATCCTCGGGGCAGTCGGACATGAGGATGTACTTCTTTTCCAGGGCGGCCTGACCTACCAGTCCCTCCCCCGGCTTAAACTCGTTAGGAAGGCCCTTGCGCTGGTGAAAGGCGTAACTGCCCGCCGGCCTCAAGGTCTGATCCTCTTGGGTAAGGTAGAGGACGCCGACGGCGGCCTTTAAATACTCACACAGGCCGCCGATGATATTGGGTGCCAGCCTGTCCATGACCTGGTCTCCCCGCATCCGCTCCGTTAAGGCCGCCTGCCCGGTTTTGATCTGGTTTTGTTCCTTTAAATCGTCGCCGGTGTGCTTCAGGTCGGTCAAAATTTTCCCGCCGAAAAGGATGATGGTCAGGCAGATGGCCCCGGCCACCAGGGTGAAGGCGAACATCACCCCCACCAGCAGTCCTTTGGCCCATCGTGACGTTTCTCCCAGGGTATCGGAAAATTGCTTGGTCACGGATTGAAGTTCATCGTGGAAGAAGATTAATTTTTCCCTCATCTGGTCATGGACCGTTTGAGACATATTCCCAGTGGAAATCTTTCGATCCATTTCCTCCCCGAATTTTACCAGTTCGGAGACCAGTTCATCCCCCTTGGTCCAGGTTCGAATGGCCCGGTCCACCAGTTCCATTTTTCGAAAGCTTTTGAAAACACCGATCATGCCTTCAATGTCCGCCGGATGGTTCCCTCCCTCCATAAATCCCTGAGTGACCAGCTTTAAATCCGGATCAGGTTTCTCCAGCTCCAGGCGGGCCTTTTGGTCCCCCAGCGGAATTTTAATATGGTTCAGAAACTCCCGGTAATCCCTTTTGTCCCGGGTATAGGCATAGCTTTCCAAATAGAATATCCCCCCATCCACCCCTTTGGTGTAATAAGATTCCCCCCCGACAAAGGCCCTTAATGAGGACAGGGTGTTCATTCCGAACCGGCCCAGCAGGAATAGACCCGCTATGGACACCAGGACGATGAAGATAACGATGTAGAGCTTAAGTTTGAGTTGTTTGTCGGACATCAATCGCTTGATTTTGGATTGTTTCATATCTTTTTCTCTCCCCTGTCTTCTTCATTGCCCCAGGGTGAATAGGGACATGGCCCTCCCATTTTTATCAGGATTTAACCCGTTATCCAGAAGCTCGAATCTTTTTTTTTGCTTGTTCTCATACATCAGCTTGTCCGCCCGGGCCAGCAAAATATCTATGGAACAGGGGTTTTGAGGATCGAAACAGGCAATCCCCAGACTCAGGGAGAGGGTATAAGGACCCTTGCTTTGGAGACGATGATCCTCCATCGCCTTTTCAAAGCGCCGGATCAGTTTCTCGGCCGAGGTTTCATCGTTTTTCAGGACCAGCATGACAAATTCATCCCCCCCGATACGAGCGATGAGATCCGATTCCCGAAAATTTTCTTTTAGTATAGTTGAAAGTTCTATTAAGGCCCGGTCCCCCTCTTTATGACCCAGGGTATCATTAATTCCCTTCATATTATCCAGGTCTCCAAAAATAAGAAGCATCCTCGATCCCATCCGCTGGGCCGACTTCAAAGCCTGTTCGGCCAGGGTAATAAAACCCCGGCGATTATAGAGGCCGGTCAACTCGTCTCGGAGGGACAAAGTCTTAAGCGCTTCCTCGGCCAGTTTTCGAGAAACGATTTCGCTTTTCAGCTGCTCGTTGGCCTCCTCCAGGGAAGTCAAGGCCCGGTTTAGCTCGTCAGCGATCACTTCCAGGGACCGTCTCTGCCGGTAAAGTTGAAGGAACACGCTTACTTTGGCTCTCAGAATATCCGGGTCCAGGGGTTTGGACAGGTAATCCACCGCTCCGGCCGTGTACCCTTTGAAAGCATGTTTCCGGTCTTGACTAATAGCGGTGACGAAAATAACAGGGACATTCCTGGTTTTTTCGCTCAAGCGCATCAATTCAGCCGTCTCAAATCCGTCCATTTCCGGCATCTGAACATCCAGGAGAACCAGGGCAAAATCTTCTTCAAGCATCAGACCCAGAGCTTGATTGCCGGAAGAAGCTTTGACGATTTTCAGGTCAGGGTTTTCCAGCCAGCCTTCCAAGGCCAGAAGATTGGCCTCCAGATCATCGACAATCAATATCTTGGCTATTTCAGATGGCTTTATTGTGTCATTCATGAATCTCTCAAGACCTCTTTAACACGAAAATAGATTTGGAGGCATCTCATTGCTCCGGTCTATTTTCATGTCACGGCTTCTGTTCAGAAGCCTCCTGTTTAGGTCACCGAAGGTGACCGCATCGTGGTGCCACGCCCCCAAAGGCGGGGCATGGTGGTTTAGTCTGAAAATAGGGTTCGAGGATTCAAGGATTCGAGAGTTCAAGTGATCTAACTTCCACGCCTTTCACGACTCGGCTGAGCTCGCCGCAAGCCTTGAATCCTTGCCCCCTTGGCCACTGGAATCCTTTTTTCATGTTTCGTGGCGCCCCAAAGGGGCATGAAGGCTTAATACGAAAATAACCCCGGGTTAATCTCCCGACTGTTTTGTTCTCCGTCATGCCGGACCCGATCCAGTTCATGCCTCACCGCCAGTCCCAGTTTTTCCAGGAGATAAGGTTTTCTAACGTAAGCCCCCGCGCCAAGGGCCAGGGCGGCGTTCACCCGCTCCGATTCCGAAAAACCGCTGACGATGATCGCCTTCTGCCGGGGATGGATATCCAGAATCATCCGGTAGGTGTCCAGTCCGTCGATACCGGGATCCATAATCATATCCAGGAGGACGAGATCAACCTTTTGCTCTTTCAAAAAAGCCACCGCCTCTTCACCGCTTTCCACGCTGGTGACCCTGTAATTCAATATCTTGAGCATCTCTTCTGCCAGATGACGCTGACCCTGGACATCATCAACAACCAGAATGGCTTCGCCTTTCCCCAGATATTCGGAAATGGAAAGGGCAACATCTTCGGTTTTAATTTCTTCCCGGGTCATCGGAAAATAGAGGGTAAAGGTGCTTCCTTTTCCGGTTTCGCTTTGAACATTGATATAGCCCTGATGATCCTTCACCGTCCCCCAGACCACGGCCAGCCCCAATCCTGTTCCGCTTCTTCCCATCACTTTTTTGGTATAAAAAGGTTCAAAAATATGTTTCAGCTCGGCCGCCGGCATTCCTTCCCCGGTATCGGATACGGAAAGCACCACATAGTCCCCCTCCCGGACTTCATCATAGCCATGAACCGGCCGGTCCAGATACTGATTGGCCGTTTTAATAGTCAGGGTCCCGCCACGGGGCATGGCCTCACTGGCATTGGAAATCAGATTAAATAACGTCTTGCCCAGATGAACGCTGGACCCGGAGAGATTCAACAGCTCCGGTTCCAGAACGGTCTTGATCTTAACATACGGGTGGTAGGAAGACAGCTTCTCAAACTCCGGTGAATTCAGACAATCAAGGGTAATTTTGTTCAGATTCAAGACCTGCCGGCCGGATACCCCCCTCCTGGCCAGGGCCAGCAGATCCTGGACAATGGCCGCAGCCCTCTGGCTGCCGCCCAGAATATTCATCAGAGCGGAACGGAACGGGCTTTCGGCCTCCAGATCATAAAGGAGCAGTTCCGAATAGCCGACAATAATTCCCAGAACATTGTTAAGGTCGTGGGCGACCCCACCGGCCAGGAGCCCCAGAGACTCCATTTTCTCCGCCCGCTGTAATTGCTCCTCCAGCTTCCGATTTTCCTCCTGCCATTGATTGCGCTCGGTTAAATCCCGTACAATGCCTCGAAATCCGATAGGTTTCCCTTGGGCATCCTTCATCAGAGAGGCGGAAGTTTCATGATAGTTCTTGCTGCCGTCTTTTCTAATAATTTCCCATTCCAGGTTCTTGGCGGGTTTTCCGGTGTTGTATATCTCCCGGAAGGCCTTAAGCATTTTTTGGGCCGTTTCTGGCGTGGTGTATTCCCGGTTATCCATTCCCACCAACTCTTCTTTCGAGCGGCCATGAAGCTTACACATTACATCGTTGAAAAAGGTAAATTTCCCGTCCAGACCAACTTCATAATAACCTTCTTCAATGTTTTCAAGAATGTTCCGGTATTTCTCCTCGCTCTGCCGCAGTGTTTCCTCCATTTGCCTGCGTTCGGTGATATCTTCACTGGTGACGAACTGACCGCCTGCGGCCATGGACACCGGTCTGAAATAGGCCCACCGGTCATTCCCGTTTTTACATCTCACCTTGAAGATACGAGGTCGGGATTCGCCTATGCGGCTCTCGATTAAGTCCTTTTTCCAGATTGAAATGACTGATTTACGGTATACTTCATCGGGGAAGGCTTTCTCGAACCAGTCACGCCCGGTAGGAATATCTCTAAGGGTATAACCAAAAATCTCGATAAATTTGGGATTGAGATATTGGTAGAATCCTTCTTCATTAATTAAGGCCACCCCCAAAGGAGATTCTTCCACCAGTATCCGAAATTTTTCTTTCTCTTGTCGCAGGGTCTCCTCGGCCCGTTTGCGGTCGGTGATGTCTTCCCCGGAGCTCAGGGTACCTATTATCCGATTCTGTTCATCGTACAACAAGCCATTATGCCAGGCGATCTGTCGCAACTCCCCGCTCCGGGTGACAATGGAATTTTCGAAATATTCAACGGGCTCTATTTCACCCTCGATCAGTTTTAAAAAGACCGGATAGACATTTTCCTCTCCCTCCGGTTGGGGCAGGCAGGTCAAAAACCAGGACCGGCCGATCAGTTCATCTTCTCGATAGCCGAAAAGCAGGCAGCCCTTCCTGTTGATGGAAGTAATCTTTCCTTCGATATTCAGGGCGACGATTATCGTTTCTACCGTATCCAGGTACCTCTGGGCGCGGTCCCTCTCCAGGCGGAGCATCTCTTCCGCCCGCTTGCGCTCGATTTCAGAGGTTTCCAGTTGGGCAATCCTCCGGCGAAGGCCTTCCACCTCCTGAATCAGTTGCTCTCTGGTCTTCCCGATCTCATCCATGTGGTAATCTCCGGTTAATACGAAAGCTCCTGTTCCGGCAGATTGTATAAACGCCTCACATAAGAACTGAGGGTCTCCGGCAAGTACCTTCCCCAAAGTTTAAGAGGCACGTGTTCAATCCGCATCCGGGGGCTGAAGCCCGCCGCGAAAAGATATTCAATTAGAAATTCGACATTAATCGGGATGAAACCTCGATAGCTGTTATCACCCCTTTGCGCTATGATTCTTTCCTCATGGATACTTTTTCCTAATTCCGATTCCACCAGGTCGGGAAAGGTGGAAAGGATCAGCTCGATGATCAGGGAAGGTTGAGCGCCCTCCAGAAAAGGCTCCAATCCTTTTTTTAAACGGCTTTCCGGTATTCCCCGGTCCAGATATTTCTCCCAACCCCGACGATCTCTAAAGGAACGACAAGCCTGCTCGGTATCCCACCCGATCTCTAGAATCAAATTGCTGGCCCGATAATTTCCTTTAAAATCTTCTTTTTCGATCACCCGGATTCTGGGGTGTTCGAAAAGGGTTTTCTCCAGAAAATTTAATTTTTCGGGATCGGCAATTACTTTGACAGCGCCGACATCATAGATGGTTAGGGCTGATCGATCGAACTCGATTAGCCCTTCTTTAAAACCTCGAGCCACCTCTTCTTCGGCTCGGATAAACTCCCGGATCATTTCCTCCCGGGGAGTCACAAACCACTCCAGGGGAATCTGAGATTGTCTGGCTCGTTCTTCGGCCATATCCTGGGCTACGGCTTGAACCTTCTTAAAAATCCAGCCGGCGATTCTGCGGTTGGCTTTTTCCGCGATCCTCTTGGAACGCTTGGTCCGGTAAATTCCCAGCAGATGATCGCCGTCATCCAGACACACCACCCCGTTAATGGGGGCTTCCCGATAAAAATAGTCCGGGTTTTTTTGGTAAAGGGTAAAAAGCTCTTTCAGCCGCGGATTGGTTCCGTTCGGATTTCGGGTGAGGAGGTCCCGAAGTTCTCCTTTGGAATGAATGTGTTTTCTCGTAAAAGATTTTTCATGAAGGATTCCCAGCAAAAGCCCGGTAAAGTTCTCCAGGAACTCCCCTAACACAAACCCGTCACAAATTAATATTTCAGTGAATTTTTCAATGTCGTCCGCTGCCGGACATCCGCAGATCCAGCGTTCGGCTATCTCGAAAAGTTGTTCACGGTGAATAAAAGAAGTTAGATACATTTATTTCTTATGGTATCGGGAAATATTTCTTTGATTCCATCCGGTGGAAGATGCATTAAATTGAGACCGAGGACGTCCCTTTATTTAATTTGTTTTTAGACTCTTAATAACTAGCAGTATTCGGGGAGTTACCTTGATTTTTCAAAGCCCTCGGCAACCACTTTTCCCTTCATAGGAGGATTTTCGGTATTCTTATAAAAAAACTTTAATGGGAAAAAAATCAGTTAGTTTGACTAAA
>CAZSTT010000005.1:35135-47434 GCA_964609705.1 uncultured Thermodesulfobacteriota bacterium
AACCATAACCTTTACAATAACGCATCAAATTGGGAAAATAGAGCGAACCGGTTGAAGAGGGCAGTCAACTGAAACAATAAGGCCAGGCGATTATTCCTGATTTTTTCATCCGGGGACATAACCAGTACTTTATCAAAAAAGGCATCAATGGTCGGACGCAGCTGGGCCAGATGGATGAGATAATCGGCGTATTCTTTCTGCTTGATAAAACGATCAAGTTCTACCTGTTTTTTGTTAACTTTTTCAAACAGTTCCTTTTCCTCAGGCTCAACCAGCCATTCGATATGGACCTCTCCCGTATCCGAGGAAGATACCCCTTTTAAGATATTTAAGGCCCGCTTGCAACCTATGGCCAGTGAGCGGAAATCCGGATGACTTTGAAAGGCCTGCAGGGCCAGGGCTCGGTCTCTCACTTCACCGACATCATCCCATCCGGCAGCGAGAACGGCCTGAACGGTTTCCTGACCGACGCCCTCTTCCCCTTCCAATAAATGTTGTAAACGCAGGGTCAAAAAGGCCAAAAGGTTTTTTTTGATGGAGCCGGGATCTTCCTTAATATATCCGATATAAGGGATTAAAGCATGGTCCAGGACTTCATTCATAGACAATGAATACCCTTTGTTCCAGATGAGCTGGATAACGGCTTGCGACTGACGGCGTAAGGCATAAGGATCGGTCGAACCAGTGGGAATTTGGCCCAGGCCGAAAAAACCGGTGAGGGTATCCAGCCGATCGGCCAGACCTACGATGGTCCCGGTTATCGTTTCGGGCATTGAGCCGCCCGCTGAAACCGGAAGATAGTGCTCGAATATCCCTCGAGCCGTTTCTTCCTCTTCTCCGGATCGTAAAGCATATTCCCGGCCCATAATCCCTTGAAGTTTCGGAAACTCTCCCACCATCAGAGAAATTAAATCGGCTTTGCATAAAAAGGCGCATCGCTTGACCATAGTTTCTTTTTCCGGTGCCAGCTTTTGGGCCAGAAAATCAGCCAGTCTCACGATCCGTTCAACCTTTTCAAAGGAAGTCCCCAGCCGGGAATGAAAGACAACGGCTTTTAGTCCTTCCACTCTTTCAAACAAAGATTTTTTCAAATCTTCTTTGAAAAAGAACTGGGCATCAGACAGACGGGCCCGAAGAACCTTTTCATGGCCCTTCACCACCCGCTGGGTATCCTTTACCCGGGTATTGTTTATGGCAATGAAACTGGGAAGCAGATTTCCCTGTTCGTCCACCATCGGGAAATAACGCTGATGCTCTTTCATGGAAGTGATCAGAACCTCGGGCGGTAATTTCAAAAATTCCGGATTAAAACCACCGTAAACCGGTTCGGGAAATTCAACAAGAAAATTAACCTCCTGTATTAATTCAGAATCGGTTAAAACTTTTCCTTTGGTCTTTTCCGCCAATACGGAAATGCCTGACCGCAACCTATCCTCCCGTTCCTGGGGGTCGGCAATGACCATGGCTTTTCTGAGCCTTGGAAGATATTCTCCGGCCTCCCTGAGGGGTATGGCCTCAGGGGCCATAAAACGATGACCGACGGTTTGGTTTCCTGACTCGATCCCTCCTAAGACAAAAGGGATTACCTGCTCCCCGAAAAGGGCGGCGATCCAATGGATGGGCCTGGCAAATCGAAGGCTGGAAGTGCCCCAGCGCATGAACTTGGGGAAAGGGAGATCTAAAATCAGTTGGGGGAGGAGTTCGGCTAACACGGCAACGGCAGGAAGACCCTGAACCTTTTTTTTCAGGCCGAGATAAATCCCTTTAGGGGTTTCAAAAAATTCAAGATCTTCAACCCCAACCCCTTTGGCTTTGGCAAAACCCAGGGCAACCTTGGTGGGAAGACCGTTCACATCAAAGGCCGAAGATTTCGGGGGCCCCATAATGTTTTCTTCCTTATCCTCTTGAAAAGGAGAAACGCCAAACCCTAAAAGGGCCAACCTCCGGGGGGTACCGACGGTCTTGACATCCCGGTATTTAAGACGACTTTGTTGAAATCGTTCCCGAGCCAAATTTTTTAAAGCCTCTAAGGCCCCGGGTATAAAACGGGCGGGTATTTCTTCGGTTCCGATTTCAAGTAATAGATCCTGTTCCATATTTACTGCTTCACCTCGTGATATTCATTTAACAGTCATAGTTCTTATTTTTTAGCAAAGGAAAGCCCATGGTCTCCCTTTGAGAAAGGTATTCCTTGGCTACGGCCCGAGCCAAGTCCCGAACGCGTCCGATATACCCGGTTCTTTCCGTAACGCTGATAGCGCCTCTGGCCTCGAGGAGATTAAATACATGGGAACACTTGAGGCAAAAGTCATAAGCCGGCCGGGGCAGTTTCAAAGCAGCCAGTCTCTTGCTTTCCTGTTCAAAAGATTGAAAAAGGGTTCGCAACTGCGCCACATCCGCTTGATCAAAATTATAAGTGGAGAACTCAAACTCATCCTGATGATGGATTTCACCGTATGAAATATCATGGTTCCATTTCAGATCGTAGACATTGTCCTTTTCCTGGAGATACATATTAATCCGTTCCAGGCCGTAGGTCAGCTCTACCGACACAGGAGAAAGATCGATACCCCCGCATTGTTGAAAGTAAGTAAATTGCGAGATCTCCATCCCGTCCAGCCAGACCTCCCAGCCCAGACCCCAGGCGCCGAGGGTCGGGGATTCCCAATCGTCTTCCACAAAACGCAAATCGTGTTCCAAGGGTTGGATACCGAAGCTCGCCAGACTTTTCAGATACAGATCTTGGACATCCAGGGGAGAAGGTTTAAGGATGACTTGATACTGGTAAAAACATTGCAGCCGGTTTGGATTTTCTCCATACCGGCCGTCGGTCGGGCGCCGGGAAGGTTCCACATAGGCGGCCTTCCAGGGCTCCGGTCCAAGAACCCGCAAAAAAGTGGCCGGGTGAAAAGTCCCGGCCCCAACTTCCAGATCGTAAGGTTGCAGGAGCAGACAGCCTTGGTTGGCCCAATAGCCATTCAAGGCTTCAATTAATTCTTGAAAGGTAAGCACAAAACCTCCTGAATTAGCTGACAGCTGATAGCTCATAGCTGAAAGCAACATCTTTTTCTATGAGCTAAGAGCTACCGGCTATGAGCTAAAATTATCCATAATTTTCCTGTAACTGCCTGAGGTAGCGAACCGATCCCAATTCCTTTCCCATGATCCGGCAGGAAAAAGATCTCAAGAGCTGTTCAATCTCCTCCCCCATATATCGGGAAAAGCGGATACAAAAAACCTGAGGTAAGGCCATGCTCACGGCCTGGCGAAGGCATTGAACAGTGCCGTTTGACAAAGGCATCCCATTTTCTCCTTTAAGACACCCCCGGCAAAAAATCCCCCCCCGGCTTAAAGAAAACATGGGTTCAGCAATAGACTCGGCCTTCTTACCGCAGCCCAGGCAGGCAGTTAGGTATAGGGCATACCCGGCTATTTTAAGCAAACGGATTTGAAAAATGTCGAATATTTCCTGGTCTCCTTTTCCCTGATCCAGAGCCTGCAAGGATTCCTTAATCAACTCAAAGACCGACCCATTGGTATCCCCGATGGCAAAAAGTTCCTTGATCATTTCACAAAAATAGGAGGCCTGCCCCCATTTTTTATAATCCTTTCGAATGCCCGGGAAGGGATTAATCAGTTCTCCTTGATCGATCCGAACCAGAGAATGGTTCTGTTTTTCAAACAAGGTAAAGCGAACCCAGTTTAACGGTTCAAGACAATTAACAAAACGCTTTTTACTTTTTTTGGCCCCTTTGGCGATCCCTCTCAACCGTCCCCACTGGGAAGAAAAAAAATCTATGATCAGGTCCGCTTCCCCATAAAGTTTGACCTGAAGAATAATCCCTTCCACCACTTTGCTTGGCATTGATAAGAAGTCCCTATTCGGCGGTTTTGTTAAGGATAAAGGCGGTACAGGGTTCTCGGGAACGGAATGGCTTCGCGAACATGTTTCAATCCGCAGACCCAGGCCACCACCCGTTCCAACCCCAATCCGAATCCTCCGTGAGGGGCTGTACCGAAACGTCGAAGATCCAGGTACCACTGGAGGTCATCTTCGGACAGATTCTGTTCTTTGATTCTCTCCTGGAGTTGTTCCAGATCTTCCTCCCTGGCCGATCCCCCTATTATTTCTCCATAGCCTTCCGGTGCCAGAATATCCATATTCAAAACCAATCGGGAATCTTCCGGATCCCTTTTCATATAAAAGGCCTTGCAAACGCCAGGATAACGGTGGATGATCACCGGCTGGTCGAATTGGGAAGCGATCAGGGTTTCTTCGTCTCCCCCCAGATCATCGCCAAAGGAAAGCGAAGCCCCTTTTTTCTTTAAAATTTCTACGGCCTGAGAATAAGAGATCCGTGGGAAGGGGGGCTTAATTTTTTCCAGAAAGGTGACATCTCTTTCCAGGAGCTGAAGTTCCGGGCGTCGTTTCTCCAGGACCCGTTCGATCATAAAGTAAATCAGTTTTTCCGACCAGGCCATCAACTCCTCCAGGTCGGCAAAGGCGATCTCGGGCTCTACCATCCAAAATTCGGTCAGATGCCGTCGGGTCTTGGATTTCTCGGCCCTGAAGGAAGGGCCGAAACAATAGACCCGCCCGAAAGCCATGGCCCCGGCTTCCATATACAATTGGCCGCTTTGGGAAAGATAAGCATTTCCTTGATCAAAATAGGAGGTACTGAAAAGTGTACTGGTCCCTTCACAAGCCGCCGGGGTTAATATGGGGGCGTCCAATCGAATAAAATGGTGTCCGTCCAGAAAATCATGAACCGCTCGGATCAATTCATGCCGGATCCAGAGAATGGCCTGCTGTCGGGCTGAACGAAGCCAAAGGTGTCGGTGTTCCATCAAAAAGCCGATGCCGTGTTCTTTCGGGGAAATGGGGAAGTCCTTGGAAAGCTGAAAGACAACCAGACGGTTGAGTTCTAATTCCACGCCGCCCGGTGCCCGGGAATCGGCATGCAGAATCCCGGTCAAGGCCAGAGAAGATTCCTGAGTCAAAAGATCGAAGGTTTGAAAAATATCGGCGGAAACTTTGTTCTTTAAAAGGAGGGCCTGCAGAATCCCCGATCCATCTCGGATGATTAAAAATCGGACTTGTCCGCTGGAGCGTTTATGGACCAACCAGCCCCGAATGGTTACTTCCTGGTCAAGATATTGGTGACAATCCGCAATAGAAACGATCATGGTTTTCGATATAGATCAGAGGAGAATCTGGATATAGGAACGATCCTTAATCTTTTGCAGCCATTGGCTGAAACGCTTGTCCACTTCTTCCTGGAAGAGCTGTTCTTGAATCCGTTCCTTGGCTTCCTGATAGCTGATTTCTTTCGCCTTCTTAAGATCAATCAATTTGACGATCTGCCATCCATTCGGAGATTTTAAAACCGTGCTAAATTCACCCGGCTTCAGGGCGGATATCACCTTAAGAAGATAGGGATCAATCTCTTCCAAACGAAAGATTCCCAGATCTCCTCCCTGGGAAGCGGAGGAATCCTTGGAAAATTTTCGAGCCAAATCGGAAAAATCCTCTCCTTTAAGAAGGCGGCCATAAATTTCCCCGATCTTCTTGTTTTCCCTTTCCCACTCTTCAGGGGGAGCGTTTTCGGCAACCGGTAAAAAGATATGGGCCAATTGGACCCCTTCGGTCCTTTCAAATTTGGTTTTGTTTTTTTCGTAATAATCCCGCATCTGATTCTCCGGAATAACGATTTTACTTCCGATTTCCCGGCTGATCAGCCTGTATCGCAAGAGTTGTTCTTTGATCTTGTTTCTAAATTCGGATTCGGACAATCCTTCCTGTAACAAAGCCTTGGAGAATTCCTCCGGGCTGCTCAATCCTTGCTCTTCCTTGAGCCTGGCAATCGACCTATCTATCTCTTCGGAGCTTATTTGAATCCCTAATTTTTTTATTTGAAGATCGATCAACTTCTGATCGATCAACTGAAACAGGAGTTGTTTTTCAAATTCCTCTTTCCCCTCTTTTTCCAGGACCGGGAGCTTATAATTTTTTTTAGCCTTTTCCAATTCGTGAAAGGTAATAATTTCATTATTCACGATGGCTATAATCCGGTTGGTCGATTCGGCCCAGGTCAACCGGCTGCCGAGTAAAAAGAGGCCCATTATCAATAAACCGATGATCGTCTTTTTCATACTAGCCCTAAAAAAGAATGCCCTGTTTTTCAGGGCATTCGGAAAAACCGACCTTGATTCCAGGCCAGGATTATTCTTCAATATCATAACCCGCGCTTTTAAGACCGGCTATGACCTTCTCTTTCATATGATTATCCGGTTTGATCCGGAGGTAAAGACGCATCAGGTCTGTGTTTCTTTTGGGGACGGAAAACACACTGATGATCGTCCCTCCTGTTTTTTCCGCTTCAGCCACGATTCTTCCAAAAGTTCCGGCCTGAAGATCCACATTCTCCAAGTGAATGATTTCTTCTTTGACATTGGTTCCGAACAACTGCATCATCGCCCGTGATATCTGGGTTTCAGTGACAATGCCCACTAATTCCCCTTTATCGTCCATTACCGGAAATCCACCGATATCATGTTTCATTCCCAAAGCAATGGCATCGACCACCGTGTCTTCGGGTGAAACGGTGATGACATTTTTTTTCATCAGGTCTTTGACCTTCATCTTCATAATCAGGTAATTCAACTCGTAGATACTTAAAGAGGTGGCGGAAGAAGGGGCGGCCTCCATCAGGTTTCGAAAAGTGACCATGCCGACCAGTTTCCCCTTTTCGACCACCGGCAGGCGTCGAATTTTGTTTTCCTTCATAATCTTCTGGGCGTCGATCGCCAGAGTGTTCGGAGTCACCGTAATCGGCTCCTTCGTCATCCAGTATTTGATCTTCATTGACACCTCCTGGTTAAACCGGCCCGGGGCCGGGATTTTCGGACTGCCATGAACCTTTTTCCTTGATATTTCTTATCAAAAGAATGTTCTCCGGTCAATAATAAAATACCGGTTTCCAGACCTCCCCCCAGGGGGCGGAAGCAAAGGAATGAATCTGGGCCGCCTTGCTTTTATAGATAAACCGACTTCCCTGCACCTCCAAACAGTTAGACGCTGGTGAACCTCATATCAGGTAATTCAAGGCAGGTCAGTTTGTTACCATACGCCGCACCGGTATCAATCCCGATTTTATTTTTGTAAATAAACGGCTTTTGGAATGGTGTATGGCCGAAAATTACGGTTTTCCCAAAATCGAACTTGGAAAAATAAAAATCTTCCCTGATCCAAAGGAGATCAAAAAGATCTTGATTCTCCAGAGGGAGCCCTTCTCGGAGACCGGCATGGACAAAGATGTAGTCTTCCGTTTCATAATAGGGAGACAGGGAATTAATAAAATCCAAATGTTCAGGAGGGAAAAGGGTTCTCGGATCTTGAGAAGAATAAAGACGATTATCCCCCAGGTAGCTGTCCAAGGTTTTCTTTCCTCCGTTAACCAGGAATTGCGTGATGTTTTCTCCGCCCAGGAATTCCTGGAACATTTGTTCGTGGTTCCCCATAAGAAAGACTGCCGAAGGTTGTTGTCTTTTAAGCCGAACCAGATATTCCAAAACTTCTTTGGATTGATCTCCCCGGTCAATATAATCGCCCAAAAACAACAGAACATCTTTTTCAGGATTCAATTTTATTTTATCCATCAGTCTGTCCAGTTTAAGGTAACAGCCATGGATATCTCCGACCGCAAATATTCTTTCCCCCATTAATCCCCGCTGATTCGTTTCCATCCGGAAATTCGAATTTCCGGATGGAAACACCTGGAAAAGGTCCCCCCCGGATTTTATTAATTTACCATAAAGGGGAAGGGAAGAAAAGAGGAAAGGATTTTTTCTATTCCTTTTAGCCACTTATTTGTCAATCAACGCGTTATTTTTGATTGATTTTTGAAATAATTTATTATAACAATTAAATAGTTGATTCTGCCTGAATTTTTTCCCTTGGTTAAGGGCCCGTGAAATGGAGGTTTTGGTATGTCCAAAAGGAACATAAGGGTGGCGATCTGTGGAGTGGGAAACTGTGCCAGCGCTTTGATACAGGGAATTGAGTATTATCGACATAACCCGTCCCTGGAAGCGGGTCTGATGCACAAGACCATTGGAGGATATTTACCCGATAATATCCAGATCGTGGCCGCTTTTGATATCGATCGCCGAAAAGTGGGGCACCCCCTGGAAAAAGCTGTTTTTGCCCCACCCAATTGTGTCATACCCATTTGGCCTTCGCTCCCCTGTTTCGGCGTTACGGTCCAAATGGGGCCTGTTTTAGACGGGGTTGCCCCGCACATGAAGGATTTTCCTGCGGATCGCACTTTTTTACCGGCTGAACAAGAACCGGTCGATGTCGAACAAGTCTTAAAAAAATCAAAGGCAGAAATACTGATCAACTACCTACCGGTGGGCTCAGGCGAAGCGGTGCGTTATTATGCCCATTGTTGCCTTAATAGTGGGGTCAGTTTAATCAATTGCATGCCCGAATTCATCGCTTCTGATAAGGGATGGGCGAAAAAATTCAAACAACGGGGTATTCCTCTGGTTGGAGATGACATCAAATCGCAGGTGGGGGCCACCATTATACACCGGGTATTATCCCATCTTTTTGAAGAACGGGGGGTTAAAATCAACCGGACCTATCAGCTCAATACCGGGGGCAACACTGATTTTCTTAATATGTTGGAAAGAAGCCGGCTAATAAACAAGAAAATTTCCAAGACCGATGCGGTCCAATCTCAATTAAAAAAGCCTTTGTCCGAAGAGAATATCCATATCGGACCATCCGATTATGTCCCCTGGCAGAAAGATAACAAGGTCTGCTTTTTACGAATTGAGGCTGTTAATTTTTGCGGGGTCCCCTTGGAATTCGAAGCCCGTTTGTCGGTCCAGGATTCCCCCAACAGCGCCGGTGTGTCCATTGACGCCATACGATATTGTCGTGTGGCCCGTGATCGGGGGGAGTCCGGGGTTATGCTGCCGGTCTCAGCTTATCTCATGAAACACCCCCCGGTTCAGATGGAAGAGGGAGAGGCCAGGCGAAAAATGGAAATGTATATCAAAATGAAAAAATAATATAAACTGTACTAGATAAAATTTTGCCCAAAAATGATAATCGCAAGATTCTTTAAGGATCGCTCCTTTGCTTCGTGAAAGCCGGATCGGGAGACGTTATCTGAAATGGATTGAAGAGGTTCCAGTCCCCTTCCTATGCCAACGGTCATTAAAACCCAACCACCTTTCCATAACCGGCCTAATATTGAGCCTCCTGTCCGTCCCGGCCTATAGTTCTTCTCTTTGGCTGGGCGGCATCAGCGTTCTTCTTTCCGGAGCAATCGATACCGTGGATGGCTGCCTGGCCAGGAAGGCCAATCAACAATCATCTTCCGGGGCTTTTCTGGATTCTATTTTAGATCGTTACAGCGATTTTTTGGCCATCTTTGGTATCTGGCTCTATTTTTTGTTTAACCCCATTAACATCCCCCAATGGCTTACCACTTCCCTTCTTCTTCTTTTTTTAACCGGCTCCTTTCTCGTCAGTTATTCCCGTGCCCGGGGAGAAGGTCTCGGGTTGTCGGTTTCCCTGGGTTATTTCGGGCGGGCCGAACGGGTAATCATCCTGGGGGCCGGATCGCTTATAGCCGATCTCTTAGTCATTTTTTTCCCCGCCCAGATCTGGGCCACGGATCGTCTTTTCTTTATCGCCATACTCCTTTTACTTGCAGTCGGCACCCACCTGACCGCCCTGCGGCGGATCCTCTTTGTATTAAATAATTTGGATAAATGATACCCATAAAAGGGAAAAAGAGGAGGGTTCCAAGAGACTAAGGGATCGTTAGGGCCAAGACCAAAAGGATCCCGTTAGAAAGTCTTCCGGCCTTAGGACAAAATGATAAACCGGTCATTGGAGGTCCGGAGTCCGGTGGTTGCAGGGAAATGCTCAGGGCCAGCGGATCAGTCTTTCCTTTAAAAAACTATAACGTAACTGGGGTTTATTATTTTTGATGCCGATGGCCAGGGCTTTTTTGGTGCCCACCAGAACAACCACTCTTTTGGCACGGGTCACGGCGGTGTAAATCAGGTTTCTTTGCAGCAAAATATAGTGCTGGATCATAACCGGAAGAATCACGGCGGGATATTCATTGCCTTGTGATTTATGAACCGAAATGGCATAAGCCAGGACCAGATCGTCCAGTTCATGGAAATCATAAATGACAAACCGCCCGTCAAAATTAACCAGGACTTCCTGATTCTCCTGATCAATTTTTGCCAGGCTGCCAATGTCGCCGTTAAAGACATCTTTGTCATAATTATTTCTTAATTGCATGACCTTATCCCCCACCTTGAAAAGACGGGTGCCTCGCTGAACCGATCTGGGGTCTTTGTTTAAGTGTTGCTGAAGGTATTGATTCAGATTTTCAGCCCCGACCATCCCCTTATACATGGGGGTCAAAACCTGAATATCCTGTAACGGATCAATCCCGTATCGTTTAGGCAGCCTGTCCTGGACCAGTTCCAGTATCCAACGGGCGGCTTTCTCCGGCTCTTCCTGCTCCAGAAAATAAAAATCCTGATTTTTGTCCCTATCCTCTCTGGCCAGGATCGGCATGTCCCCCTGATGAATCCGGTGAGCGTTGACCACAATCAGGCTCCCTTCCCCTTGTCTGAAAATCCGGTTTAATTGAACTACCGGGATTTTTTCTGATTGGATAAAATCAGAAAGAACATTTCCAGGCCCAACCGAAGGCAGCTGAAAAACATCCCCGACCAGAATCAAGACCGCCTGATCCGGAACGGCTCTTAAGAGATTAAACATCAGATAAGTGTCGACCATTGAAGCTTCATCAATAACCACCAGATCGGCGGGAAGAGGATGTTCCTCATTTTTTTGAAACCCGCCCATTTTGGGATTGTACCCCAAGCCCCTGTGAATGGTGGTGGCCGGATAATGGGTTACTTCCGAAAGACGTTTGGCCGCCCGGCCGGTTGGGGCCATCAAAATACATTTCCGGTCCAATTGTTTATAAATCTCCAAAATGGAGCGAACGATAGTGGTCTTTCCGGTTCCAGGTCCCCCGGTAATGATCAGCAGCTTTTGGGAAAGAGCTTTTCTAACCGCTTCTTTTTGTTGGCCGGACAAGGTAAGACGAAAGGTCTTTTCCATCCGGGAAATGATGGCTTCCGTCCGTCCGTCGATTATGGGCTTATTTTGCAATAAGACCCCCATTCTTTGCGAAATCCCTTCTTCAGCGATATCCAGATATGGCAAAAAAATGTAAATCTTCCCCGTCTCAATCTGCTGGGTGCGCAGTTGTTTTTTTTGAATCAATTCTTGGAGAACCGGATGGAGTTGATCGGGATCCACCTCCAACTGACGGGAAGCCTCTTCAATCAATTCCTCTTCGGGAAGACACACTTGCCCTTCTTCACTTTTCTGTTGAAGAATATAAGTCAGACCGGCCTGAAGCCTGGCCGGGGCATCCTTCTCTATCCCCATTTTTTGGGCAATCCGATCAGCGGTCAGAAAACCGACTCCAAAGATATCGCCGGCCAGCCCGTAAGGATTCTCCCGGATGCGGGATACCGCTTGTTGGCCGTAAGTTTTGAATATCTTAGTGGCCAATCCGGTGCTGACCCCATATCCCTGCAAAAAAATCATGATGCGCCGGACATCTTTTTGTTCTTTCCAGGCCTCTTTGATCTGGGCGATTCGTTTCGGTCCCACCCCCTCCACTTCAGAGAGTTGCCGAATATCCTGTTCGATAATTTCCAGGGTTTTTAAACCGAACCGTTTAACAATCCTTTTGGCCATCTCCGGTCCAATCCCTTTGACCAAACCGGAACCCAGATATTTTTCTATACCCGGTAACGTGGCCGGAATTAGAGATTCATAGCTTTCTATTCGGATCTGACGGCCGTATTTGGGATGTTGTTCAAAATAACCGCTGATTTTCAAGACCTCGCCGGGTGTCACATAAAATAATTGCCCGATGACCGGAATCGTATTCCTTTCACCTTTGATCTTCAGCCTGGCGATGGTAAAATGGTTCTCTTCGTTATAAAAAGAGACCCGTTCGATCGAGCCTTCCACTGTTATGAGAGTCCTGGACTTCACAAAATTCCTTATGACTTTACCGGGTATTTCCCGCGAAATTAGATCTTCTTTCCCGAACCTTATGAATTCAATAATAATTTAAATTCTCTAAAGGGTCAAATACAATCCGGAACGCCCCGGATTGAATGGCCGAATCGTAAAACAATTTCTTGACATCCGGCTTAAATATAATTATCTA
>CAZSTT010000006.1:0-4345 GCA_964609705.1 uncultured Thermodesulfobacteriota bacterium
TTTTTGGAATAGACGTTCTTCCCCATCGGCGATATTCATCAGGACATCGGCTGCGGCGCCGTAGGGATCATCCATCCCGGCCCGGTTTTTGAAAATACGGACGGCAATGACGGCGAATTCACGCCAACGGTCACCGACTTCCGTCATTTCTCTTGACCGGTCATTCAACCAGGGCTGGTTTAATTCTGTGGCGGCTTCCTGGAGAAAGGCGGCATAGATAAAACGAAAACCGGCCCCGCCCGTACCGATCTCCTCCAGCATGCGAACAATCTGTCCCAGATAAAGGGAGGCCTTCTTCGGTCCCAATGTTTGAGGCCATTTCCGCAGCCGGCGGGCAAGAAACCGGATCCCTTTGACCCCGAACAGGGGAATAGGGATTCGGAGCATATCCTGGCTGGTCTTCCGGATGGCGAGGACAATGGCTTTTTTCAGATCAAAGGATGAAGGAACTTCCGTTATGAAATACAGGTGCCCTTTGGGCGGGAAAATCCCTTTGGCAAAGCGAACCCGCAGGAGATCATCATAACTGAGTCTCTGAATACCTTCCAGGATCGGGTCACTGATCAGGTATTCTCCATTTTCTCGGCCGATGACCACGATATTGTGGGCATTGAAATGAAATCGGAAGGCCTTGGGGAAATAGGTCAGATGGAATACCCCGACCACGCAACCGGTCGGGATGCCTTGCTCCAGGTTTTTATCCAGGGCCTCCATGGACTGCCTGGGATTTTTAAATTTTTTTCGTTCAATGCCGATCCCCAGACGTTGGTTGACCTTACTGAAAATCATTCCCGTCCAGGGCCGAAAGGTGATCAGCGGCATCCTGGTCACCTTTATGAAGGGCATAAAGCCGAAAAATAACCCTGAACCGATCCCGAAAACCATGGCTTCGCTCAGATTAATATTGTAGAACCTCAGCAGATTTGAGGCCGCTCCGTTCTCGCAATGGGCCGCCGGGCGATGATCAAAATCAATATGAATATCTTTGGAAGTCATTTCTCGTCAGCCGTTTTCATGAAATCCGTTAAAGCCTCGACCGGGATACCGAAGGTGTCGGCATAACGGCGCAAGACCCTTTCCTCTATTTTATTAAACCCGGCAGGCTTGAGGTGTCTTCGGACCTTCCATTTGGACAGGCCCACATAAGTGGCCAGAAGTTTCTCATCCATGATGTTTTTTTCCATGAAGTAGGCAATCGGGCTGAGCTTACCCTGCAAGACCTGCTGCCTGGTTTCTTTCATCCTTTCGTGGATTACATCCCAGGCCTGCGATAAGGCCGCATTTTTAGGAGCCCAACCGAAGCTCGGGACCGTTACATAGTTCCCATTTTCATCCACGGCATAACTCAGGTCCATCTGTTTGCCTTCCATAAAGCCATCATCATCCTGGGGTACTTCATGCTTTTTCATCGTCTGTTTTTATTAAGACACTGCTCTCCCTCCTTTTTATTTTGCCGGGGCAAAGGGGGGGAGCCAACGTGCGCCACGAAATCATATGGCGGTCAGCAGGGCGTAGGCATAGGAAAAGCGGGCGCTCTCGGGAACCACCGTAAGGATCTGCTGCCCTCTTTTCAGTTGATCGGAATGGAAAAGCTCCTCCAGCATGCAATAAACAGAGGCCGACCCGATATTACCCAAACGGGTAAGGTTGGTGAACCATTTTTCCTGCGGGATGTATATCCCTTGATCTCGGCTGTCGGCATCTAAACGGGACCGGAAATATTCGGAGGATAAGTGCGGCAAAAAGAATGAAATCTTGTCCAGATCTAATCCACGCTTTTTAAGAATACTCTTCAGGAATTCGTTGTTCTGGCGAACGATGTTTAGGTCCAGCAGTTTGATATCCTGTTTGACCGAGAGTATTGAACGCTCCAGCAATTCATTGGCTTCGAATTCCCGCCAGCCTTTGATATCTCCGTTTTCAAGCCTTTCAGCACCGGCATACATGCAGGTTTTGATCTGATTGGCAAAAGAAGTCATTTCGATCCATTCGATCCTGAGGGAAAGACCCTTTGGGTTGGGTTTTTTCTGCAACAAAGCGGCCCCGGCTCCATCGGAAAGCATCCAGCGCAGGAAGTCCTTTTCAAAGGCCACCATCGGCTGCTGATCGAGCAGGGAGAGCTTCTCCGTCTCCTTTTCAAAATTGCGGGCCCTCATCCAGGTGGACATCAATTCCGACCCGGTGCAAACGGCATTGTTCTTCTCCCCGGAGAGGACGGTCAGGTAGGCGTATTTCATGGCCTGCATGCCACAGACACAGGCACCGGTGGGTGAATTAATCTCAATGGGTTTTCCGCCCAACTCCCCGTGAACCATAGAGGCATGGGACGGCATCAACTGGTCCTGGGAACTGGTACCGCAGGACAGAAGTTCAATGTCATCAACCGTAAAGCGGTCATCAAGCAGGCCCCGGACGGCCTCAGCGGTCATTTGGGCATTGGTGTGGGTTAAACGGCCATTCTCGTCCTGGGCATAATAGCGGGTTTTGATCTTATTATTTCGGAGAACAATCGCTTTGGCTTTCGAAGGTCGGCCATCGACCAGGCCCAGGTATTTTTCCATGGCATCGTTCGTCACCGGTCGGTTGGGCATAAATTTCGCTAAGCGGGTTATATAAACTTCGTTTGGCATAGTCAAATGATCCATTCGGTTCTATCCAGTAGGGTTTGATTTATAAGTATTCCACCTGGGAGTAATATTCCTTGAGTCTCCCGGTTTTTTTAAAAAAGATTTTCTGGGTGAACCAGGAAACTAAGGAGATAAAGGGAGAAAGAAGAAATACTCCGGAAAACAGATAATATTTGAAGAGTTTCAATCGAAATTCCCGCGCCGGATCCCAAGGGCCTCCTTTTTTCAACACGAATTTCGACCAGAACTCGAACATCATCCGTCCCCTCTTCTCAATACTCATTAAAATGGGGTCGATCTTTACCGCCCCCTTTTCAAGAAGTTGATCCTGGAGTTTTTGGGTTTGTCCACAACGAAAGGCTTCCCGGATTACCTCTCCAAATTTGGCGGCCTCCCGAATACTTTGTTCAGGCACGCCGGCTGGAGGAAAAAGGCCGCTGATCCATCCTTTTCCTTTCAACACGCCTTTGGAGAGCCAGAGGACAATGGTCACTACACTTACCAGATTCGGATGAGGGTCGACCAGGACAATATTCCCGACCAAGGTGCCCCCCAGATCCCGGATTTGTCTTTTCACGCTTTCCTGGGCCATGATCCACATATTCCGTACGCCCAGGATGGTGATGACCGGTTTGCCTTTCAGGACTTTCCCGGCCGCGGGCGACTGCAGAAAGGCGGCAAAGGGGATCGAGGGAGACAAATACCAGACCTGATAAGCCAGAATGACTAAATCGAAGTCCTGATCCGTATTAAATGATAACGGTTCTAAAGCACAGGGTATCTCCTGAACGGATTCCGGAAAAGCCTGGTAGAATTGCAGCCCTCTCCAGGGAAACGGATAGGGAGGAACAGGTTTAAGCTCTTCAAATATAAGCTCAAAATCCTCCTTCAAAGAACCTGTGACGGAATCTGCGATCTTTTTCAGTTGACCGGTCTGAGAATAGTATATGATGAGGGCTTTTTTCATTTAACCGATAATAGTTTAAAAAGATTAACACTGGGTTGTCAATCTAAAATTGCGAAATCGTCGTTTTCCCCCCTAAATGTTCAGGCTTATTCTCATCTTTTAAAAAAAGTATTAGCGCTTAGGATGTGTTCGATATTTACAAAAGGGAAAGGGGAAAGTTTGGAAGAGAAAAAAATAACTCACTGTTTTAACTGGTGGGCCGTCGCGGGATCGAACCGCGGACCTACTGATTAAGAGTCAGTTGCTCTACCTGTTGAGCTAACGGCCCACAACACCAGGGATTACCTAACATAATTTATTAACGGTGACAAGAAGAAAAATCATGGTAAGATCTCTGAAAAACCCCCCCTTTGGGCCAATCTCTTCGGCAGACTCAAATTTCAGTCCTCGAAATATGCCACATATTCCTGCGGTTGAAATTTTCGCCTTTCTCGACCTTGGCTAAAATTGAAGATTTTTCAGGGGTTTTACTAGATTAAAAAAACCGTTATCAATAAAACTATTTTGTTTTGCTTTCTTTAATCTGAGCCAAACAGTCTAAAATCCTTTCCAGCCGGGTTTTGGGCAATCCGCCAAAGGCGGCCTCCAAATCCGTTCTGGAAAAGGTCTCTCCCAAAAAAGAATCCACCGGAAGCCGTTCTTCCCAGCAGCCGACCAGGTTTCGACAGGGTAACGGGGCTTGAGCCCGGCGGCAATAATTGAAGGTCAGCATCATCCCCAGATGGGGGCAATAGATTTCCAGTTTGTCGTA
>CAZSTT010000006.1:4445-6178 GCA_964609705.1 uncultured Thermodesulfobacteriota bacterium
GCCTTTAACGATTTCTGGATCTCTTCGTCGGGCAGTTCAAAATCGGTCAGCTTCCCTTCGAAATAGGCATTATAAGCCATCATGTCGACCAGCCCGTGACCGCTCCAGTTAACCAGGATGGTTTTGGCCTTGCCTTCCTCCTTGCATTTATTGGCCTCGGTGATCACCGCGGCCAAAGCGTGGTTGGTTTCCGGGGCTGGGATATGTCCTTCGGTCCTGGCCCAGGTCACACCGGCGGCAAAGGTCTCCAATTGCTTGACGGCCCGCGGTTCGACCAGTTTGTCCAGAATCAATTGAGACACAATGGGGGCCATGCCGTGATAGCGCAGCCCGCCGGCGTGAATCGGGGCGGGAACAAAATTATGTCCCAGACTATGCATGGCCAGCAAGGGGGTCATTTGCACGGTATCCCCGAAATCATAGACAAAAGGACCTTTGGTCATGGTCGGGCAGGAAGCCGGTTCGACGGCGATGATCTCCACCTTTTTACCGCCGATCTTGTCCCGGACAAAGGGCAGGGCCAAACCGGCAAAATTACTTCCTCCCCCGGCGCAACCAATGACAATGTCCGGGTAATCGCCGACTTTCTGGAGTTGTTTCTGGGCTTCCAGTCCGATGATGGTTTGATGGAGCAGGACGTGGTTCAGAACACTGCCCAGGGAATATTTGCTGCCGGGGTTGGAGACGGCGTCCTCCACGGCTTCACTGATGGCGATACCGAGACTTCCCGGAGAGTTAGGATCCTGTTCCAGTATGGACCTGCCGGCTTTAGTGTCCGGACTGGGGCTGGGGATACAGGTCGCTCCCCAGGTATTCATCATCAGCCTTCGGTAAGGTTTTTGATCATAACTGATCCGGACCATGTAAACTTTGATCTCCAGCCCGAAAAGGGCCCCGGCAAAACTCAGGGCGCTTCCCCACTGACCGGCCCCGGTCTCGGTGGCAATCCGTTTGGTCCCTGAAATTTTATTGTAATAGGCCTGCGGCACGGCGGTGTTGGGTTTATGACTGCCGGCCGGGCTGACCCCTTCGTTCTTATAATAGATTTTGGCCGGAGTCTGTAAAAAAGCTTCCAAGCCATAGGCCCGGACCAAAGGAGAAGGGCGCCAGATCAGATATTTTTCCAGGACGGGTTCCGGTATATCGATAAATCGCTGCGAACTGACTTCCTGTTCGATGAGGGGCATGGGAAAGATCGGGGCCAGATCGTCGGGACCGACCGGTTGACCGGTACCGGGATGCAGGGGGGGCTGCATTCCGTTGGGCATGTCGGGCAAAATGTTGTACCACTGACGGGGCATTTCATCTTCGGTTAAAAGAATTTTCTTGGGCACCATGGTTCCTCCTTAAAAGGTCTCATTGTTTTATTGCGAAATTAGAGTTTAAAGTCAAACGCGCTCTTTTTCATGTCTCGGCCTCCTCGGGAGGCCTCTTCTATAGGTCGCCAAAGCCGACCGTATCGTGGTGTCACGCCCCATAAGGCGGGGCATGACGGTTTATATATAAACTAATATTCTTTTTGGCCGGGCATAGATTCATCAGGGCAGAGATGATTGAACTGTAGGAAACTATTCAATCTCACACTATATAAAGGTTGCGGAAACCTGTCAACCAATTTTCAGAAGCGGTTTATTAGAACCTCCCCATTACGGTCAATTTCGGGGAAACAGAGGAAGCTCAAGTCGTTTTTATCCCTTGCCTTGCCTGCCGACTTATTCTATATTCCATATTAG
>CAZSTT010000006.1:6278-18278 GCA_964609705.1 uncultured Thermodesulfobacteriota bacterium
TAATCATTTTCGGAAAAAACACCATGGAAGAAAAAAAAGTTCTTCCTTTTAAGGACGTCGTCCAGGATCTGTGGACCGGAGGGAATCCTTTGATTGATCCCCTGGTCCCGGCCGTTATCAAGGTCTGGCGTCAGGTGGTCCCTGAATCATTACGCCCTGCGGTCTGCCTGGAAGGGATCCGAGAAGGGACCCTCCATCTGCTGGTTTCCAATCCTGTCGTCGGACAACATTTACAGTTTCAAAAGGAATCGATTCAGAATAAAATTAATGAACTTTTGGGAAGGCCGGCCGTAAAGGGGATTCGGATCAAGACCGGGACCTTTCCGGAGATGACTTCTGCAGAATCTGAAGCACCTGGGGCCCATAAACCCCGGCCTCCTGGTAAATCGTAATAGGGGAGAGGACCTTGAGTTCTTCCCGCCCCTGATAAACGGCCTCCAGCAAGACCCACTCCGCCTCCTTATCTTGAAAAGAATGAACCAATCGAATCTTTTTCGGTTCCAGACGGTATTGTCTGGACAGGGTCAGGAGAGATACCAGCCTCCAGGCCGGGTAGATCACCAGCCATTTCCCCCCGGCTTTTAGAGCATGGGCGACACTTTCCAGGAGACGGGGTAAGGTAAGCCGGATCTCGTGTCTGGCCATGGCTTTTTGCGGGTTGGGGTTGATCCGTCCCCGATGCAGGGGGCGATAGGGCGGATTGGAAACTACGGCATCAAAGGTCCCTTTTTTTATGAATCCGGGCAGCTGACAAAGGTCTCCCCGGATAAGGGAAATGCGGTTTTGGAGTTGATTGAGGATGATATTGCGACTGGCCAGGTTAATGAATTCCGGCGACAGCTCCAGGGCCGTGATCCGGGAATTCGGGTAGTTTGCGGCCAGGATAAGGGCCAGGATGCCGCTGCCGGTCCCCAGGTCTAAAATCCGGGACTGATCCTTAAGCCGGATAAAATCGGACAGGATCAACGCGTCTAAAGAAAATCGATAACCGGTTTTTTTCTGGATAACCCGGATTGCCCCTTTCCCCCAGGAGTCCAGGGTTTCATCGGCGCCAACCGGAACCAGGGTTTCAGATGGAGATGGACTCATTCCCCTTCAAGGAATTCATCAGCAGGCCGGTCAGTGTTTTAGGATAAAAATAAGTGGATTTTCTGGGCATGACCAGTGAGGCCTCCGCAATCCGCCGGACTTGGTCAATCGGGGTCGGGTTTAAAATGAACCCCATCCGACTCTTTCCTTTTTCCACCCATTCTAAGATCTCAAAAGGGTCATGCCGATATTCGATTATTTTTTCCTGGTCTAGTTCTTCCCGTTTTATTCCCAGAATTTTTTGAAAAATCAGACGGCTCAAAATAACGACATCCAGTTGTCGCAATAAGGGGTTGAGATCCCGGCCCCAGTCGCTCTCTAAACACTCCTTTTTGAGGGTCAAAAGATAATAATAAGAAGTTTGGAAGATGAAAAGACCAAAGGCATGGGATTGGAGGCCTTGAGTCTTAAGACGGGCAAGGAATTCCTCGGTAGTCTGCCTTTTGCTTTCAGGGACAAAAGGGATTTTTTCTACGATAAAAAACTGATCCAGTTTGTTTTCCAATAACCGGGGGTTGATATCGGAAAGGAGATTCAAGGCCCGATGGACGGGAAAAATGGTCAAACCGGGATCTTCCATAGGGCAGAGGAACATCAGGGTAAAATTAAAAGCAGCCGCCCTGTCCAGCTCAGGGTGCTCTCTTTGCCTATCCGCTTGATAGGTCAGACTGGTTTCATAACGGTGATGGCCGTCGGCGATATAGACGGTTTTGTCTTTAAAATCCTCTTGAATTTTAATTAAAGCCGAAGGATCGGTAACCCTCCAGAGTTGATGGCGGATGGATTCCGGATCCACAAAATCAATAAAAGGTTCCTCAGAGGCTTGATCGCAAAGCCGGGAAAGGATTCGACCTTCCGGATCAATGTAGAAGGAAAAAATTGGACAAAACTGCATTTGGCAATGTTGAAAAAGCTGATAGCGATCCCGTTTGAAGGAAGAAAAAGTCATTTCATGAGGCCGGATTTTACCTGAATTAAAAGGTTCGAGCCCGAGCACGGAGATAAATCCGGTTCGGACCCATATTCCTTGGCCGGCAACCGGGAAATGAATTTTGTAAAGATAAATGGCCGGGACCTGATCCTGTATAAGGAGTTGTTCCTTTTCCCAGACATTTAGAGTTTGAGCGGCCCGGGTATATCGATTGTCTTCAGGGGTGTCTCCGGGAAAATCTTTGCCAAAATCCAGGCGAATGATATTCTGCGGATGCAATTGATAAAACCGTTCCTGTTCTTCCGGAGGGATTACATCATAGGGCGGGGTCACCACCCGGGCAAGATTATCGATGATTTGAGGATTATAGAAAATCCCTCGAAAGGGGGCGATTCGGGCCACCTTGCCTGTCTCCTTTCTGCTGAAAAAATTATAAATTTTTCATATCACGTTCTGGTCGAAGGGTAAAGAAAATTTAGACAAAGCCGGGAAGAAGAAAACATGTATGGAGTAGCTTGATGGACCACTGGCGGCCGGATAGGAGGGACGGTCAGGGATTAGGTGCAAAAAAATAGGTCCAAAGGCCCCTTGTCAAGTTAATTTAAAGGGCCTTCGGGCCTAAAATTTTTGCTGAGTTCGAAAAGCTTCAAGCCTGTGATGGGCTGTGCATTAAATCAGGTGGTTTATTTTTTTTGGGGAAGGGGTTTCACTTTTTTCCCTTTAAGATATAATTTCAATGCTTCATCGACTACCTCTTTAATCCCCTTTTTCTCCCAATAAGTAATGGCTTTTATTTTTCCATGATTCATTTCTCGAATCATGACGGTTGTCCGGATCCATTTTTCCTGCTTTTTTTGAAGGCTTTCGACTTTTCTGGCGGCGGGTGCCCCGATTTTTTTTGTTGCCGGTTTTTTTCGGATGACCATGATCTCAGCTCTCTTTCAAAAAATTCGAACCATTAAAGGTTTTTGCCTTTTCAAGGGCCGGGAGGAAAAGCTATTTTTTGGGAGGAACAACGGCATCTTTAAAGGCTTTGGCAATCCTCATTTTGGTTACGGTCTTGGCCGGGATCTTGATGGGTTCGCCGGTTTGAGGGTTTCTGCCTGTTCTTGCTTTCCGCTTGGAGAGCACAATCTTGCCTATGCCGGGCATGGTAAAAGATCCGGTTTTCTTGGTTTCGGCCACGGCCAGTCGGGCCAATTCATCCAGGATCTCCTTTGAAGAATTTTTTGTCATCGTGAATTTTTCCGCCAGGTAAGAAACCAGTTGGGTTTTGGTGAGGGGTTTTTTGGTAGCCATAGCGTTTACCTCCTTAAAATTTTTTTATTTTGATGCTTTTATAAAGGAAAAAAGGGGAAGGGTCAAGCGAAAAAGACAAAAGATCCTTAAAAAAATACAAATAACCCCATTTTTTGATCAAATCCGGTGAAAGATCTTGGAGGCCGAGTCTTTAAGCTCAGGTTCGATCCAAGCGCGTGTCTTTTTGACAACTGGGACAAAAATGGGTGCCACGACCGCCCACCCTTATTTTTTCAATAAACGTGCGACAGAGAGGACAAGGAGTGCCGGTCCGGCCGTAAACTTGATGATAGTTTTGAAAGCCTCCACTGGTTCCATCCGGTCGGCGATAATCCCTCAGAGTAGAGCCTTGCCATGAAACAGCACGGGCCAAGATATTCTTAATAATACGGTGGAGAGATTTGATCCGGACCGGTGATAAAGAGTCCGCTCTGGTCAGAGGATGTATCTTAGCTTTGAATAAGGATTCGTCCACATAGATATTCCCCAATCCGCTGATTACAGACTGATCCAGAAGAAGGGTTTTGATTGCCCTTTTTCTGGGAAGGATCATTTCAATAAATTGATTGGAGGTTATTTCAAAGGGGTCGGGACCCAGGCGGCTAAGATAGGGATTTAGAGAGGAGGAATTCCCCTGGACTAAAACGAAAAAACCGAATTTTCTAATATCACGGTAGCGCATTTGAAAATCAGAAGAAACAAAACTAATAATCAGGTGGGTGTGCCGGTCGGCCGGTATTGATGCGGATTCCATTAAAACCTGGCCGGTCATTTTAAGATGGAGGATCAGGGTCCCCTCAGGAGTAAGATCAAAGAGGATGAACTTGCCTTTACGCCTGATTTCTCGTATGATGCTCCCGGTTAAGGTTTGGATGAAAACCTTCCGGGAACAACGAAGAATTCCAGGAAAGAAAACCTGAACGGATTGTATCTTTTTACCGATCAGGGTCAAGCGAAGACGGCGGACGATGGTTTCAACTTCCGGCAGTTCGGGCATAGGGTTCTTTCAAGGTTCGTCGTCGGGAATTCGGAAAGGTTCCGGTTGAGGACGATAGCGGGTGATGAACCATTTCAGTTGCCGGCAGACCCCGCGGATCATGCGGACTTCATTGGATTGGAGGCCGATTCGGGAAAAAAAACGGCGCAAACTCATCATCCATAGCTCGGGATTTTGTTTATCCAGAAAGTCCATTAATTGAAGGACCTCGGACAGGTGCCGGTACATCCCTTCCAGCTCAAAAGAAGAGGCCAGGGGGGATGAAATCTGTTCGGCGTTCAGCGTTCGGCGTTCAGCGATTTTTGTTTCGTCCTGTTCAAGAGCCGGGAGATTGAAGAGAGGCTCTGTGGTTGATGCATTTAAAAGGAAAGCCTTGTCTTCGACGAACAACGAACGACGAACGGGAGTTTCCTGGTGGGCCATTAAAATTTCATAACAGAGGATCAGGACCGCCTGGCCCAGATTCAGGGAACTGGCCGAGACCGTCGGGATGTGGACGGTGCAATGGCAGAATCGTAATTCTTCGTTACTGAGTCCCCGGTTTTCAGGGCCGAAGAGCACAGCGATCCTATTTTGAGGCCCGAGAGAATTAATTTTACAAGCGGCTTGAGAAGGGCCGATGATCTCTTTCCGCTGGCCCCCCAAACGGGCCGTGGTCCCTACAATATATTGAAAAGGGGACAAGGCCTCAGCCAGGGAGGAAAAAGTTTTCATGTTTTCCAACAACCCTCGGGCCATATGGGTGGAAAGTTTGGTCATCCGTTCCCAGTCGGTATCTTCGGGATTGACCACGATGATATGAGAAAAACCCATATTCCAGGCCGCACGGGCCGAAGCCCCGATGTTTTCGGCGAATCGCGGTTGATGGAGAACCAGAGTGATATGGTCAAAATTGGGATTGGAAGACATTTTTGAACTTTGAACTTTGAACTTTGAACTTTGAACTTTGAACTTTTATCCATTATCACAGAATACAAAATAAAACAATTGACCATTATCTCTGATACCCTGCTGAAACTGATAATGTCCCTGTACCTGACGGCCGCGATGCTGCTTGCCGGCTGTGGCGGGGAATGGAACAACCCCTATCCGGCACAGGAACAGGGTCGCAATATCCTTTACTCGGCTTTTTCCGAGCGTCCCAAACATCTTGACCCGGTTCAGTCTTACAGTGAGGATGAGGCGACCTTCAATGCCCAGATCTACGAGCCTCCCCTGCAGTATCATTATTTAAAACGGCCCTATACCCTCGTTCCGGCCACCGCCGAAGAAGTGCCCCGCCCCCAATTATTGGATGCCGCTGGCCATCGACTTCCGGATAATGCTGAAGCGGGTAGGGTGGCTTTCAGTCTCTACGAGATCAGAATTCGTCCCGGAATCCGTTTTCAACCCCATCCCGCCTTTGCCCGTGATGCGGCAGGCCACCTACTTTATCACCGTCTGAAGCCCGTTGATCTGAATCCCATCCAGACCCTTTCGGATTTCCAACAACAGGGAACCCGGGAACTGACGGCCGCTGATTATGTCTACCAGATCAAACGGCTCGCTCATCCGAGACTGCATTCTCCGATCTTCGGTCTGATGAGTGATTACATTGTGGGGCTAAAGGCCTACGCCGCCCTTATCCGAAAAGCCCATCAGGACCTTCTAAAGGCCGGCCGCGGTAACGCTTATCTGGATCTCGACCGGTTTCCTCTGGAAGGGGCCACGGTGGTAGATCGCTATACCTACCGGGTGAAACTTAAAGGGAAGTATCCCCAGTTTGTTTATTGGCTGACCATGCCTTTTTTCGCCCCGGTTCCTCAAGAAGCGGACCGTTTTTATTCCCAGTCCGGTATGGCGGAAAAGAACTTCACCTTGGATTGGTACCCGGTGGGCACCGGTCCTTATATGTTGACCAAAAACAATCCCAACCGGCAGATGGTCCTGGAACGTAATCCCTATTTCCACGGTGAAACCTATCCTTCCCAAGGAGAAACCGGGGACCGGGAAGCGGGGCTTCTGGCCGATGCCGGCAAGCCCCTGCCGTTTATCGAGCGGGCGGTATTCAGTTTGGAGAAGGAAGGAATCCCCTACTGGAACAAGTTCCTGCAAGGTTATTACGATGCTTCCGGAATCAGTTCCGACAGCTTTGATCAGGCGGTTCAGATCTCCAGCACCGGTGACATAGCCCTAACCGATAAAATGAAGGAAAAAGGAATACGCCTTTCAACCGCGGTGACCCCTTCTTCCTTTTACATGGGGTTCAATATGTTGGATTCGGTCGTGGGAGGTCCCTCGGAGCGGGCCCGTAAACTGCGTTTGGCCATATCCATCGCTATGGATTTTGAGGAGTACATCAGCATCTTCGCCAACGGCAGAGGGATCGCGGCCCAGGGACCGATTCCGCCGGGAATTTTTGGCAACCAGGACGGTCGGGAAGGAATCAATCCTTATGTCTATGACTGGGTCAATGGGCGCCCGAAACGCAAACCCCTGGAAAGTGCAAAAAAACTATTGATCGAGGCCGGTTATCCGGACGGTATCGATAAAGAAAACGGCAAACCTCTGGTGCTTAATCTCGATGTCACCGCCCGCGGTCCTGATGACAAAGCACGCCTGGACTGGTATCGAAAACAGTTCGGCAAACTCAATCTTCAATTGGTGGTCCGGGCCACGGATTACAACCGGTTTCAGGAAAAAATTCGGAAGGGTAATGCCCAAATTTTCAACTGGGGATGGAATGCCGATTATCCGGACCCGGAAAACTTTTTGTTCCTGCTCCATGGTCCTCAGAGTCAGGTAAAAAGTCAGGGAGAAAATTCGGCCAATTATACCAATCCGGAATATGACCGTCTGTTTGAGAATATGAAAAATATGGAAAACGGACCGAAACGCCAGGCCGTCATCGATCAGATGACCGAGATCGTCCGTCATGACGCCCCCTGGCTTTGGGGCTTTCACCCCAAAGAATACCGCCTGTTTCATTCCTGGATGCTCAACCAGAAACCGAATAAGATGGCGCGCAACGGGCTGAAATACCAGCGCATTGATGCCGGGGGGCGAGAACAGAAACGCGCCGGATGGAACCGGCCGGTACTCTGGCCGGTTTTTCTGATCCTGGCCCTGATGGTGGTTATTGCCCTGCCGGCGGTTATTGCCTTTCGCCGCCGGGAAAGGAAATCGGCCCTCTGATGCTGAACTATATTATCCGACGTGTGCTCTATGCCCTTCCGATCCTGATCGGAGTCAATATCATCACCTTCAGCCTTTTTTTTGTAGTCAATACGCCGGATGACATGGCCCGTATCCATCTGGGGGTGAAACGGGTGACACCGGAAGCCGTTGCCAAATGGAAACAAGATCGGGGCTACGACAAGCCCCTTTTGATCAATGCTTCCGCTTCAGGTGCGGCCAAGGTAACCGATACCATCTTCTTCGAAAAATCAGTCAAGCTGTTCGCCTTTCAATTCGGCCCGGCCGATGACGGGCGCGATATCGCCGATGAAATCAGGACCCGCATGATACCGAGCCTGGCTATCGCCCTGCCTGTGTTTTTGCTGGGGCTGGCCTGCTATATCTCTTTTGCCCTGATCATGGCCTTTTTCCGGGCCACCTACCTAGATTTCTGGGGAGTGATATTATGCGTGGCCATGATGTCCATTTCCAGCCTGTTTTATATCATCGGCGGTCAATTCCTTTTGAGCAAGCTCTGGAACCTGGTACCGATTTCCGGGTACGGCTCAGGGATCATGGCTTCCAAGTTCTTGATTCTGCCGGTGCTGGTCGGAGTGGTGAGCGGAATCGGCGCCGGGGCCCGCTGGTATCGAACGATTTTTCTTGAGGAGATCAGCAAGGACTACGTGCGCACCGCCCGGGCCAAGGGTCTGTCGGAATGGCGGGTGCTGTACCGGCATGTCCTTAAAAACGCCTTGATCCCCATCCTGACCGGGGCGGTGGTGGTCATTCCGGTCCTTTTTATGGGAAGCCTGATCACCGAATCCTTTTTCGGAATCCCGGGGCTCGGCAGTTACACCATCGATGCTATCAACTCCCAGGATTTTTCAGTGGTCCGGGCCATGGTTTTCCTGGGTTCGGTGCTTTACATCATCGGTTTGATTTTGACCGATATTTCTTATACGCTGGTAGATCCGAGAATACGACTAGAATAGGTGATAGCTCACAGCCCTTAGCTCATAGCAAATACAAATCTATAATATGAGCCTTCTATGAGCTATCAGCTATGAGCTATGAGCTTTTATGATGCCCTTTAAGCCAATCATACTTTATACCGATGCTCTGATTGCTGTTTTGCTTTTGGCCGGCTTGGTTTACGGCTGGACGGTATTCAGGCACGAACACTTACGGGCCCCCTGGAAACGGGTTATCCGACATTCCAGCGGCCTGATGTCCATGATCGTCCTGGCCGTTTTTCTGGTGATCGGCTTGCTTGATACCCTGCATTTTCGCCCGGCCAGGGAGACATCGAAAAACGGCGAGAGGGTTTACGCGGTGGAAGTCTTAAGCCTCTTGGATTTGACGGTCGGCCGGCTGAGGCGGAATACCGAAAAAACCTATTCCGCCCCCCTGGCCACCCGTCTTTTTTCCAAAGAAACCGTTGAGCTTCCCGATGGCCGGCAGGTGAGAACCTTCCCACGCCTGGTTCACGGGGGGGCCCATCTGAAAAATCCCGATCAGGACCAAGAAGGCGATATCGCCAAACGGGGGGCTTTCGGTTTAATCCTGGCCCTGGTATTATGGGGTTTGACCGTGATCGTTTTTGTCGGCATCCTGGCCCGCCGCCGGAGAATCGACCTGGGCTCTTGCCTCAAGGGGGTCTTTCGCGGACAGGAAGAAATTCCCTGGAACGCCGCTTTATGGACCCTGCTGGGGCTGCTTCTCTTGGCCGTGCCTGCTGCCGTTCTCAGTCTCAAATATCATGTTCTAGGCACCGACAAGGTGGGGCAGGACGTGCTTTACCTGGCCTTGAAGAGCATCCGCACCGGCTTGGTTATCGGCACTCTGACGACGCTGGTGATGCTCCCCTTTGCGGTCTTGCTCGGGATCATGGCCGGGTATTTCCAGGGGTGGATTGACGACATCATCCAGTACCTCTACACCACCTTGAATTCCATTCCCGCCGTGCTGCTCATCGCCGCCGCTGTTTTGATGACCCAGGTTTACATGGACAGCCACCCCGAACTGTTTGAAACCGCCAGCGCCCGGGCCGACCTGCGCCTGCTGTTCTTGTGCCTCATTCTCGGTATTACCAGTTGGACCGGGCTGTGCCGCCTGATGCGGGGGGAATCGTTAAAGCTCCGGGAGATGGAATTCATTCAAGCCGCACAGGCCTTCGGTGTTTCAGACTTCAGGATCATCAGGCGCCATATCCTGCCCAATGTCATGCACATCGTGCTGATCGCCATCGTCATGGATTTCTCAGGTCTGGTGCTGGCGGAAGCCGTATTATCCTATGTGGGGGTCGGCGTTGATCCCTCGATGATCAGTTTCGGCACCATGATCAACAGCGCCCGGTTGGAAATGGCCCGGGAGCCCATGGTTTGGTGGTCTCTGGCCGCGGCCTTCGGCTTTATGTTCCTGCTGGTCCTGTGCGCCAATCTTTTTTCGGACGCAGTACGGGATGCCTTTGACCCGCGGGTGCAAACCCGGGCGGTGCGGCTGCAACTCCTTCGGAAGCGGCCTAAGCCCCCGGAGAAAGAGGGGCATCCATGAAGGGGCCGTTATTGGAGATCGATCATCTGATCACGCGATTGATCACGGAGAGCGGGGTCATTCGAGCCGTGGACGGCCTGTCCCTGACGATTAATCAAGGAGAGACCTTCGCCCTGCTCGGTGAATCGGGTTGCGGAAAGTCCATGACCGCTCTTTCCATTATGCGGCTTTTGCCGGAGGCAGGTCTTATCCTTGACGGCCGCATTAGGCTGGACGGCCGTGATCTATTAACCCTCTCGGAATTGGAAATGCGTCAAGTTCGAGGCAGAAGGGTCGGCATGATTTTTCAGGAGCCGATGCTGAGCCTGAATCCGGTCATGACCGTCGGGAACCAGGTGGCGGAAATTCTCATTCAACACCTCCAACTGCCGGGCGAGGAGGCCGGAAAACGGGCCATGGCCATGCTTGAGGCGGTGGGTATTCCCGATGCGGCCCGACGCAGCGGCTATTATCCCTTTCAATTTTCCGGAGGCATGAAACAACGGGCGATGATCGCCATGGCCTTGGCCTGCGAGCCGGCCCTTTTGATCGCCGATGAACCGACCACGGCCCTGGATGTCACCATTCAGGCCCAGGTCCTTGATCTGTTGGGGCAAATGCAAAAGCGCAGCCGCATGTCGATCTTGCTTATCACCCATGATTTAGGGGTGGTCTCGGAAATGGCCCACCAGGTGGCGGTGATGTATGCCGGCGAGGTGGTGGAAACGGCCGACCGCCGGCGTTTCTTCGAAAGCCCGGCCCATCCTTACTCAAGAAAACTTTTTGAATCCCTGCCCGGGCGGAATAAGCGAGGCCGGTCCCTGGCCATGATCAAGGGCAGCGTTCCGCCCCTCACCCGGGAATTTCCGGGTTGCCGTTTTGTTGAACGCTGTGATTTTAGTTGGGATCGTTGCCTTCACCAAAAGCCCCATTGGAACCAATGGGAGCCGGGTCGCTTTGTCAGATGCCACCTCTATGATAATCAGGCGAGAGGGGAGAGGCGAAAGGCAGAAGACTTTGGACTTGGGGACAAGGGCGAAGAGCAAAGGGCGAAGGGCCTGGAGCAGGGAGCAGGGAGCAAGGGGCAGAGGGAGGATAACAGAGAACCCGAAAGACCAGACGAGGAGCAGAAGGCGAACTCACCAACGCCCCTTCTGAAAGTGGAGGATGTGAAGGTCTATTTTCCCATCCGTAAAGGCCTCTTAAAAAGGACCGTCGGACAGGTCAAAGCGGTTGACGGGGTTTCATTTTCGATTCCGGCCGGGAGGACCCTGGCCCTGGTGGGCGAATCCGGCTGCGGCAAAACCACTCTGGGCAAGGGGATCCTCCGTCTTATCCCTCTGACCGGTGGTTCCGTTTGGTTTCAGGGAATAGATCTTTCGTACCTTTCGTCCGCTGACCTAAGACCGTTGCGGCGGGAGTTTCAGATCATCTTCCAGGACCCTTATGCCTCCCTTAATCCCCGACTCCGGATTGCGGAAATCATCGAAGAGGGAATGGCGGCCCTCGGAATTGGGACCGGAACCGGAGACCGGATGATCCGTATCGACCGATGGCTGGAAGAGGTCGGATTATCGGCGTCGATCAAATTTCGTTATCCCCATGAATTCTCGGGAGGACAACGCCAACGCATTGCCATTGCCAGGGTCCTGTCCGTAGATCCGAAACTCATTATCTGTGACGAACCGACCAGCGCCCTGGATATTTCGGTCCAGGCTCAGATCCTGAACCTGCTCAAAGAACTGCAAGACCGGTATGGACTGGCCTATCTTTTCATTACTCATAATATTTCCGTAGTCGAGTTTCTGGCCCACGAAGTGGCGGTGATGTATCTGGGGCGCATTGTCGAGCGGGGAACCGTGGAAGAGGTTTTAGACCAGCCACGACATCCGTATACCAGAGCGCTCCTTTCGGCAGTACCGTCGATCGATCCTAAAACCAAACGAGAGGTGATCCGTCTTCAGGGGGACTTGCCGTCCCCGGCCGACCCGCC
>CAZSTT010000006.1:18378-45925 GCA_964609705.1 uncultured Thermodesulfobacteriota bacterium
TTGTTTTCCCGGCCAAGTGGGGCGGTCGGCCTGGAGGCGGCCCTGGGCGTCTCCTATCAGGACTTTCAGGGAGGGTTGATTTATCAGGGAGATTCCCTCGATTTAAATAATGATTTGAGATTTAACCGTGCCGCCCAGTTTTTTGGCCGGGTTAAAATTGACATGCCCCTGATTATCCCTAATCTTTATTTGATGGCCACACCCCTGCGCTTTGATGGAACGGCCACCGATACCCTCTCCTTCAAATTCGGGAGTCAAACTTTCGATGCCGGCATCCCTTTTTCATCAACGTTAAAACTCGATCATTATGATTTGGCCCTGTATTATGGAGTACCGGTTGTAAAACAGGCCACGCTGGGGGTGCTTAATATCGATGCCGGATTGAATGTCCGTCTCTTCGATCTAAAAGCCCAGATCACTCAGATGGCCAGATTGGAATCTAACAGCATTAACCTGTTGGTGCCAATGGCTTATATTGGGTTGCAGGTCAAACCCATGAAGACCTTTTCCCTGGAAGGAGAATTTCGTTGGATGGCCTACAATGACAATCATTATTATGATCTGATCGGTCGGGTCAAATACCATTTTATTAATTGGGCCTTTGTCAGTGTCGGATACCGCCAGGAAGAAATTTCCCTGGATCAAAGTGATATCAAAATGAATGTCCGGTTCAGCGGACCGCAGGTAGAAGTCGGTTTTCAATTCTGAAAACCAGGGGGGAAAGTCATTTCCATGAAAAGTGAAAAAATAGACGCTGTTGAACCGTCCCAATATGACATTGGAGACGATCGCTTCGCTTCATGGGTTACTTCCAGCCTTCACTAAGTAAGACTGAAAACCTTACGTTTGACTACCATTCCCATTCACCCCGGTCGAATTGGTTTTCGACCGGGATGTCTCCAGGGATCAACCCGTCCTCTTTGTTTTCGGCCATGAGCTTGAACTTTTGGTCCCATCCCTGACGGGAACGGGCAATGGAGTGAATTATAATTTTATGATCCTGCACTTCCAATTCCACTTCCTTACCAAGCCCGGTTTGCTCCAGGAGAACTTTCGGGATACGAACCCTCTGTGTCTGTGAATTCCCTATTCGGATGATGTTCGCTTTTTAAAAAGGCCCTCCGCATTCCTTTTTTAAGAAATAATTACATTGAAATTACATGAAAGCTTTTGACAAGATAATAAAAATAGACTTTACCTTTTATTTGCCTTTAAACCGCGGTTCCCGCTTTTCGACAAAGGCATCGATGGCCTCCTGCCGGTCTTCACTCAATTCCTGGGGTAAAACATAATTCACATACTCTCTTTCCACCTTTCGACCGGACCGTTCCGTCTGGTTGTAATACCCGTATTTCACTGACCGGATAAACAAAGGGGGGACCTTCTTCAGCATCTCGGCCCAGTTTTCCGCTTCATTCATAAGATCCTCATCCGATACAACATCATTGACCAGCCCAAAGCCCAAAGCCCTTTGGGCGCCCATCAGGCGACCTCCCTTCCAGGAGAGCAGCATAAATTCCAGGGCAATTTTAAAAGGCATATAGGGGGCATATTGGGGCGGGATCTGAGCCACCCCGGCCCTGCTTTCCGGATAGCCGAAAAAGGCATTTTCGGAGGCAATGGTGATATCGCAGCCGGTGACGGCGATGAGATATCCTTGTCCGAGGGCATAACCCCGGACGGCCCCGACGATCGGCTTGAAAAGGTCCGTTCCGTTCAAGGGATAGGCCTCATGATATTCCCAGGGTTTTCCCGTTTTTCGATCTCCGCCGGTCAGATCAACCCCGACCGAGAAAGACTTGCCGTTACCGCTCAAGATAGCGACTTGGGCCTCCGAATCGTTCTCAAAACGCTTCCAGGTGTCCCGCAGGGCGAAACTCATTTCCAGGTTGAAGGCGTTTAATTTTTCCGGCCGATTCAGAGTAATGTAGGCTATGTTGTTTTTCACTTCGTACAAAACCGTATCAGACATACTGGTGTTCTCCTTTTATTTTTCTTCGCTCAGGCCGGCCTTTTTAAGCCAGGGCAGGCTGAGTTGATAATTTTTCCTGGCCACATTAGTCCTGGCAAAACCACCTTGACTGGGAGGAGCCGATGCTTCTGTACGGGTTGCCGTCATGAGACAGAAATTATTGAAGGACGATTCTACTTCGGCGTTCAGGCCCATGGTTTCTTCCATATGATTGATGGAGAATTTACACAACCTGACCCAGTAAGGAACCTCCAGATAGTTTTCCGCCACCCTCTCGGCATAGGCCAGGGTCTCTTTTTCCAAAATTTCAGGATCGAAGATCCGGTTCACAAAACCGTAGGAAAGGGTTTCCTGGGCGGTCATGAAACGATGCTCGAAAAGTATTTCTTTGGCCCGCCGGGGACCTATATCAAAGGGTACGGAAAAATATTCAACAAAGCCGGGCAGAAACTGGGCGTCTTCGGCGGCGAAGATAATATCCATGGAGGCGGCAACCATCCAGCCGCCGAATATGCAATAACCATGAACCATGGCTATGGTGGGTTTGGGCAGGTTACGCCAGGCCAGGCAAAACTCGATGTACACTTTACGCATGTCCTCAAACCAGGGAGTCAAGCCCTGTTCGGCCCGAACGGCATACCCCTGTTGCTGTTTATATTCTTTGTCTTCTTCGGTCCCGATGTCGTGGCCGGCCGAAAAGGCCCGGCCAAGACCGGAGAGGACAATGGCGCCGCACTGAGGATCCTTGGCGGCCAGTTGAAGAGCCGAATCCACTTCTTCCAACATTAAGTAGCTTTGGGCGTTAAGAAATCGGGGGCGATTGAGCATGATTCTGGCCACTTTTCCCGGTTGATAAATAATATGTTTATAATCCATAAACAGCCCTCCTTATTTTTAAGATGGATGGTTTAATCTTACTGCTTAACTATCATTTGCCCGGATTTAAGTCAATCCCGGCCTTACACTTCTTCCGATGGGTCACGAGATTTGAGCCCTGGGTTTTCCTGTTGGGCAAGAAAACCTCTTCCTTAAAATTTTTCTTTCTGTTTAATACCTTGGGCCTCTTCTCCTCGTCAAAATCCCTTGCTAAAAAACAGATTTTTCTTTAAAATAACTAATAAGATGGATTATCCCAAAGATATTTATACCATTAGCCGATTGACTGAAGAGATTAAAGGATTGCTGGAAGGAGAATTCCCCTTTCTCTGGCTGGAGGGGGAGATCTCTAATTTCCGGGTACCTCCCAGCGGGCATTTTTATTTTACCCTGAAGGACGTTTCCTGCCAGATACGGGCTGTTTTTTTTAAATCCGCGCTTTGGGGGCTGTCTTTCAGACCCGAGAATGGACTCCAGGTTCTGTGTTACGGCCGTTTAAGTGTCTATGCCGGTCGAGGAGAGTATCAGATTATTATTGAAAGGATGGAACTGAAGGGTTGGGGTGCGCTTCAGCTGGCCTTCGAACAGTTAAAAGAACGATTACTCCTGGAAGGTCTTTTTGACCCGGGACGAAAGAAACCTTTACCCCTTTTACCCAGACGGGTGGCCGTGGTTACTTCTCCGACCGGGGCGGTAATTCAGGATTTTTTAAGGATATTATATCGTCGTTTTCATAACATTCGAGTCTCCATTTACCCGGTTCCGGTACAGGGAGAGGCTGCCTCTTCGGAAATTGAAGAAGCCCTAAGCTGTATAAACCGGTCTTCGTTAGGGGTTGAAGTCATTGTCCTGGCTCGAGGAGGGGGTTCTTTGGAAGACCTCTGGGCCTTCAATGAAGAACGGGTTGCCCGGGCCATCGCGGCTTCCTCCATTCCGGTTATATCGGCTATCGGGCACGAAGTGGATTTTACCATCGCCGATTTTGTCGCCGATCTAAGGGCCTCCACCCCTTCGGCGGCGGCGGAGTTGCTGATTCAACCCCAGCAGGAATGGGAAGTCCGCATTCAAGATCTCCAAGATCGGCTGGTTCGGCAGATCCTCCGGAAAATAGATTTTGATCTGGACCGCCTGTTCCATTTTCGGAAACGGATCGGGGATCCCCGCCGGCGTTTAATTGACTGGACTCTCCGATTGGATGATTACGAGACCCGCCTGCGTCTGGGTCTTCAAAGGACTTTGGGAAAAAAGCAGGATACCCTGGGATGGATTAAGGATAAGCTGTTGATGCGAAACCCGCGGGGGATGATTCTGGCTGGAGACAACGGTCTGGAAATTCAAAAACTGAAATTAAAAGGGTTGGTTTTAAGAAAACTGGAACAAATAGAGATGGATCTGAAAGGTCAGGATAAAACCCTTCAGGCCCTGAGCCCTTGGGGGATCCTGGATCGAGGTTATGCCCTGGTCCGGATTTTGCCGGAATTGACCCTGGTCAAAAAAGTGGAAGACGCCCCTCCCGGACGGCAGGTCCGGGTATCCCTGGCCCAGGGGGAATTGGATTGTCTGGTGGAACAAACCCGAAAAAACCTCGAGGTTGCATAAAAAAAGGGCCCTAGGCGATATCGAGGTAAAGGAGGACCGTTTTTTTGGCTAAAGAACGATTTGAAGACACGTTTAAAAAACTGGAAACCATCGTCAATAAACTGGAGAGCGGTGATCTTTCTCTGGAAGATTCCGTGAAATTATTTGAAGAGGGGATGCGGTTGTCCCGTCTTTGTTCAGAAAGGCTGGCTGAGGTCCAAAAAAGGGTGGAACTATTGCTCAAATCGGAGGAGGGGGAATTGCATTCGCAGCCCTTTCCTTTTGAAGAGGAGAAGGAGTAGATTGGCCAAACCTTTGCCGGAGGAGCTCAAGAAATTCCAGGGGCTGATCGATGGGGCGCTTCGATCCTATTTTCCCCCCGCGGGTCCCTATGCCCATCGGGTGCGAAAGGCTATGGCCTACAGTTTGTTCGCCGGAGGTAAACGAATCCGCCCGATTTTGTGTTTGATGGCTTGCCGGGCGGTTGGAGGCCGGATGAACAAGGCTCTCGCCGCGGCCTGTGCCCTGGAATATCTCCATACCTATTCTCTGATTCATGATGATCTCCCGGCTCTGGATAATGATGATTATCGAAGGGGGCGTTTGAGCTGTCATAAAAAATTTGGCGAAGCCACGGCTATTTTGGCCGGGGATGCTTTGCTGGCCGAGGCCTTTTTTTTGCTTTCCCGTCAAGAAGTTATGAAGAAAGTTCAGCCCCGGATTCGGATCCGGGTGATCCGGGAAATTGCCGGAGCGGCTGGCATTCAGGGCATGGTGGCCGGACAAGAAGCCGATTTGGAAGCTGAGAAAAAAAAGGTTTCCCTGCCTTTTTTGCAGTTTATCCATAACCATAAAACCGGGGCCCTGATAAAGGCCTCGTTGGTTTGCGGAGGCCTGATCGGAGGGGGAACCGCTGCGGAGATCCGATCGTTGAGAAAATTCGGGGAAAAGATAGGCCTGGTCTTCCAAATCAAAGACGATTTATTGAATGTGGAAGGTCAAGCCAGACTCATGGGGAAAAAAACGGGTACGGATGAAAAAAAGTCCAAAGCCACCTTCCCGGTTCTAATGGGAATGGAACAATCCAAGACCTTAGGCCAAGAACTGGTCCATTCGGCCGGGAAGTCTCTTAAAATCTTTGGAAAAAAGGCCGGTCCCCTGATGGCCGTAGGGAACTATATTTTTTTGCGGGACCGATGAGTTTTTAGCTCAAAGAACCTCGTTCATAGCACCACAGGGCCGAGGGGAAAAGAAATTCTTTCGTCAATAATTCTCCGCCCGGACCCCGTGCGGTCCGATGAGCGATCACCAGAAAGCTGGATTAATCTAGTCATGGAACACAAGGTCAAAATCAACGTGGAAGAAAAGCCGGTCTGTTTATTGGACTCTATCGCCGGTCCAAAAGACCTTAAATCCCTGTCTCTGTCCGAACTCAAACAGTTGGCGGGAGAGATTCGAAAATTGATCATTGAAACCGTCGCTAAAAATGGCGGACATCTGGCCCCTAATCTGGGAGTGGTTGAATTGACCCTAGCCCTTCACCGGGTGTTTCAAAGTCCCGAAGACAAGATCATCTGGGATGTCGGTCATCAATCCTACACCCATAAAATTCTTACCGGAAGAAGGGACCAATTTTCGACTTTAAGGACGTATGGGGGATTGAGCGGTTTTCCCAAGCGGCAGGAAAGCCCCCACGACATATTTGATACCGGTCACAGCGGGAACTCCATATCGGTGGGATTGGGGATAACGGCGGCCAAGGAATTAAAAAGGGAAACCTTCAAGACCATCGCTGTTATCGGCGATGGATCCATGACCGCGGGGGAGGCCTTTGAAGGGCTTAACCAGGCCGGACATCTAAACAAGGACCTGGTCGTGGTTTTGAACGATAATGAAATGTCCATCTCTCAAAATGTGGGGGCCCTTTCTTCCTTTTTGAGTAAGCGTCTGACCGGGAAAGGTTTTGTGCAATTCAAGAGGGAAATGGAGTCCTTTTTCAAATCCATTCCCGGTATTGGTGAAAATCTGATCCAGTGGGCTAAAAAAAGCGAGGATTCCTTTACCGGTTTTTTTACGCCGGGAATGCTTTTTGCCGCTTTGCATTTTGACTACGTGGGACCGGTGAAAGGCCATCGGCTGGAAGAGCTGATCACCACCTTTGAAAACATCCGCCATATTCAAGCCCCGGTCCTGGTTCATGTTTTGACCACCAAAGGTAAAGGATATCCTCCGGCCGAAAAAAATCCCAGCTATTTCCATGGGGTCGGCCCTTTTAACTATGAGGCCGAGGACCCCACTCTGAAAAAACCTTCGGAGCTTCCTACTTATACCGAGGTGTTCGGGGATACCCTGGTAACCATGGCCAAAAAAGATCTGCGGGTGGTGGCTATTTCCGCAGCCATGCCCGAGGGGACGGGACTGAATTGTTTTGCCCAGCAATATCCCCAAAGGTTTTTTGATGTGGGAATCGCGGAACAACATGCCGTTACTTTTGCCGCCGGATTGGCCTTGGAGGGTTTAAAACCGGTCGTAGCCATCTATTCCACTTTTCTTCAAAGGGCCTACGATCAGGTGCTGCAGGATGTCTGTCTGCAAAATGTCCCGGTCATCTTTGCCCTGGATCGCGCCGGCATTGTCGGAGAGGACGGACCTACCCATCAGGGCCTTTTCGACCTTTCTTTCCTGCGGCCCTTACCCAATCTGGTTATTATGGTTCCCAAGGATGAGAGGGAATTACGGGACATGCTTTATTCGGCCCTTACTTACAATCACCCGGTGGCCATCCGCTACCCCCGGGGGGCGGGAATAGGAGTGTCCTTAAACGGAGAGAGCCAGACGATTTCCCTGGGAGCATGGGAGGTCCTTAACGAGGGAGAAGATTTAGCCGTTCTGGCGATTGGGAATACCGTTTACCCGGCGCTGGAAGCAGCCCAGCGGTTGACCTTTTCAGGAAAATCGGCGACGGTAATCAATGCCCGTTTTTTGAAACCCTTGGATGAAAGGCTTTTGGCCGAGGCGGCCGGAAAATATTCCATCATCATCACCGTGGAAGAAAACATGATCCAGGGAGGGTTCGGTAGCGCGGTTATGGAGAAACTTCATCAGTTTCGATGTCAGGGAGTCCGGGTTCGTTCTCTTGGTATTCCCGATTGTTTTGTGGAACAGGGACCTTCAAAGAAAATAAGGAATTTTTATGGCTTGGATGCAGAAGGAATTTTCAAAGCCATGATGGAAGAGCTCCATGGGTCTCCGAATAGCTAAAGTTCGACTTGACCGTCTCCTGGTGGAAAAGGGTTTGGTCTCTTCCCAGGAAAAAGCCCGGGCTCTGATCTATGCCGGAATGGTCCGAGTGGATCAGTTGCCGGCGGTAAAACCCGGGAGGGCCTTTGATCCCGCGTCGCCTTTAGAGGTGAAACAAGCGGAACATCCTTACGTTGGACGGGGCGGGGTAAAATTAGAAAAGGCCCTGGCTGCTTTCCAGATCGAGGTGAGAGGCAAGACGGCCCTGGATATCGGGGCTTCCACCGGAGGTTTTACCCATTGTCTTCTTTTAAGAGGTATCCAGCAGGTTATTGCCATTGATGTAGGGTATGGGCAACTGGCCTGGGAGATCCGTCAGGATTCCCGGGTAAAAGTCATGGAGAGAAAGAACGTTCGCTTCCTGACCCTGACCGAAATCGGAGAGCCGGTGGATTTAATGGTGGTTGATACTTCTTTTATTTCTTTAAAGCTGGTTATTCCTCCCCTGATTCCCCTGCTGAAAGATCAGGGGGAAATCGTAGCCTTGGTTAAGCCCCAGTTTGAAGTGGGGAAGGGAAAAGTGGGTAAAGGGGGAGTGGTCAGGAATGAAGAAGACCAAAAAAAGGTTATGGAAAGCCTGATTTTTTATTTTCAGAACCTGGGGCTTTCAGTCTTAGGGACCGTTGAATCTCCTATTAAGGGAGCCAAGGGAAACCGAGAATTTTTTGTTCATTTGATTAAAAGATGAAATTTTAGGTAGATAGACTGAAGCCCGGAAGAAAAAAAGGTTATAATCCTTCGTCCGATCTCCCCCGAGCCTTTACCTTTCAAGCTATTTGCCTTTAACCGACTACCTGAAAAAAGTATAACATTAAGGAGGTTACAGATATGAAGTTGGCGGATCGGATAGGACAGATCAAACCATCCCTGACCTTGGCGGTCGATGCCAAGGCCAAGGCCATGAAAAAATCCGGACTGGATATCGTCAGTTTCGGGGTTGGGGAACCGGATTTTGATACACCGGAACATATTAAAGAAGCAGCTATTAGGGCTATAAAAGAAGGTTTTACCAAATATACCCCGGTCAGCGGGATTGATGAACTGAAAGAGGCGGTTTCTTTCCGGTTTAAAGAGGAGCTGGGTCTGGATTACAAGCCCAACGAGGTGGTGGTAACCTGTGGAGGGAAGCACGCCCTGTACAATATTGCCCAGGCTTTGTGGGGACCAGGGGATGAGGTGATTGTGCCGGCTCCTTACTGGGTCTCCTATCCCCCCATGGTTCTTTTAGCGGGAGCCGACCCAGTTATTCTTCCCACCAAAGAGGAAAACGGTTTTAAAGTAACCCCGGCAGAGTTAAGGTCGGCCGTAACTTCCCGGACTAGGGCCATAATCCTGAACAGTCCCTCCAATCCCACTGGATCGATCTATTCAAAGGACGAATTAGACGCCTTGGGAAAAGTGATTCTGGAGAAAGATCTGACCGTCATCAGTGATGACATCTATGACAAGATCCTCTTCGACCGTCTGACTTTTTCCAATCTGGCCATGATAGACCCCCGGCTTAAGGAAAAGACCATCGTCGTGAACGGGGCCTCCAAGACTTACGCCATGACCGGCTGGCGAATCGGCTATTTGGCTGGACCTCTTTCAGTTATAAAGGCCATTGATATGATACAAAGCCACAGCACTTCCAACCCGACTTCTATAGCCCAAAAAGCGAGCGTGGCGGCTTTAACGGGGCCTCAGGACTCTGTCAAGCAAATGGTGGCCGAGTTTGATCGCCGCCGGGTCTATATCACCGACCGACTGAAGGCCCTGCCGGGTGTAAAAACGGCCCTTCCCCAAGGGGCTTTTTATACCTTCCCTAATTTTTCCTATTATTATGGTCGAAAAATAGGAGACCGGCTATTAAAGAATTCTCTGGATTTAGCCGATTACTTATTAGAGAAGGCTTTAACCGCCGTAGTGCCTGGAGCCGCCTTCGGGGAAGAGGGATGTTTGCGATTTTCCTACGCTACCTCTCTGGAGCAGATTGAAAAAGGAATGGATCGAATCACGAAAGCCCTTGAAGCCCTTTAGTGGCACTCCAGGAGAGGGGGGACCCTATAAAAACCTAAGGGCAAGGTCCCGGCCTTTAAATTTTACGGTTTTTTTCTGGTGTGAGCCTTCCTGAAGACCAGGAAGGCTCATGGCACCAGGGGAATTGTTCGGTTATAATAAAGTAACTTATCGGGTACTGCGCTTGGAGGCCTTCAACGGATTGATCTTGGCGGCGGCTTGAACCGGGGTCTTTTTTATATGAGTGGCTAAGTTGCAATTTCCCAATTTCCATTTTTGGGAAGGATCGGGAGTGGAAAGGCAAAACATTCCACTTTCAAAGGCCTTGCTCCGGTCGCAGCCTTCACATTGTTCGATTACAGGATTACAGGATCCTCCATTAAACGAACACCCCTTGGGGCTCATGAAGGTGCAGGCAGTTCCGGGTTTTACGGTTGAACAAACCATGGTAATCACCCCCTTTCATTAAACTTGTTATGATATGTTATTTTTATTTAGTTGTCAATTATTTTCTTATTATCAGTTAATTTATTTTAGAAAGTTCGTTAACCAGCGCTGACTATGATGTTCAAAAGCAACCGTATCGGAGAATTATTACTCCGGGAACAAAAGATCACGGCTAAACAGTTGGACGAGGCTTTGGTCGAACAAAAGCGTCAGGGCGGCCAGTCCAAAATAGGGAACCTTTTAATTCAGAAGGGATTTATCGACGAAGAAACCCTTTTGCATTTTTTATCCAAACAATTCGGATTGCCCATGATCGACCTTTCCCGGATTGAGTTTGATCCGGCCGTGACCGACATTATCCCCGACAACATCGCCCGAAAATATGAAATCCTACCCATCGGCAAAGAGGGGGCCACCCTAAAAATGGCCATTTCCGATCCTTCCAATATCTTTGCCCTGGATGATTTGAAATTTTTAACCGGCTGTAACATTCAGTTGTTTCTGTCCACTGAAAAAAATCTTAGAGAGGCTTTGGACAAACACTACAGTCTGACCACCACCTTGAATCAGGCCTTGGAAGATTTGAAGGGTTTGGAAGTTGATTTTATCCATCCGGATGAAGAACTGGATGAAATCAGTCTTGAAATTGCCGCCAAAGAGGCCCCAGTGGTCAAACTGGCCAATCTTCTTCTGGTTGATGCCATCAAAAGGGGGGCCAGCGATATTCATTTTGAGGCTTACGACCGCGCCTTCCGGGTACGATATCGCATTGACGGCGTTCTCTATGAGATCATGAACCCCCCGGTTAAATTGAAAAACGCCCTGGTGTCTCGCTTGAAAATCATGTCAAACCTCAATATTGCCGAGAGAAGACTCCCGCAAGACGGTCGGTTGAAACTCCGATTTGGGGAAAACCGTGAAATGGATTTTCGGGTTTCGGTATTGCCGACTCTCTATGGTGAAAAAGTGGTATTACGCCTCCTGGACAAAACGAACCTGCAGGTCGACTTGGAACGGTTGGGTTTTGAACCGGAGGCCTTGGCCAAATTTTATGAGGCCGTCCATAAACCCTATGGGATGATCCTGGTCACAGGCCCTACCGGAAGCGGGAAAACCACCACCCTTTATTCCACCCTGGGTGAATTGAATAAAGCCACTCAGAACATCTCCACGGCCGAGGACCCGGTGGAATTAAACCTTTACGGGATCAATCAGGTTCAGGTTCACGAAGAAATCGGGTTGTCTTTTTCCAATGTGTTGCGTTCTTTCCTCCGCCAAGACCCCGATATTATCATGGTGGGTGAGATACGAGATAAAGAAACCGCGGAAATATCCATCAAGGCGGCCTTAACCGGGCATCTGGTTCTCAGCACCCTCCATACCAATGATGCCTCCAATACCGTTACCCGCTTGCTGGATATGGGGATCGAACCGTTTTTGGTCGCTTCTTCTTTGAATTTGGTGGTGGCCCAGAGACTGGTGAGAAAATTATGCCTCAATTGCAAAAAAAAGGTTGAGACATCCACCGATTTACTGAAGGAGTACAATTTGGATCCCAGCGTCCATACCCTGTCGGAAACGGTGGGCTGCCCGTCCTGCAATTATTCAGGATATAAAGGACGAATCGCCATTTATGAGGTCCTGCCGATTTTTGAAAGATTGAAAGAGTTGATCTTCGAACGGGCCTCGCCGGCCCAAATAAAAAAGGTGGCTCGGCTGGAGGGCATGAAAACCCTGCGGGAAAGTGGAATCACCAAGGTCTTGGAAGGGGTGACCACCCTGGAAGAAGTTATTCGGGTCACCGACAAGGACTAATTCAAATTATCCGAGTTATTGAATCCGGAATCCAGGAGTCATAATTCGGAATAAGAGGGAGTCGTTAATAAGTTTTTCCGGTTTTATCCTGAATTCTGGATTCTGAATCCTGAATTCAAACATTACAGCGAAGTTCGATTACTAAAATATTAGGGATAAATTCATAAATAACTTGTAAGAATTTATTGAGGTCTCCAACATGCCGACCTTTATCTGGCAGGGAAAATCAAAACAGGGCGAAGTTAAAAGAGGGGAACTGGTAGCCGATAATCCGGCGGTGGCCCGTTTACAACTTCGGAAAATGGGTATCCAGCCCAACCGCATTCAGGAAAAACGAGAGCAGTCGGGTCAAAAAATCTCTTTTCGAAAAAAGATTCCCAAAAAATTAATCGTCGTTTTTACCCGCCAGTTTGCCACCATGATCAATGCCGGACTGCCCCTAATCCAATGTTTAAATATCCTGGCCGCTCAACAGGAGAATGTCGCTTTTGCCAATGTCATCATTAAGGTCAAAGGGGATGTGGAAAGCGGGCAATCCTTGAATGAGGCCTTAAAAAAGCATCCCAAAGTCTTTGACGAGCTTTATACCAATCTGGTTCAGGCCGGTGAAACCGGCGGGATTCTGGATGTCATTTTAAACCGATTGTCCAGCTATATTGAAAAGAGCGAGAAGCTGAAAAAAAAAGTCAGAGGGGCCATGGTCTACCCGGGGGTGGTCACCAGTGTCGCCGTGATTGTGACCGCGGTCATCCTGCTTTTTGTGATCCCGGTTTTCGAAAAAATGTTCTCCGAAGTCGGCCAATCCCTTCCGGCTCCTACCCAATTTGTGATCGGTCTCAGCCGTTTTGTCTCTAGTAACATTCTTTATATAGTGATCGGAGCCATTGTTTTTCTTTACCTTCTGCGTCGGATTTATCGAACCGAAAAAGGCAAATACTTAATGGACGATCTTTTTCTGAAACTTCCGATTTTCGGTTTATTGCTCCGCAAGGTGGCGGTGGCCAAGTTCACCCGGACCTTTGGGACTATGGTCAGCAGCGGGGTCCCTATCCTGGAAGCCATGGACATTGTAGCTAAATCCTCCGGGAACAAAGTGGTGGAAAAGGCCATTTACAAGGCTAGAGCCAGTATCGCCCAGGGGAGGACCATTTCCGAACCGTTGGCGGAAAGCAAGGTTTTCCCTCCCATGGTCACTCAGATGATCGGGGTTGGTGAGGCTTCCGGAGAACTGGATACCATGCTGAACAAAATAGCTGATTTTTATGATGATGATGTGGATGCCGCCGTCAACAACCTGACTTCCCTGATGGAACCGGTTATGATGGTCGTTCTGGGGGGGATCGTCGGCGGATTGGTTATTTCCATGTATTTGCCGATCTTTAAGATGGGGGAAGCCATCACCGGGTGATAAGCTCCGGTAGGTCAAAGGATTGTGCGAGAAAACGGGTTTAAACGCCTCCCCACCAAGGAAATTTAGAAACCCAAAGGCCGTCAGAATATTTTCCCTAGGCGAATTCAGTCCCGTCGCCGATTGATCCCTCTTGATTACACAATATTTTTTCGAGATGATAGCCCATGAAATTCCCTTTTAAAATAACGCCCCCCAAACCGGGGGAGGAAGCCCCTTCCGAGAATTGGTTTTATATTGAAGAAGATTTTTTACGAAAAACCCGTTGGCTTGTTTTATGGCGGCTGGTTTTCATTTCAACCTTTCTTTTGCTAACCGTTTTCCTGCATGAAAAAGAAGACTTTTTCCAATTCCCTTTTTTGTTCACCCCGGTTTATTCTCTGATCGCCCTGCAATACTTTTTTTCAATCCTTTATCTTCTTATTCAATCGCGGGGAAAGTTTATTAAAGGGACTGCCCTTTGTCAGTTGGCCCTTGACGGAATATTTGTGACCGGCGTAGTCTATTTCACCGGCGGCATTGAGAGTTTCTTCTCTTATCTCTATTTTTTAGTAATTCTGGCGGCCGGTATCCTTTTCCCTCGACAGGGGGGATTATTCTCCGCCCTTTATGTAGGCCTTTTATACGCCCTTCTTCTTTTCCTCCAAGGTTCGGGTAAAATCCCTTTTTATTATGGTCTTCAAGATCAACCTTCCTTTTTTTCAGAAAAATATCTCTTATATCAGATTATTATGAGTGAGTTGGGCTTCTTCTTTGTGGGTTACCTCAACAGCATTTTCACCAAACATTCCCAAAATCAGCGAAGTCAGATTGAAAGTCAGAGGAAGAATATTTATCAACTGGAAGAACTGAACCGGATCGTCATTGAAAACCTGGATATTGGATTGATCACTTTGGATGAGGAAAACAAGATTCAGAGCATCAACCGGGCAGGGGAGAAAATTCTGGGTTTAAGTTCAAAGGATTTAGTCCATAAGTCGCTGATTTCTTTATTTCCCGATTTGAAAGGGGGGCTTGACCTCAATGATACAGTGGAGGGAAAGCGGATGGAAGCCGCCTATTGTACCTCTGATGGATCGGTCACAACCTTGGGTTTTTCCTTCAACCGGGTTAAGGAGAATCGTTCCCAGGGCATCGGAAAGATATTTTCGTTTAAAGACATCTCTCAAATCAAGGTCATGGAAAACCACCTGCGTCAGGTAGATCGTTTAGCCCTGATTGGAAAAATGGCCGCCGGAATCGCTCACGAAGTTAGAAATCCTCTGGCTTCCATCAGCGGATCGATCCAAGTTTTAAAAGACGATCTCAAAGAAAAGGGGACCGGCGAACGCCTTTTAAATATAATTTCTCGAGAAGTTTCTAAATTGGATTCATTAATGAATGATTTTCTAGCCTTTACCAAACCGGTCCAGGTGATCGAAACTCGGTTAGATATTTCAGCCTTAATCATTGAGACGGTTGATCTGATAAAAAAGAACAGGCAATATTCTCCGGCCATTGTCTGGAGATTGGACGTCCCCCAGGATCTTTTCCTTAAGATTTCTGCAGGGGAATTGTCTCAGATCTTGTGGAATTTGCTTCTGAATGCCCTTCAGGCTGTTCCTCCCGATGGTGAGATCCTCGTCGCTGCCAGGCAACATCGAAGCGCGAATGACGAAGACTGGATTGAAATCAGAATAAAAGATACTGGTGCCGGTATCAGCCAGGAGAATAAGGCTAAAATTTTTGAGCCATTTTTTACCACCAAAGATCGAGGGACCGGGCTTGGTTTGAGCATCGTTCAAAAACTCATTTCCGATCTTGGCGGGACTATTCATTTAGAAAGTTCTCCTGGAAAAGGAACTGAATTTACCGTTCAATTTCCTAAAGGGGCCGATTAAGCCGTCATGCCCTGCCAGGGGCGTGACACCACGATCCGCTCGGCTTCGCCGAGCTCCCCAAGAGACTTCCTGCGGAAGCCGAGACATGAAAACAGAGTCCGATGGACGCCAAACTCTATTTTCGTATTAAACCGATCGGAAACATTGACATGAAGAGCTGTTTGGGTTAATAAAAATCTATGATCAGCATTATAGATTATAAAGCCGGCAACTTGACCAGCGTGGAACGGGCTTTGAAAAAACTGTCGATCCCTTGCCGGATTACCCATGACCCTGATTTGATAATTCAATCGGATCGGGTGATTTTCCCGGGAGTGGGTGCCGCGGGTGAGGCCATGAAAGTTCTCCAAACCAGCGGACTGGATGAGGCCATCAAAGCCTATTTTCGTTCCGGACGCCCCTTATTGGGGATTTGCCTGGGCACCCAGGTTATCCTGGAATTCAGTCAGGAAAATGAAACCCCCTGTCTGGGGATTCTTCCCGGAGAGGCGGTTCGTTTCCCCGATCCTCATCTGGACGAAAAGGGAAGGGTTTTAAAAATACCGCATATGGGCTGGAACCGGGTGGAGTGGACCCGGAAGCATCCCCTGATTAATGGGCTACCGCTGCAGAGCACCTTTTATTTTGTCCATTCCTATTTTCCTGTTCCCCGGGAAGAAAATCTGATCCTGGGCCGGACGCACTACGGTTTTTCTTTCCCTTCGGCCTTGGCTTACAGGAATTTAGCGGCCCTACAATTTCACCCGGAAAAGAGCGGGCCTCCGGGATTGGCCTTGCTGCAGGCCTTTTCCGTATGGGAGGGTGAGGATGCTGACTAAACGCATTATCCCCTGTCTGGATGTTCGGGACGGCAAAACCACGAAAGGCATCCGGTTTAAAAATAATATCGACATTGGCGACCCGGTAGAAATGGCCCGCTTTTATTATGAAGAGGGGGCGGATGAATTGGTTTTCTACGATATCACGGCTTCCGCCGAAAAAAGAGCAATCATGATTGAAGTGGTTCAACGGGTCGCTGAAGAAATATTTATCCCTTTTTCTGTGGGAGGAGGGATATCCTGTCTCGACGATATGCGGCAGGTCCTCTTGGCCGGGGCGGAAAAAGTCAGTATTAATTCGGCGGCGATCAAGAATCCATTATTGATCCGGGAGGGAGCTCAGGTTTTTGGCGGACAGTGTATCGTTTTGGGCATGGATGTCAAAAAGGTTCCGATCCGTTCAGCCGTTCCCTCAGGCTATGAGATGGTCATTCATGGCGGCCGGACCTTTACCGGGATCGATGCCTTGTGGTGGGCCAGAGAGGCGGTCCGCCTGGGGGCCGGCGAAATATGTCTGAATTCCATTGATGCCGATGGGACACAAAACGGCTATGAAATGGATTTGACAGCTTTGATTTCCGAAGCCGTTTCCATACCCGTGATCGCCTCCGGCGGGGCCGGTCTCCCGGAACATATAGGCCGGGTTTTACTGGAGGGGAAGGCCGATGCGGCCCTGATTGCCTCCATGACCCATTATGGAGCGTACACCATTCGTCAAATTAAAGACTATTTAAAAGAACGGGACATACCCGTGAGGTATGTCTGGTAGCTTTTTCGATGGGAGTGATGGATTGATGGAGTGATGGTCTGAAAAAAACAATACTCCTTGCTCCAATACTTTAATAGTTTTGAGTCATTGTAAATCGTTAGTAACTAAACCGCCATGCCCCGCTTTTGGGGCGTGGCACCACCAAATATGAAAATAGGGCTAGGCGTGAGTGACCTCGAATCCTATTTTCGTATTAAAGAATAAAATTCTACGCAAACTGGATAGAATTTCTTAAAGGACACGCCTTGGACCCGGACCAATTGAGGTGTTTTCAACATGTTTTGTATATTCACACCTTGGTTCCGGCTGGTCCGGGTTGGGGATCAAGAAAAATATTAAATATCCAGGGGAAAGTTTTATGTTCAGTCCAAAGGATTTTTTTGATTATTCTGATTGGGAACATTCTGAATTCTTCTCCGATATCGAACAGATATGGGAGGTTTTACCGAAGATAAAACCTTATTTGCTGTCCCGGGTTGTTTCCAACCTGGATGGACTATCCCTGGAAGGCTCTTTTTTATCCCGAATGGTTGTTATTTACCAGGGAAGCATTTTGGAGAAGGGGTTCTCTATTATTCCCGGAGATGCCACTAAAGGGCAATTCAAGGTTGTTTATGAGAAACAGGAACTGAAAGAAGCCATCGTGTTGTTTGGGGGTATTACCTTGCTCGGCAAGGATATTCAGATAGGGCCGGGGACCGTGGTGGAATCCGGTGCCTATATTCAAGGACCGACCATTATTGGTCGGCAAACCGAAGTCCGCCAAGGGGCCTATCTTCGCGGCGGGTGTCTGGTGGGAGATCGTTGTGTGGTCGGCCACGTCACCGAAATGAAAAACTCCGTTATGCTTAACGGGGCCAAGGCCGGTCATTTTGCCTATATCGGAGACAGTCTTTTAGGGAAAAATTGTAACCTGGGGGCCGGAACCAAACTCGCTAATCTTAAAATGATCGGTAATACCATCCAGTTGAAGGGCGGCGACAAAATCTACGACACCGGGCTCAGAAAGTTTGGAGCGGTTTTGGGCGATCATACGGAAACCGGGTGCAATTCGGTCACCAATCCCGGAACCCTGTTGGGACCCAAGAGCATCGTAGGACCCAACGCGACGGTTAAGGCCGGATATTATCCCCAGCGGTCGATCCTTAGGTAATCTCGATAGGATGGATAACGGATAGAAGAAAGCTCTTTGTTGACAGCTCATCGAACCCTAAACGACCTTACTGGTTACTGTGGATACTTGTTGCTGGTTGCTCGTTAAAACAAATAACGAGTAACCAGTAACCAGCAACAGGAGTATTTCAATAATTTTGGTTAGGTTTTTATGACCAACGGATTACGTATCGCCTTCAGTCATCGGTATAAAGAGTGCCCGGGGGTGGCCATCATCCAAGCCAAACCCAATTTTTCCGATTATACCCCGGAAGAAAAACAACAGATACGGACCGCTGAAAAGATCTATTACCCGACCCCGTTTTATGTTGACCTATTTATGACTATGGGGAAGGCCATTTTCCCCGGCCGCGAAACCTATGTTTATTCAGGGGACAAGATCAAACAGACCACCTTGTTTGACTTTTTGCGGATTCCTCATCCCCGGACGCGAGTCTATTTCGGGCAGCAAAAAAAAAGAATTTCAAAGGATTTTTCCTTTCCCTTCATTGCCAAGATTCCACGAGGATCTTCGATGGGATGCGGGGTTTTTCTGATCCATAACGATGAAGAGCTAAGACGTTATCTGGTCCGTTCTCCGGTGGCTTATATCCAGGAATATCTCCCCCTGGATCGAGATCTTCGGGTGATCCTGATAAATCATCAAGTCATCCTGTCCTATTGGAAAATCGCTACACCGGGGGAATTCCGAAATAATCTGGCCCAGGGAGCTTCCATCCGGTTCAACGGGATACCGGACGAGGCTTTGGCCTTTGCCGTCCAGATTACCCGGATGTGCAATTTTGAAGACGTAGGATTGGATCTATGCCATACTCCCGATAAAGGGTGGATGGTCCTGGAGGCCAACATGAATTACGGTCTTCAGGGATTAATGGAAAAAGGTCTGGATATTCGGATGGTATTAAAGGAGTTATTGATTCAGGGGAAGATTTGAATCAAGGATTTATGGGACCGGGATTCAAGGGTTAAAGGGTATTTTTGCCATAGCCTTTCACTTGAACCCTTGAATCCTTTTATTTATTTTGATGTTCCATGACTCTTGAATAAGCCTATGATATTGGGAATGAGAAGAGACAAGCAGTTATGATGGTCCTTGATTTACAATGTGCTAATGAACATTTTTTTGAAGGCTGGTTCGGCAATTCAGAGGCTTTTTATCGCCAAAAAGAAGCCGGTGAAATTCGATGCCCGGTTTGTGAAGACAATCAGATCAACCAGGTATTATCTCCGGTGGCTATCAAACGTTCTCCCCGTTTTTCAAAGGACGATGAGACGGTCGATCTTGCGGTCAACCAAATTCAGCAATTTTATAATTTTATTGAAAATAATTTCGAAGAAGTGGGGACCGAGTTTACCAAAGAGGCTTTAAAAATGCATTACGGGGTCACCGAAAAAAGAAATATTCGGGGTACTTCAACCACTGAGGAGGAAAAGACATTAAAAGAAGAAGGGGTTGAATTTCATAAAATCCCTTTCCCCAAGAAGGAAAATTAGGTCCCTATGGACCTGACCCTGTCGAAACAACGGGTTTCGGGCGCCCTGATTAACCTGGCCACCCTTATTATAAAAACCTGGTTTAATACTTGCCGGATAAGGATATTACAAGAGGACCTCCATAAGGAGTTTTTCTTGGGGGACCGCCAGTTTATCGCTGTTACCTGGCATCGGGCCTCCATTTTTTTCTGCTACTATTATGGCCCTTTTCATCCCGTGGTGATGTTCAGCCGAAGCCAGGATGGGGAATACCTGGCCCGGTTTGCAGAAAAATGCGGGGTTTTTCCGGTCAGGGGCTCATCCCAACATGGGGGGGAAAGGGCCCTGATCCAAATGATTCGCCTTTTAAAGGCAGGACACCGGATTTGCAGTACGGTCCTGGATGGGCCCCAGGGCCCCCGTTTCAAGGCCAAAAGAGGGCTTCTTTTACTGGCTAAAAGGAGCGGCGTTCCCTTGCTTCCCATTATATGGTCGTCTCGAAGGCCCCTGACCCTGGAAAAAACTTGGGATAAGACCATGATCCCTCGTCCTTTCAGCAAGGTTTTTATCAACTACGGCGCTCCCCTGACCATTCCTCAAACCTGTAATGAGCTTGAGATGGAAGCGTTGCAGCAGGAATTAGAAAATCGTCTCAATGCAATTATGGTTGCGGTGGATCAGTCTTGTGGCTACCAGACCCGATGGGAATGAACGAGGGATGATAGCCGACTACGGATGGAGGAATAAAAAAGAAGAGAAAGGTCTCGGTCCAAATCCGCCTTCCGAAATCGGCAATCCGAAATCATCAATGATAATACCCGCTGTGCACCATGCCTAATTTTTTCAGGTGGAAAATTTCGGCTAACTCACGAAGGAGATGATTGGTGGATTCTTCGATTTTCTCCAAATCCTGCTCACTGAGAAATTCAGGTTGAAAGTGAGCGATCAATTCTCTTAGGTTGTCCAGTTGATGGACAATATCCAGATGAATAGCCTCCCCTCCCATAAACTCATTAACTTCCAGAATAGTCTGGAGGCAATTTTGTAAACGAAGTCGCCGCTGTTCTGTTTTCATATTCGATGAAGCTATAAAAGATGGATTAGTCCCGGACCATCAAGAGTTCCCGAAAAAATCCCCTGGTGCCCAAGCTATTCAGTCAGACCCAATTTTCAATTCTCGAAATACTAAATGGCCTCCGCAGTTAATCCCGCCAAGCGCGGGATCGTCTACCTTGACCTCGACTAAAATTGAACATTTTGGAAGGTTCCAAGGGGGTCGCCAGAGAGGGTCAAGGTCCGTCTAACTGGAGACGGGTTTGAAGAAAAACCTGGTAAAGGTCTTTCCACTGGGACCATGATTTTTTTATCATTTTGGTAATTCCCGGAAGTTGTTCCGGGTGAAGCACCAGATTGACGCTGTAAGAAAAGGCGGACAATATATCCCCTGATTTGACCTTAGCGCTCACCCAGACAACAAAAATCTCTCTTCTTTTGCTGGTGGGCATTTTTTGGATATATTCCAAAAGGGAATTTGACTCAGAACCCTTCTGCCCCAGCCCTTCGGAAAGAATGAAAAATTCAGGTTCTTCAAATTGAAGAAGAGAAAATGCCTCTTCTTTTTTGTTGACTGAAAGGGGATGTCCCCCCTCTTCCAGGATGGCCTTGGTCAAAGGATCAACCCAGAGGGATTGAACGGCCATTAATATGGTTCTATCAGTGAAAAGGTTCTCCTCAGGTGCTGTCCACAGCCGGCTCATTTTCTTATTCTTTCTGCTAAAAATTATTTTAGATATTCCTGATCCAAAGCCAGATTTTTTATGCTGGTCGTCTTTTCCCCGCGGCGGCTTTTGATCTGGTCCATTCCCCGTTGAACGATGGCCCTCTTCGAGGCAAAGAGGCGGGCGGTTTCTTCGGATATAATTCCTTTCTCAAATTTTTCAATAATATCCTGGTCAAAGGTTTGACATCCAAAGGGTTGACTGGTTTCCATAATTTCATAAAAAGTTTTATCGGCCGATTCTCCATGAAGGATGAGATCCTGGACGCGGAGATTATTCAGCATGATCTCGAAAACCGCTACCCGGCCTTGATCGATTCGTGGCAGGAGTCTTTGACTGACCACCCAGCGCAGGGCACCGGAGAGGCGGATTCGAATCTGCCTCTCCTCTTCCTGATCGAAAAAACCCAAAATACGGTTTAAGGTCTGGGTGGCATCGATGGTATGAAGGGTGGTTAACACCAGATGACCGGTTTCGGCTGCTGTTAAAGCGATTTCCATGGTTTCCCGGTCCCTGATTTCTCCCACCAGGATGACTTTGGGGGCCTGACGCAAAGCGGCCCGCAGCCCATGGGAAAAAGAATCGAAATCGGCCCCTAACTCCCGTTGATTAAAAGTTGCTTTTTTGTGATTATGAACCAGTTCCACCGGATCTTCCAAGGTGATGACATGAACCGGATCGTTTTCGTTGATCTCATCCAGGATCGCCGCCAGGGACGTGGTTTTTCCGGATCCGGTGGCTCCGGTGAAAAAAACAATTCCATTTTTTCCCCGGGCCATTTTTTTAAACACCTGGGGGAGATCCAGGCTGTCAACAGTGGGAATGACGACCGGGAGCTTACGCATGATGATGCTGTAATTATTCTTTTGAGAAAAAACGCTGACCCGGAATCGCACCTTATCCTGGATAGCATGGGAAAGATCGCAGGAGCCTTGTTTAAGCAGTGTTTCCATTTTCCGGCGGTCCGAACGCAACAGATTCAGGGCAATGATTTCGGTTTGAAAGGGGGTTAAAACCTGGGCGGATAAGTTTAATTGAACCGGGACTAGGTTCCCATAAACTTCCACTTGGAACGGCCGTCCGACGGTTAAGTTGATATCCGAAATTTGAGGGTAATTCTCGACAATCTTGGACAGGATGAAATCAAGTTCTGCCTGACGCATGGTTCGTTGGTTCCTTTAATGATGATTCCGGATACCCGATACCGGATAGCGGGAAAACAGATTTAGTTCGATGACCATTTATGACCGTATCTCTGAAATTAAATAATCCAGCACCATCTGGTATCAGACATCCGTCCTCATATTTCCGTAAAATCAGTGAGCAAATCTCCTACAAAGGACTTAAATTTATCTTTGGCAACACATTTATTATAGGCTTCCTCTCCTGAAATCCACCCTTTTTTTAAAAATTCCATAATGGCGTCATCCAAGGCTTGCATCCCAAACTTTTTCCCCGTTTGAATCACCGAAGGAATTTGGAAAGTTTTCCCTTCACGGATCAAATTGCGCACAGCATGGGTAGCGATCAGAATTTCCAGAGCGGCGATCCGACCTTTTCGGTCGATCCGCTTGAAAAGGGTTTGGGAAATGACCGCCCGCAGGGCATCAGCCAGGGTTGCCCGAATCTGGGCCTGCTGATCGGAGGGGAAGACCTCAATAATCCGATCAACGGTTTTGGAGGCGCTGATGGTATGGAGGGTTGCGAAAACTAAATGCCCGGTTTCCGCTGCTTCGATGGCCAGGGAAACCGTTTCCAGGTCTCTCATTTCCCCCACCATTATAATGTCCGGGTCTTCCCGCAAGGCCCCCCTAAGGGCTGCTCCAAAAGATCGTGTGTGTCGACCGACTTCCCGATGATTTACCGTGCAATTGATATTTTGATGAACGAATTCAATCGGATCTTCTATGGTCAATATATGATCTTTACGGTCACGATTAGCCTGATCGATAATGGCCGCCAGAGTGGTTGATTTCCCGCTTCCGGTCGGGCCGGTAACCAGAACCAGTCCTTTGGGTAACAAAGCCATTCGTTTTATGACCATAGGGAGCCCTAATTCCTCTACGGTGGCTATTCTGCTTGGTATTTCCCGGAAGACCGCCCCTACTCCATGGAGCTGACGGAAAAAGTTGGCTCGGTATCTGGCCAGTCCTGGGATTTCATAGGCAAAATCAAGATCGCCCGTTTCTTCAAACAGTTTGATCTTTTCCTCAGGGGTGATTTCATAGAGGAGGGCTTTCAGGTCGTCATTCTCCAGGACGGCATATTTAACCCGTTCCAGTTCTCCCCTGATCCGGAGAATCGGCTGGGAGCCGGAAGAAAGATGCAGGTCCGAAGCCCCTTGTTCATGCATTAATTTAAAAAAAGCATCTATCTGAGCCAATGGTCTATATCCTTTTCATTTTTTTTTAGAACAAACCTTTGGTGATTGAAGGAAAAGACTCCCTTAAAAGTATTTTCGGTTCCCAGTTACAATTTCTTAAATTTTAGGTTTAACAGGCGAGCTTTGATAACACAGGTATTTTCACCTGATGCAAAGCGGTTTTAACGTAAGAGCCAATTAAAAAACCAGCTGATCAAACTGATGATCAAGGCCCCGACGACCGCAGGCCAGAAACCTTGAATCACAAATCCTTTGATTATCAATGAAACAAACCAGAGCATAGCGGCGTTAATAATAAAAGTAAAAAGTCCCAAGGTGATGATATTGATCGGTAAAGTCAGGATAATTAAGATAGGGCGGATAAGGGCATTTAGAATCCCGAGCAGGGCGGCGGCCAGAAACAGGGCTGAAACCCCTGTGACTTGGATCCCTTTGACGACATAAGCGGTTATTAAAAGAGCCAGGGCATTGATCAACCATTTGAGCAAAATTCTACGCATGGAGCCTAACCAACCTATGTGAAATTTGAGGGAAAAGGACGGGTGGCCATCTCTAGAAACAAGCCCCTCTCCTTTCCGGTCTGAGAGTTAGAGAACCATTCTCTGATTCAGAGATGATTTTATTGTAGTAACTTATCATATTTAAGCAGGAGAGTGAATTTTATTTTTATGTTATTTTTATTGACTCTTATCTTATAAATTTGATAATGAAACAGTTATGAGTTCATGATAACAATATCAAATATTTTTGGTGGATAAAGCTATTTAAATCAGATTTGAAAGGAGATAGGCATGGGTGCAAGAATTATCAGCGGGGCTGAAGTTGCCAAACAAATTAGAGAGGAATTAAAGCAGGAGGTAGAGGATTTAAAGTCCCGGACGGGGGTCGTCCCCGGATTGGTGACCATTCTGGTAGGAGAAAATCCGGCCTCGGTCAGTTACGTCACAGCCAAACAAAAGACCTCAAAAGAATTGGGTTTTTTTTCCATTCAGGACAGTCAGCCGGCCGATATCACTGAGGAGGCCTTATTGGCCCTGATCGATAAATATAATAAAGATCCAAAGATTCACGGCATATTGGTGCAATTGCCTCTTCCTAAACACGTCAACGAGACCAACGTCCTTTATGCCATAGATCCTAAAAAGGATGTGGACGGCTTTCATCCGGTCAATGTCGGTAAACTGATGATCGGTGAGGCTGATTACCTGCCCTGCACACCGGCCGGGATTCAGGAACTCCTGGTCCGTTCCGGTGTTAAGACCAAAGGGGCCGAGGTGGTGGTCGTGGGGCGGTCCAATATCGTTGGAAAACCCATCGCCAATATTATGCTGCAGAAAAAAGAAGGAGCTAACTCCACAGTAACCATCGTCCATACCGGAACCCCTCCGGAGAAGGTGATAGAACATTGCCGCCGGGCCGATATTCTGATTGTGGCTGCCGGGGTGGCTAAATATGTCAAAGCCGACTGGGTCAAGGAAGGGGCTGCGGTTATTGACGTCGGGGTCAATCGGATCGGGATGAGCGAATCCGGTAAGGCCATTTTGGCCGGAGATGTTGACTTTGAAACCGTAAAGGAAAAAGCCGGATTGATTACTCCGGTTCCTGGTGGAGTTGGACCGATGACTATTACCATGCTGATGAAAAACACGGTCAAAGCCGCCAAGGTGGCCGCCGGAAAATAACGGTAAAGGGCCGTCCGACTCCGGCGGGTTTGAGGATTATGGCAATCAGTTTATATTATCGCCTTATCCGATCGGCTTCAAATCTGTAAGTTTGCATAACATTTATTAAGATACCGCTTGGATCCATAAGATGGACTGGGACGGGAGACGGATGTTAAAAAACCCCCTGACTTTGTCCGGGGGTTTTTTTATTTTAGGCCCCCCTGAATCCAAACCATCAATCACCCCAGGTTGAGTTTCAAAAGAATTTCAAACAGGGCCATTAATCATTATTTTGAATTTAGGAGGGTATTATGGAACGAAAAAAAGTGACTCATCAAGTATTGCTGGCCAAAAAAAAAGAAGGCCGAAAGATCACCATGCTAACCGCTTATGATTTTGCCTTGGCCTCTTTTATCGATCAATCCGGGATTGATATGATCCTGGTGGGCGATTCGCTGGGTATGGTGGTTTTGGGATATGACTCCACCGTGCCGGTGACCATGGATGAAATGATCCATCATTGCAAGGCCGTCCGGCGCGGGGTGCAATATGCCTTTATTGTCGGGGATATGCCTTTTATGTCTTATAATATCAGCAGGGAAGAGGCCATCAGAAATGCCGGTCGTTTTATTAAGGAGGCTGGGTGCGATGCAGTTAAACTGGAAGGAGGACTGGAGGTAACCGAAACCGTTAGATCTATTGTTTCGGCCGGAATTCCAGTAATGGCCCATATCGGATTGACTCCTCAAACCGCAGGCCAGTTAGGGGGGTTCAGGGTCCAGGGAAAAGACGCCGTCTCAGCCCAACGATTATTGGATTCGGCCCTGGCCCTGGAAGAGGCCGGAGCTTGTTCCCTTGTAATGGAATGTATCCCTGATAAATTAGCCGGTTTGATTTCCAAATCCTTGCAAATTCCAACTATCGGAATCGGGGCCGGCCCGGAATGTGATGGGCAAGTGCTGGTAACCAATGACCTACTGGGTCTTTTTGAGAGGTTTACTCCCAAGTTTGTTAAACAATACATAAAGTTATTCCCGATCATTAAAGAAGCGGTTGGAGCCTATAAAAAAGAGGTTGAAGCTGCAGAATTTCCATTACCCGAACACTATTTCGTTATGGAAACCAAAGAATTGAACCGGATAAGGGTCAAGAAAAAAGGGAAATAAAAAACCAATCAAGAGTTACTTCAAATCGGAATGGCACTAAGAAGTTCGAGTGAATTTTTGGATTTTTATGATAATACTATAATTTAAAATAACTATTTAATATTTTAAAAAAGGAGAAACCAATGAGGATCGGGGTTGTCGGCCCGGGGGCTATGGGTTGCCTTCTGGCCGGAAAAATTGCTCAGGCCGGGAATGAAGTCCTGCTTTTGGATCACCTGCCGGAGCGCGTCGAGGTCATCAAGCTGCAGGGCCTGATCATCGAAGGTTTTCAGGGAACTTTTCAAGTCAAAATTCCGGTTACCTTGAATCCGGCGGATTTAATGGAGACTGAATTGATACTGGTCTGTGTCAAGGCCTATGATACGCGAAGTGTGGCCCGGAGCCTCGAACGTATTGGAAGGGGTCCAAAGATTCTGACCCTCCAGAATGGTGTGGGAAACGTAGAAACCCTAGGGGAATTCCTCCCCAAAGAAAAAATTATCGCTGGGATTACCTCCCACGGAGCTACTGATCTGGGCCCCGGTCGGGTGCGCCATGCCGGGCAGGGGGATACCTTTATCGGCTATGGATTTCCCCAGGGTGGGCCTGATCCAGAGAAAGACCCTTATTTAAACCGGGTGAAAATGTTATTGGATGAAGCCGGTTTTGTCACCCAATTAGTGCCCAAGATTGAAAATTTGATCTGGAGTAAATTATTAATCAATATTGGAATCAATGCCTTGACCGCACTGACTCATTTGCCCAACGGAAGACTTATTGAATTCTCCGGGACAAAGGAAATCCTGGAGGAAGCCGTTCGAGAGGGCCTTCGGATTGGGAATAAGAAAGGCATTGAATTCATCTACTCCGATCCCCTGGGCCAGGTTAAAAAAGTCTGTCAGCTCACCAGCGCCAATATTTCTTCCATGCTTCAGGATGTGTTAAAGAAAAAAAGGACCGAAATTGATTTTCTTAACGGAATGATTGTACGTGAGGGGCAGAGGTATGGGATTCCCGTACCGACTAATTCCCTACTGACCCGCCTGGTAAAAACCATTGAGGAATCCTAT